>NZ_AP026708.1:2500-334285 GCF_026000375.1 Pseudodesulfovibrio portus
CCTGTTAGGGGAGTGAAATAGAACCTGAAACCTTGTGCCTACAAGCTGTGGGAGCGGACTTGTTCCGTGACCGCGTGCTTTTTGCATAACGGGCCAGCGAGTTATTCTGTAATGCGAGGTTAAGCGTAAGTGTAGCCGTAGCGAAAGCGAGTCTGAATAGGGCGTCAAGTATTGCGGAGTAGACCCGAAGCCGGGTGATCTATCCATGAGCAGGCTGAAGCTTGAGTAAAATCAAGTGGAGGGCCGAACCAGTATCGGTTGAAAACGATTTGGATGACTTGTGGATAGGGGTGAAAGGCCAATCAAACCCGGTGATAGCTGGTTCTCCCCGAAATATATTGAGGTATAGCGTCACATTAGTTTGCCGGAGGTAGAGCACTGACAGGGCTAGGGGCCCCACCAGGTTACCAACCCCTTTCAAACTCCGAATGCCGGTAAATGATGTGTGGCAGTCAGGCTATGGTTGCGAAGGACCGTGGCCGAAAGGGAAACAGCCCAGACCAACAGCTAAGGTCTCGAAATCAATGCTAAGTGGGAAAGGTGGTGGAGTTGCTGATACATCCAGGAGGTTGGCTTAGAAGCAGCCATCCTTTAAAGAAAGCGTAATAGCTCACTGGCCTAGCGATTCTGCGCCGAAAATGTAACGGGGCTAAGCATTGTACCGAAGCTTTGGGTTCATAGTTTACTATGAGCGGTAGGGGAGCGTTCTCAGATGGGATGAAGGTGTACCGTGAGGTGCGCTGGACTAATGAGAAGTGAATATGCTGGCATGAGTAACGATAAAATAAGTGAGAAACTTATTCGCCGTAAACCTAAGGTTTCCTGGGTAAAGTTAATCTTCCCAGGGTAAGTCGGCCCCTAAGGCGAGGCAGAAATGCGTAGTCGATGGGAAACAGGTTAATATTCCTGTACTTGTACATGTGTGCGAAGGAGGGACGCAGGAGGATAGACGGTCCGGGTGTTGGATATCCCGGTGCAAGCGTGTAGGGTTGATTGGCAGGCAAATCCGCCAATCTATATGCCTGAGACGTGATGCCGAGTCATTAAACTGACGTAAGCCGTTAATTCCATGCTGCCAAGAAAAGCTTCTAAGTTTAGCATGTGCAAACCGTACCGCAAACCAACACAGGTAGGTGGGTCGAGTAGACCAAGGCGCTTGAGAGAACTCTGGTTAAGGAACTCGGCAAAATGACCCCGTAAGTTCGCAAGAAGGGGTGCTCGAGACTGTGAATATTTAACTATATGAGCGGTTTTGAGACGCAGCGAATCGGGGGGGGCGACTGTTTACTAAAAACATAGGTCTCTGCTAAGTCGTAAGACGATGTATAGGGACTGACGCCTGCCCGGTGCCGGAAGGTTAAGAGGTGGGGTTAGACTTCGGTCGAAGCTCTAAATCGAAGCCCCGGTAAACGGCGGCCGTAACTATAACGGTCCTAAGGTAGCGAAATTCCTTGTCGGGTAAGTTCCGACCTGCACGAATGGCGTAACGATCCCCCCACTGTCTCAACCAGAGACTCAGTGAAATTGAATTCCCGGTGAAAATGCCGGGTACCCGCGGAAGGACGGAAAGACCCTGTGCACCTTTACTGCAGCTTGACATTGGTATTTGATTATTCATGTGTAGGATAGGTGGGAGACTTTGAAGCGTGTACGCCAGTATGCGTGGAGTCACCCTTGAAATACCACCCTTGAATACTTAGGTATCTAATCCAATACCGTAATCCGGTTTGGAGACAGTGTCTGGTGGGTAGTTTGACTGGGGCGGTCGCCTCCTAAAATGTAACGGAGGCTTGCAAAGGTTCCCTCAGGCTGATTGGAAACCAGCCGTTGAGTGCAAAGGCATAAGGGAGCTTGACTGTGAGAGAGACATCTCGAGCAGGAACGAAAGTTGGTCTTAGTGATCCGGTGGTTCCGAATGGAAGGGCCATCGCTCATAGGATAAAAGGTACGCCGGGGATAACAGGCTGATCGCGTCCAAGAGTTCACATCGACGACGCGGTTTGGCACCTCGATGTCGGCTCATCACATCCTGGGGCTGAAGCAGGTCCCAAGGGTACGGCTGTTCGCCGTTTAAAGTGGTACGCGAGCTGGGTTTAAAACGTCGTGAGACAGTTTGGTCCCTATCCTCCGTGGGCGTAGGAGAATTGAAGAGGGTCTGCCCCTAGTACGAGAGGACCGGGGTGGACGAACCTATGGTGTTCCTGTTGTCACGCCAGTGGCATTGCAGGGTAGCTAAGTTCGGTAAGGATAACCGCTGAAAGCATCTAAGCGGGAAGCCCGCCTCAAGATAAATTCTCCCTGGACTTCGGTCCCTAAAGATCCCTCGAAGACTACGAGGTTGATAGGCTGGAGGTGTAAGCAGTGTGAGCTGTTCAGCTGACCAGTACTAATAGATCGTGCGACTTATTCTACAATAAAAAGGAATTCTCTCTTCCCCTATTTACTTAAATATTTGAGTAAAAACTCAACACTTTTTCTTGGTGCCCAAGGAGGAGGGGGTACACCCGGTCCCATTCCGAACCCGGTAGTTAAGCCCTCCATCGCCGATGATACTGCATGGTAGCGTGTGGGAAAGTAGGTCGGTGCCAAGGAATATTTCAAAAGGCCCTCAGTCGATTAGACTGAGGGCCTTTTCTTTTGGTCCAAAGTCACGCCCCCCAACTCGCGTGATGGATGGTCAGGGGCAATCTATCATTGTGGTTGATGATGGTGTGTGGGATAGTAGTGGTGGAATATCAGTTAAAACCGGAGATTGATTTGGCACATTTGAAAGCGCTCCCCAAGGTCATTCCGATTCGGAACAAGGAGATCACGCAGGGCAAGCTTGTGAGGGCCGTGGGCAGGGTTCTTGCGGAGGTCGGCTTTCAGCGGCTGGGCGTGAACCTGGTGGCGCGTGAAGCAGGGGTGGATAAGAAACTGATCTATCGGTATTTCGGCGGGCTGAGCGGGCTTGTGGCCGCATATGGGGAGACGGTCGATTTTTGGCCGACGGCGGCGGAACTGGTCGGTGATGACCCGGACAGTGTGCGTGGGATGCCTCCGCATGCCCTCATGGCCATGTTTTTCAGGCGGTACCTGCGGGCGATTCTGAACCGGCCGCAGACGTTGGAGATACTTGCCTGGGAGGCCCTGGAGCGGAATGATCTGACGCAAACCCTGGAGCAGGTGCGCGTCAAGACCGCCCTCGAGTTTTTCGAATTGATGGAGCAGGACCCGCCGGAGGACGTCGATCTGACCGCGTTGGTGCTGCTTATGGCCGGCTCCGTGAATTTCCTGGCAGTCCGTTCCCGGATCCATTCCAGCATCGGCGGTGTGGATTTGCGCTCGGAAGATGGATGGACCCGAATCGAGCAGTGCATCGAAGTTATCCTGACCAAGACCCTCAGGAAATGAAAAGGCCCGGAGCATGTGCCCCGGGCCTTTTTCGCTGATCTATTTTTTGTTCTTGCCGCGCTTTGTCCACAGCTTCATTTCTTTCATTTTTTTGCGTCGTTCGCGCTGGAGGCTCTTGCAGACCAAGGGGAGATTCTTCTTGTAGCCACATTTTTCCCTGTATTCTTCAGGGGTAAGCCCGTGCGTGGCCAGGTGTTTCTTGGTGATGACCTTGAAGGTCTTGCCACAGACGCAGCAAAGAATGGACTTCTCCCTGATGGCCTTTTTGGGATCAATCGCTGTCGGTTCATCCGTAGATAAAACATCGCCCTCTGCAATGGCTTTGATGCCGATGGCGATCTTTTGAACCATGGATGTGATCTCATCTTCGGTCATGGTCCGTACGCTTGCCTGGGCCTTGACTATTTCCAGCGCCTCTTTCAGATAATCTTCCATCCCTGTCTCCTTTATCCATATGGTGTATAAACCAATGTTAATATAGTGCAGTGTCGGGCCAGAGTAATAAAAAGGGTATCCTGCACTGCCAGGATTTACTCTACATAGTAATTACAGAGCATTGTCAAGTATTGAACACCTTCATGTATAGAAAAATAATACGCACGCCTGGTGCGTTGAGACGTTCATCGCCATGACCGACTTCACGTTTATTGACCTTGATTCCGATGAGGGTGTTCAGTATGTTGCTTGGAAACGTTTGTGAAACTGGTGGAATCAATTAATTCAATGGAGTTTTTCGTGAGTCCGGATAACAATAAAGTCCATAAATTAGAGGCAGTCCCGCATAACGGCGGAGCTGAGAATGCCCTGGAGAATGCGGATTCGCCGGCAATGGCGGAGACAAACAGGGATATGAGCAAGGTCGCGCTGATTGTTTCTCTGCTGGTCGTTGTCTTGCTGGTCATCTTTTTCTTCGGCATGAATCGGAATATTGCCGGTCTCACTGATGAAGTTAAGTCCTTGGGAGAGTTGCGGAACGAGATGTCCACCCTCGACCAGCGCATGGTCCAGATGGAGGAGGGCCTGCCTTCCGCCATGAAGCGAATCATAGCTCACGACATGGTCAACGACATGGCCATGAAGGCTGCTTACCTTGGCAATACCCTTGAGGACGAACAACTGCGCAACAGGATGCAGGATGTTCTCATGTCCCTCAAGGAGGTGCGTGGAGCCCTCGAATAAGAGGCCTTCTCATATCGGCATCTTCGGGTGCGGCGGATATTCCCGCCGCACTTTTTTTGTTTATGAGCAATGATGATAGTTGAACAGTGTTGTTCAAAATTGTGTTGACAATAAGTTATTTTCTGCATATTGATTAATTAGAGAATAATGATCAACAAGAGAATGTTGTTATGAGTAAAAAATTCATAAGCCTTAGAGAGGTCGGTCGACAGTTGGGTATTCCTCCGTCGACCGTCGTCTACTATAAGGATAAATTTGGAAAATATATTCCGTCTGAGGGCGGCGGGGGCCGTCGTACCCGGTACCCAGTCGAGGTGCTTGAGATATTCAGGAGGATCCGTACCATGTTTAATGACAATTGGTCTGCTGAACAAATTGAAAATGAATTAGCATTGAAATTCAGCTTGTTAATAAATGATCAACAGTCTGATCAAAGGTTTGATCAATCTTTGTCTGATGGTGGGATTCAGGAGTTGGCGGGAGTGCTTTCCAGAATGTCGGACGTCCTGGACAACCAGTCCCTGTTCCGAAGCGAAATCCGGTCCTTGAGGGATGAATTGTCCGCCTTGCGCGAGGAGCGTGAGAAAGAGGCTCGGCAACAGAAGAAAGTGGTCGATGATCTGCAAAAAGAGCTTTTGTCTCTGCGTAAAAAACTATCCGGCAGCGCAACTGACGGTGGGATCGATTTTCCGCCCGTCGATTTCCTGTCCAGCCCCCTGGTGATCGCCTCGGACGGTGAATATCTCGGCGTGCAGGGCAAGGGGAAGAAGGCTTTTTCCCTGGAAGATTTCGTGCAGCTCATTGAGCGCAAGGAGTCCGACTCCGTGAGTGTGGAAACGTCCTGGAAGCGTCAGAACGGCCAGTGGGTGTTGGTGATCCGCACCGAGGATGCAGGCAAGGGGCGAGAGCAGAATGTCGTCCTGGTGGCCCAAAAGACCGTCACGCCGAACCGGAACACCGTCACCGAGATAATCCGCCTGAATATCGACGGGAACGATGCTCCCGATGCCCTTTTGCTGACCTTGTTCCGGCAGTTGCGGGCGGTTTTCAACGGCTAGTCTGTGTCGGATTGACGATCTTCTAGAAAAACTCTTGATTGATTCGCCTGTTTCGCTTATAAACCAACTGCTAAACGTACCATAGGAAACATGTTTCGCCGGTTCATTTGGAGGAGACGGTATGCCCCAGGTTGCTGCGAGAATTACTCACGATCAGGAAAAATGGCTCAAGGACTACTTCAAGACCAAGAGCGCCGGCGCAGAGTTTATACTGCCTTGGGCTGTGGATGTCTTTTTCAAGTCCATCCGTAACGTTTCCAGTGACTTTTCCGTCGCTGAATTGAAAACAATTCTTGAATCCCACAAGGAAGTGAAGCTGCTTCCCAATCAGTCGAAGCAGGCGTACCTTCTGCTCCGGGTCGAAGAGGCTTGCGATGAGCACAACGTGCACATCCAGCACGGGGCGAGCAAGTCCAACCTCGAAGTCAAGCTGCGAAGGCTGACCGACCTCCAGGCCACTGCGCTCATGATCTGGGCCACCGCCTACTGGGTGTCCAAGGCGTGGAACGGCGTTTCCGTGGACGATTACGTGAAGCTGTCCTGCGGTTGATCCACGAACATATTTTTCGTGCCAATGTCGCGTACGGGTGATACAACCTGTACGCGACATTTGCTTTTTTGGAGACAGACCATGGAACGACTCCCATGCATCCTGACCATCGCCGGGTCCGATTCCGGCGGCGGGGCGGGCATACAGGCCGATCTCAAGACCATCACCATGCTGGGCGGTTACGGCGCCAGCGTGATCACGGCCCTGACCGCCCAGAATACCAAGGCCGTTACCTCCATTCATGCCCCGTCCGCCAAGTTCGTGGCCAGGCAGCTGACCACGGTGCTCGACGACATCAAGGTCGATGCGGCCAAGACCGGGATGTTGTTTTCCGCGCCCATCATCGAGGCCATCGCGCCCATCCTGAAGAAAGCGGAGTTCCCCCTCGTGGTCGACCCCGTGTGCGTGGCAACGTCCGGGGCCAAGCTGCTCAAGGACGACGCGGTCGAGGCCATGGTGGACCAGATGTTTCCCCTGGCGGACGTGCTGACGCCCAATATCCCGGAAGCCGAGCTGTTCACCGGAATGGCCATAGGCAGCCGCGAGGACATCTTCATCGCGGCCCGGCTGCTTCTCAAGATGGGCCCCAGGGCGGTGCTCATCAAGGGAGGGCATACGGATTCACCGGCGATCACCGATTGGTTCGCGACGCCGGGAACCGAGCCCATTCCCTTCATGCAGCAGCGGGTCGATACCGAGTCCACGCATGGCACGGGATGCACCCTTTCCGCTGCCATCGCCACGGGATTGGCCCAGGGCATGGATATGGGCCCGGCCATATTGCGGGCTCAGGAATATCTGCATCTGGCCTTGCGCGCCGGGTATCGCCTGGGAGAAGGGGGCGGCCCGCCCAATCACCTGGCCCCCTGGCTCAAGGAAAAGGGTCGTGGCGACATCCTCGCCCGGGTGGACGACCTGGGGCGGAAACTGGCGGCCACGCCCGGCCTGACGGCAATGCTGCCGCGCAGCCGGGCAAACGTGGCCGTTGCCTTGCCCTATGCGTCCCGGCTTGAAGAGGTGGCCGGTTTTTCAGGCGGGTTCATCACCACGGCCCGTGATCAGGTCTCCGTGGTCGGCTATCCTGAATTCGGTGCGTCGGTCAGGACGGCCTCAATTCTGCTGGCCGCTGCCCGCCTGCTGCCCGATGTGGGGTGCGCCATGGCGCTGGGCGGCGGGTCCAAGGTGCGGCAGGCGTTCGACTCCCTGGGCATGGAGGTGGCCTGGATGGATCGCGACTCAACCCCCGATTATATCGGGGATGAAGGCGGTGCGTTCGAGGAGTGGGGCGGTTTCAGGGCGATTCGCGACCATGGAACTCCGGCGGATGTCGGAGCGGTGGGAGACCCCGGCGGCACAGGCCATGAACCGGTACTCTATGTCCTTGCCAAGGATACGCCCGCGCTCATGGCCAAGCTGCGCGAAATAGCAGACGCCATATCGGCGAAGTCCGACGGTTCGTAGATTTCCGTTTCTTCAAGGCCCCATAAGGTTGACATATCTGTGGGAGCTTGCTTAATAAGCACGTTCTTTTTGCGGGCGTGGCGAAACTGGCATCCGCGCCAGATTTAGGATCTGGTACCTCACGGTTTGGGGGTTCGAGTCCCTCCGCCCGCACCACAAAAGCAGAAAATTTTACGCGCTCAAGAGCGTCCAGGAGGATATGTGTCATGGAATACAATGTTGAAGAGCTTTCGCCGGTAAAGCGGAAAATCACGGTTGAGGTTCCCGCAGAAGAGGTCAACGCGGCCGTTTCCGCGACTCTCGCCCTGTATCGTATGCAGGTCGAGGTCAAGGGGTTCCGCAAGGGGAAGGTGCCGTCCACGGTCGTGGAGTCCAAGTACCGCAAGCAGATTTACGGTGAAGCCACCACGGACCTGATCAATTACCAGATCAACGAGATCATGTCCGGCCTGTCCATGCAGCCCATGTCCCGCATCGACGTCGATGCCAAGGAACTGGTTCGCGACGAGGATTTCAAGTACGCCATCGAATTTGAAGTGGCGCCCACCCTTGATCTGCCCAAGTACAAGGGGTTGGTCGCCGAGGAAGTGGACGTGGTCGTCTCCGACGAGGAGGTTGCCGAGGTCGAGTCCCGCATCCTGGCCAACAACGCCGAGGTGAAGGTCATCAAGGACGTCCGTCCGCCCAAGGACGGCGAGGTCGCTTCCGTGAGCTTCGGCGCCTACCAGGACGAGAAGATCGTTGAAGGCATCCAGGCCGAGAACTTCGATCTGGTGCTGGGCGAGAATCAGGCCCTGCCCGAGTTCGAGGAACTGCTCAAGACCATGACTTCCGGCGAGACCGGCGAGACCGACATCACCTTCCCGACCGATTTCATCAACGACAAGCTGGCCGGACAGACCGTGACCATGAAGGCCAAGCTGCACGCGGTCAAGGAACGCATCGTTCCCGAGATGACCGACGAGGTGGCCAAGAAGGCCGGCTTCAAGGACGTCGAGACCATGCGTACCGGCATCCGCGAGTCCTACGCTTCCCAGCGCAAGCAGATGAACAAGTCCACGGCGCAGAACGAGCTGCTCAAGAGCGTCATCGAGTCCATCGATGAATTCCCCCTGCCGCCGGCCATGGTCGAGGATCGCATCGACCGCCTGATCCAGGACCTCGAGTACAAGCTCGACCGCCAGGGCAAGGGCTTTCAGTCCCTGGGCAAGACCCCCGAGCAGCTGCGTGGGGATTTCCGCGCCGAGGCCGAGCAGACCGTGAAGGCCGAAATCTTCCTGCTGGCCGTGGCCGCAGAGGAAGGGCTGGACATCTCCCCCGAGGAGATCGAGTCCACCATGACCCAGATGGCCATGCAGACCCGTCAGCCCCTGCACGAGCTCAAGAAGTACTACGAGGACAACAATCTCATCGTGCCGCTCAAGGATCGCCTGCTTTGCGACAAGGCCTCCGAACTGATCTACGACTCCGCCGAGATCAAGCTGGTGGCTCCGCCGTCCGACGGCGCCAAGCCCGCCAAGAAGGCTGCCCCCAAGAAGGCAGCGGCCAACAAGGGCGGCGCTCCCAAGTTCGAGAACAAGGCCGAGGCCGTTGAATGGGCCGTCGCCAACCTCGATATCAAGGAATCCACCGCCAAGGGATACTCCCTGGCCAAGCTTCAGGAGCGTGCCGACAAGCACGTTGCCGAGTAGGGACCGCGAAAGCGGTTTCCCCGAAACGGAATCAGAATGCGGCGGTCCGGTTTTCCGGGCCGTCGTTTTTTTTAGGCTTTACCCTTGACCCCGGCCGCCTGATACCTATTTGGTTTCGTGCTTGGCGGGGAAGTTTGATCTTGTCCTTACAGGCGAAATGGCTCATACTGGACAAGCTTGAAACTCATCGGAAACGGCTGTTGCATCACCTTATTACCGTGAAGGAGATGCTAACGTTTTCGTTTCCGTCGTCCGATAAACAGTTTAATAATCCCATGAAGGAGACGTCCATGGTCGCCATCCCGATGGTCATCGAAACTACCGGTCGTACAGAACGCGCGTACGACATCTACTCCCGACTGCTCAAAGACCGGATCATTCTCCTTGGCAGCGCCATTGACGATCATGTGGCAAGCCTCATTTGCGCCCAGCTTCTTTTCCTCGAGTCCGAGGACCCGGAAAAGGAGATCTACATGTATATCAACTCGCCGGGCGGCGTGGTCACGGCGGGCATGGCCATCTACGACACCATGCAGTACATTTCCGCTCCTGTGGCGACGCTTTGCCTGGGCCAGGCGGCCAGCATGGGTTCGCTTCTCCTCGCGGCGGGCGAGAAGGGCATGCGTTACGCGCTGCCCCACAGCCGGATCATGATTCACCAGCCCCTCGGCGGCGCACAGGGCCAGGCCACGGACATCGACATCCAGGCCAAGGAAATCCTGCGTCAGAGGGGCATTCTCAATAACATCCTGGCCGACCACACCGGCCAGAAGCTGTCCAAGATCGCAAGCGATACCGAACGTGACTATTTCATGTCGGCCGAGGAAGCCGTGAAGTACGGTCTCATCGACAAGGTCATGAAGTCCCGCGACGAGGTCACGGAAGACAGCAAGGGTTAACATCGTATGACTGACAAGAACAAGAACGCATCCGAATTGAGCTGCTCGTTTTGCAGCAAGACGCAGGCTGAGGTGCAGCGGCTGATCGCCGGTCCCGACGTCTACATCTGCGACGAGTGCGTGGCGTTGTGTAACGACATCATGGCCCAGGAGACCATCAGCGAGGAATTCGAGGATGGCCGTCTGCTGCCGCCCCAGGAAATCAAGGCGCTTCTCGACGAGTACGTCATCGGCCAGAACCAGGCCAAGAAGATCCTGTCCGTGGCCGTGCACAATCACTACAAGCGCGTCTTCTACGCCGCCGCCAACTCCGGTCCGGACGAGGTGGAGATCGACAAGTCCAACATCCTGCTCATCGGCCCCACCGGCTCGGGCAAGACCCTGCTGGCGCAGACCCTTGCCAGGGTGCTCAAGGTGCCGTTCGCCATTGCCGACGCCACCACCCTGACCGAGGCGGGCTACGTGGGCGAGGACGTGGAGAACATCCTGGTCCAGCTGCTCCAGAACGCCGACTACGACATCGATGCGGCCTCCCGGGGCATCATCTACATCGACGAGATCGACAAGGTGGCGCGCAAGGGCGACTCCCCGTCCATCACCCGCGACGTTTCGGGCGAGGGTGTCCAGCAGGCGCTGCTGAAGATCATCGAAGGCACCGAGGCCAACATCCCGCCCAAGGGCGGACGCAAGCACCCGCAGCAGGAGTTCATCCGCATGGATACATCGAATATCCTGTTCATTTTGGGTGGGGCTTTCATCGGCCTGGACAAGATCGTGCAGAAGCGCAATACCGGTTCCGGCATGGGCTTCGGCGCCAAGGTGGAGGCCAAGAAGGATATGGACCTGGGCGAGCTGTTCGCCCTGGCGGAGCCCATGGATCTCATCAAGTTCGGTCTCATTCCCGAGTTCGTCGGCCGCATCCCGGTGCAGACCGCACTCCAGGAACTGACCGAGGAAGACCTCGTCCGTATTCTCCAGGAGCCCAAGAACGCCCTGGTCAAGCAGTACAGGAAGCTGTTCGAGCTGGACAAGGTGGAGCTCAAGTTCACCGAGAACGCCCTGGGGGCCATCGCCAAGCAGGCGCTGGAACGCAAGACCGGCGCACGCGGCCTCCGCAACGTTCTGGAAAAGACCATGCTCGAGATCATGTACAAGCTGCCGGCCATGCCGGATGTGCGCGAGTGCATCATCAACAAGTCGGTGGTCGAGAACGAGATGGAGCCTCTGTTGCTGTATCATCAGGAAGTGAAGTCCGCGTAACCGGGACCACGGCGTTGACAAAACGCCACCGGGCCTTATTTCCACATTATCGACGGCAATCACTCCCCAGCCCGGGGAGTGTGCCCCATATTCAACGCATCGGAGGAGTCCATGCCGACTTTCGGATTCGACGGCAAGAAATCCCCTGAAACCCAGATGCTTCCCATGATGTCCTTGCGGGAAGTGGTCATGTTTCCAAAATCCATCGTGCCGCTTTTCGTGGGACGCGAGGCTTCCATAAAAGCCATCGAGACCGCCGTTGCGGACTATGGCAAACAGATATTCCTGGTCACCCAGAAGACGCCCGAAAAAGAGCACCCCGAAGCGGACGATCTGTATCGCGTGGGGACGGTCAGCAAGATATTGCAGATGCTCCGGCTGCCCGACGGCACCATCAAGGTACTGTTCGAGGGCGTTTCCCGTGCCTCCTGGGCTCCCGAGGAGGACCTGCTTTCCTATGGCGAGGAGGAAGGGGAATATCCCAAGGCACGGTTCACCCGGCTGGAGGAATCCGGAGAGGTGTCCGCCGAGGCCATGGCGCTGATTCGCGCCGTTCAGGAATCTTTGGACGAGTTCGGCAAGGTCAACAAGAAGGTGGCTCCCGAGGCCATCCTGGCCATGTCCACCATCAAGGACCCCGGCCAGTTGGCCGATCAGGTTATGCCGCATCTCAAGATCGATTTCTCCCGCAAACAGGAGATTCTCGAGGAGATTGATCCGATCAGGCGATTGGAACGCGTGTTCGAGCTTCTGCTGGGCGAGATCGAGATCGTGTCCATCGAGAAGCGGGTCAAGGGGCGCGTCAAGGATCAGATGGAGAAGAACCAGCGCGAGTACTATCTCAACGAGCAGGTCAAGGCCATCAACAAGGAGATGGGGCGCGAGGATGACCCCCAGACCGAGGCCCTGGAGCTGGAAGAACAGCTCAACGCCAAGCCCATGTCCGACGAGAACCGCGAGCGCGTGCGCAAGGAAATCAAGAAGCTGCGGACCATGCAGCAGTCCAGCGCGGAATACACCGTCGTCCGCAACTACGTCGATTGGGTGCTCGACCTGCCCTGGGATGAAGTCAAGGACGACAAGGACGTGGACATTGCCCAGGCCAGGGCCATTCTCGATGAGGACCACTACGGTCTCGAGAAGCCCAAGGAGCGCATCCTCGAATACCTGGCCGTGCAGACCCTGGTGGAGACCATGAAGGGTCCCATCCTCTGTTTCGTCGGCCCTCCCGGCGTCGGCAAGACCTCCATCGCCCGTTCCATCGCCCGATCCATGGACCGCGAGTTCCTGCGGCTTTCCCTGGGCGGCGTGCGGGACGAGGCGGAGATTCGCGGCCACCGGCGCACCTACGTGGGCGCGCTGCCGGGCAAGATCATCCAGTCCCTGAAGCGGGTGAAGTACAACAACCCGGTCATCTGCCTGGATGAAGTGGACAAGATGTCCGCAGATTTCCGCGGCGATCCTTCGGCCGCGCTGCTGGAAGTGCTCGACCCCGAGCAGAATTACGCTTTCAACGACCATTATCTGGATCTGGACTACGACCTTTCCAAGGTGTTCTTCATCACCACGGCCAATAATCTCGATGGCATTCCGCTGCCGTTGCAGGACCGCATGGAGATCATCCGGCTGCCCGGCTACCTCGAAAACGAGAAGGTCGAGATCGCCAAGGGATTCCTGTTGCCCAAGCAGATCGAGCAGCACGGTCTCAAGCCCGAGAATCTCAAGTTCTCGGACAACGCCATTCTGGACGTGGTCCGCTACTATACCAAGGAAGCGGGCGTGCGTAACCTGGAGCGCGAGATTGCGTCCATCTGCCGCAAGTCGGCCATGCAGATCGTGGAGGAAAAGGATCGCGACAAGGCGATTCACATCTCCAAGCAGTCGCTGGGCAAGATGCTCGGCGTGCAGAAGTTCTCCTACGGCGAGCGTGAGGCGGAAGCCCAGGTCGGCGTGTGCAACGGCTTGGCCTGGACCCAGCTCGGCGGCGAGATGCTCTTGGTCGAAGTGGTGCTCATGCCCGGCAAGGGCAAGGTGGAGATCACCGGAAAGCTCGGCGACGTCATGCAGGAATCCGCCCGTGCGGCCGTGTCCTGGATTCGCGCCCGGTCCGACCTGCTCGGTCTCAAGCCCGATTTCTACAAGAAGGTGGACATCCATATCCACGTTCCCGACGGGGCCACTCCCAAGGATGGTCCGTCCGCGGGCGTCACCCTGACCACGGCCCTGATTTCCGCGCTCCTGAACATCCCGGTTCGCCACGACCTAGCCATGACCGGGGAGATCACACTGCGCGGTCGCGTCCTGCCCATCGGCGGGCTGCGCGAGAAGCTGCTGGCGGCCCATCGCGGCCTGATCAAGACCGTGCTCATCCCGTCCGAGAACGAGAAGAATCTCAAGGACGTCCCCAAGGACATCCTCAAGGATCTGGAGGTGATTCCGGTCAAGACCATGGACGAAGTCATCGACAAGGCCCTGGAAGTGGGCAAGGCCCAGGTCTGGCACAAGCGCCACGGCCAGGCCCCCATCTCCGCCGGGCTGATCAAGGAAGAGCTTCAGCGGCCCACCCCCCAATAGGCGGCGTGGCAGAACAGCAAACAGAAAGGCCGGATGGTTATCCATCCGGCCTTTTTTTACGTTTTATGGGGGCGGGGTCAGGAAGCGGCGGACGAAATGGACTTCAGGTCGCCGGTGCTGTCCAGGAGGGAACTGAGCTTGAAGAAGGACGCGCTGCATTGCAACATCTGCATGCCCGGATTGTCGGAGTCGCTGTAGTCGGGCCGTCGTTTGTGGGCCGCCTCCTTGGGGTCGATGCCGTCGACGCCCAGGTTCTCCTCTTCGTCCTCGTCTTGTTTCCCCGGCAGGTCTTTGGTCATGGCCGACAGGCTTGATCTGACCTTGACGCCCGTTATCTTTTCCAGCTCCTTCTCGATGTCCCGGATGCGGGAGCGTTGTTCCTCGATGGGCTGGCCGTCGGCCATGGCCAGCATCTGGGCGAGGAGATTCTGGAGAAAGAGGACCCTGTTCTCCTCTTCCGGCGACAGTTGGCGCTGGAAGGAAAAGGTCGATGATTCGAGGCGCAGTTCCTCGTCGGTCTTTTCCGGTTCAAGGGTCATGTCTGTCGGCGTGAAGGTCCGGACAAGTGAACGGGCGTCACGTGTCTCGGGATAAAAGAGCGGGGCGGTTTGATCGGT
This sequence comes from Pseudodesulfovibrio portus, assembly GCF_026000375.1. NCBI lineage: Bacteria > Pseudomonadati > Thermodesulfobacteriota > Desulfovibrionia > Desulfovibrionales > Desulfovibrionaceae > Pseudodesulfovibrio > Pseudodesulfovibrio portus. The sequence continues at coordinate 17,183 of NZ_AP026708.1, forward strand.
GATCTGCATGGCTCCTCCGGTGGGAAATAATTTCCACCGGGGAGAAACTTGCAATTCCCGGTCCAGGAATAAGTCTCCTGCACTCAAACAAAAAGGCCCCGTGTTCCGGGGCCTTTCAAGGTTATTGCAGTTTGGATGTGATGTTGTTTTTGATCCAGCTGGCGTCCCACCATTCGAACGGTTGCGTGGGGATGCCGGCCACGGTGATGCCGTAGTGCAGGTGGTCGCCGCCTGCCAGGCCTGTGGAGCCCGTGTGGGCGATGAGCTGCCCCTTGGCCACCGTGTCGCCCACGGCCACGCTGATGGAGCTCAAGTGTGCATACAGGGACTGGAGGCCAAGGCCGTGGTCGATGACCACCACGTTGCCGTAGATGCCCAGGAAGTCGGCGAACACGATGGTCCCGGCATTGCCCGCCGGCACCGCAGCGTGTTGCAGGCTGGCCAGGTCCAGGCCGAGGTGGGTCTGGAAGTCCACCTTGTTGCCCTTGTACATGTAGTCGCGGGCGTCGGCGAACCGTGCGCGGTTGGCCGCGTTGGGCAAGCGGACAAACGGGCCGTCCCAGAGCATGACCGGGCTTGTCCTGCGGCTGAATTCAATCAGCTTGGCCCGGTTCTGCTTGCGGATCTCGTTGTTGATGTACAGGTACTGGTCGAGAAGGGACCCCTCGTTGGGCACCAGCCCCTGGAATTCGGGGATGGTCTTTTCCATGAAGGAGTCGGACAGATTGATCCGGTCGTGCCGGAAGGTGCGTGCATTGGTGTGGTAGTTGAAGGACCGTTTGGCACTGTTGCCCGCACCGTCCACGGCCGTGATCATGGGTTTGAAATCTGTGGATTTGACGTCCCAGGGATGGGCGAACAGGCAGTAGTAGAGGAATTTGCCGTTCCCGTCGGGTTGGAGGTAGGCGGGGAAGAACCGTTCGCCCACGAGGATGCCCGCTGAGGAGGCCTTTTCCGACAGAGCGAAGATCATGAGGCCGCAACCGCCCTGATTCAGGTTGTTGGTGTGGGACTGTACGAAGATGCGCGGCGGGGTCGTGTCCAGGACATAGGTCTTTTGTGCCTTGGAAAGGCCTGCAGCGCCGAAGGGATAGAGAGACCCGTCCATGGCCGTGACCTCGATGGACAGTTCGCCTTCCTTGAGCTCGGCCAGGGAAAGCGGTTTTTCGATCCGCATGACCGTGCCCGCATAGGTCTCGGAGAGCAGGGTTATCCGCTTGCCGGCCTGCACGGCCACGACCTCGACGGATTTCAGGCCGCTGCCCGGGTCTTCCACGACGATATTCATCTCGGACTGTTTGCCGATCAGCTCCATGTCCGGCCCGATGGCGATCACGGGGGGCGTGGTGTCCCTGAAAAGCATGAAGGCGGCGCCCGCCAGGGCGAGCAGGCCGATAATGGCCAGCAGGAGCCCCAGGGGGAGCCCCTTGCCCTTTTTCTTGTTATTGCCAAGACTCGTTTCTTTGTTCATTGATCCTTCCTGTGTGCTAGAAAATCTAGACTATTTCTATAGTACTCGCTCGAGGGAGACAAGGGGAGGGGGTCGAAAATCTGAAAAATCAGGTTAAATACATAAAATAAAAGAAAAAGGCCGCATTCAAGTAACGCGGCCTGAAATATTTTCGGTAGCTTGCGGCGATTACTTTTCGTCCAGTCCGTCCATAAGGGAGATCGTCAGGCGGAGGAAGTCGGCTTCGGTGACGATGCCGACCAGCGTTCCCTTGCCGATGACCGGCAGACAGCCGTACTTGTGGTTGAGCAGGATTTCCGCAGCGGTCTTGAGAGAGGTTTCCTCATCCACGGTGGCGATATCCGTGCGCATGATTTCATGGATGGGGATGCCCACGTCGATTTCCTTCTGCGTTTCCGGGTCCAGTTCGGCCAGTTGGGAGATGGTGGCGGCAAGGATGTCCCGGTGCGTGACCAGGCCGGTGAATTCGTTATCCAGGGTAACGATGGGGATGTGTCGGATGCGTTGCAGGTCCATGAGAGAACGCGCGCTGTGCAGCGAGTCGGTTTCCTTGAGGGAAAAGACCGGGGAGGTCATGATGTCTTTTACCTTGAGCATTCGTATTCTCCCATTTTTATTGATTATCTGTGAAAGTTTCCCGACTGTCAAGAAAGGGCGGGAAATAATCATGCGCCGACGATCCCCCCGGTTGACTTGGTGAATAAAATCTGTTCAGCATCCGGCAGACGTTTCCGCTTTGGGGACAGTGACTGTTTCGAGGAGTTTTCATGGTAGATCCGGTACGGCTTAGGGAACGCATGGTGCGTGATCAGATCGAGGCGCGCGGCGTGACGGACAAGCGGGTTCTTGATGTCATGCGGTCCTTGCCCCGGCATCTTTTCGTGGAAGAAGCCTTGGCCTTCAAGGCATATAACGACAGCCCGCTTCCCATTGGGGAAGGGCAGACCATTTCGCAGCCGTATATCGTTGCCCTCATGTCCGAGATGCTCGAGGTGGAGCCGGGCATGCGGGTGTTGGAAATAGGCACCGGGTCCGGGTATCAGGCCGCTGTCCTGGCAGGACTGGGGGCCGAGGTCTATACCGTCGAGCGCATCAGGAAACTTTTTTATTCAGCCCGGAAACGGTTCATGGACATGCGTATGTTCGCGGTCACGGTCAAGCTCGACGACGGCACCATGGGATGGCCGGAAGAGGCCCCGTTCGACCGCATCATCGTCACGGCGGGCGGGCCCGAAGTGCCCGAGCCGCTTGTGGACCAATTGGCCGATCCGGGCCGGTTGCTCATCCCCGTGGGCAACTCCAAGCGCAATCAGATTCTCGTCCTCGTGGAAAAGAAGGACGGCGTGGTCACCAGGACCGACAAGGGGGCCGTGGCCTTCGTGGACCTGGTGGGCAGCCACGGGTGGTAGACGGCAAATGAGCGGAAAAATGACCATACGCGAAGGCTTCATGGCCAGCCCCGGCCCCGACACCCTGAAAAGCGGGGCCCTGCTCTGGCTCAAGGGCGTGTGCATGGGGGGCGCGGACATCATCCCCGGCGTGTCCGGCGGGACCATCGCCTTCATCACCGGCATTTACGAACAGCTCGTTGACGGAATCCGTTCCTTTGACGCGGCCTTTCTCCGGCGGCTGGTCGTTCTTGATATCCCCGGGGCACTGGCAACGGCCCATCTGCGCTTCATACTCTGTCTGCTGTTCGGCATCCTGACGGCCGTGGTGACCATGGCCTCGGTCATGAACTACATGCTGCACGCCCATCCCGTGGCCATATGGTCCCTGTTTTTCGGGCTCATTGCCGCTTCGATCTTCGTGGTGGGGCGGGAGATAGGAACGCTCAATGCCGCCAACCTGGGCTTCGTGGGCCTGGGCGCGGCCGGAAGTTATCTGCTGGTGGGCATGATTCCCGTGGCAACGCCCGAGACCCTGCCTTTCATCTTCCTGTGCGGGGCCATTGCCATCTGCGCCATGATCCTGCCGGGTATCAGCGGAGCGTTCCTGCTGCTCATGCTGGGCAAGTACGAATACGTCACCCGGACGCTGAAGGCCCCGTTCGTGTGGGATAATTTTCTGGTCATCGCGGTGTTCGCGGCCGGGGCGGCCACGGGCATCATTCTGTTCTCCCGCGTGCTGCATTTCCTGTTGAGCCGCTATCATGCGGCCACCATCAGCGTGCTGACGGGATTCATGATCGGAGCCCTGAGAAAGGTCTGGCCCTGGAAAGAAGTCTTGGAATCTTCCGTTATTCGTGGAAAGATACACGTCCTGCGCGAGCAGAACGTGCTGCCGGACCAACTGGGCGGGGAAGTGTTCCTGGCCATGGGGTTGGTCCTGGCGGGCGCGGTCGTCGTTCTCGTGTTGGAGCGGCTTTCAAAGGGCCGCAGGCAATGAAAGGGACTCCCTTGAGGGATCAAAGATAAAGAGAGAAACGTTATGAGCGAGTGCAGCTCCGGTTCCTGCGGCTCCAGCGCGGGCAAGCAAAGCGCCAAGATGAAGATTCAGGATGAAATGATCCGTTCCACCCTGGAGAAAATCAAATACAAACTGTTCATCATGTCCGGCAAGGGCGGGGTGGGAAAGAGCTCCGTATCCGTCAACGTGGCTGCGGCCCTGGCCGCCCAGGGCTTCAAGGTAGGCCTCATGGACGTCGACATCCACGGCCCCAGCGTGCCGACCCTGCTCGGCATTTCCGGCACCCTGGATATCGATCGCGGTTCCCTGATCATGCCCAAGGAGTACAACGAGAACCTGCATGTCGTGTCCATGGAGTCCCTGCTCAAGGACCCGGACCAGGCCGTTCTGTGGCGCGGGCCCATGAAGACTTCCGCCATCCGCCAGTTCATCTCCGACGTGCAGTGGGGCGAGTTGGACTTTCTGGTCGTGGACTCTCCCCCCGGCACAGGCGACGAGCCCATGACCGTGCTCAAGACCATTCCGGACGCCCTGTGCGTGGTGGTGACCACCCCTCAGGAGGTGTCCTTGTCCGACGTGCGGAAATCGATTAATTTCCTTCAGTACGCGCAGGCCAACGTGCTCGGCGTGGTGGAGAACATGTCCGGCCTGGTCTGTCCTCATTGCCACAAGGACATCGACCTGTTCAAGAAAGGCGGCGGCAAGGCCCTGGCCGAGAAATACGGGCTGGACTTCCTGGGCGCCATTCCCCTGGACCCGGCCACGGTTGTTGCCGGGGATATCGGCAAGCCCGTCGTGTTGCTGGAAGAGGATTCCTTTGCCAAGAAGGGCTTTCTGGAGCTGGCCGACACCATCGCCGAAGCGTGCCGGAAGAGCTTCGAAGCGGCCTCCACAACCCACGGCTAGGCGGACGACATGAAAAAGGACCTCTTCAATCTTCCCAACTGTCTGACCATGGCCCGCATCCTGGCCGCGCCCGTTATCGTCTTTCTGCTCTACCTGGAGATGTGGTACCGGTTCCAGTGGGGCTCCTATATGGCCTTCGGCCTTTATTTCGTGGCTTCGGTCACGGACTATTTCGACGGCGTGATAGCCCGGAAGCAGAACCTCATCACCAGCCTTGGCAAGTTCCTTGATCCCCTGGCGGACAAGCTGCTCATCGGCTCCCTGCTGATCATGCTGGTCAAGCTCGGCGACGGCTGGGGCGTTCCCGCCTGGGTGGTGATCATCATCATCGGTCGTGAACTGGCCGTCACGGGAATGCGGGCCATCGCCGCCGAGATGGGCGAGGTGGTCGCCGCCGACAAGTTGGGCAAGGCCAAGACCATGGCTCAGTCCCTGGCCGTTGGTTTTCTGATCTTCCACTACCCGTTCTTCGGCTGGGACCCGCGTCCCACGGGCAGGGTGTTGCTCTATTTCGCGCTGGTCCTGACCGTGGTTTCCGGCGGTCACTATCTCTACAACTTCTACAAGAAGTGGATCAGCGTCTCGGAATAGGGCGGTCGACAGGAAGATGTGCCTCCCGAAACATCTTTTTGCGAATCTTCTAGAAAATATTGAGAGAAAATCTCACCGTAACCGAACATTGCCATGTAACCGTTTGTGACTGTTGAATAAAATCAATGGTGACAGAGGGGTTGTTACATGGTAGACTTACGCATTGCTCAATCTGTGCATTTACTTGGAAAAAAGGGCGACAACCCCGTGGTTGTCACCGAAAAAACGGGTTCCTTCATGGCAGATTCCGATTCGGTGAAACACCTTGTCCGCATAACCAATTGTCTCCAGACCATTCTGGACCTCGAGTCCCAGCTGGAAAAGCTGGAGCACGGCAATTCCCTTCTGGATGAATTCGCCGTGCTCAAGTCGTTTCTGGAGAAGATCGACAAGGTGGAGCTGAGCGAGAGGGACGTGGAGCGTATCGAGAAGGCCACGTCCAATTTCCTCAAGGAGCTTGAGGGGCCCCTGAACCGGCAGGCGGGCCGCAAAAAAGCGGGCCGCAGGCTGCAGTAAGCGATGCGTGGACGACTGGTACTGATTGCGCTGCTTCTGGCCATCAACCTCATTCTGCTTTTCCGGCTGGTGTGGAGCGACCAGGGGGTGTTCGCCTATCTCGAGCTCAAGGAACGGTACGACGCCCTGAACCGTAAGGTCGAGGCCGTGGACGCCGAAAGCCTGGATTTGAGCCAGGAAATCCGCAAGCTCAAGTCGGATAGGGGATACCAGGAAAAGGTTGTCCGTGAGCGTATGAATTTTGTGAAAAAGGACGAACTGTTGTATATATTCCCGGATGAGAATGCCAAACCCGGTGGAGAAGGCGCAGATGAGTGAGAAAATTGAGTGGTATCAAGAAGTTCTCTCCTTGGAGCCCGGTTCAAGGGTGTTTTTCCCTTTGGCCAAGTTGTTCGTCGAGAATGGCCGGCCCGAAGATGCGGTAAAGACCCTGTTGCAAGGGCTGGATCGCCACCCCGACTATCTTGAGGCACGCATGCTTCTGGTGGAACTGCTCACCGAACTCGAGCGGGAGGAAGAGGTCCACGAGCAGCTTTCCCGGGTCATAAACCCCCTTCAGGATTATCCGGCGTTCTGGCGCGGCTGGGCTCGCAGCCTGCCCCCCGAACAGCGGGACCTTGCCGTTTTTCTCATGCTGGTTTCTTCCAATCTTTCCGGCGATACCATCAAATGGACCGACGTGGTTTTCGAGGGCATAGGCACCCTGGCCGACAGGCTGGTGGGAGCGCCGTTGCCGCCGCCGTGCGAGTCCAAGCCGTTCAGCCTGCCCAAGGTGGAAAGAACCGTCCCGGAGGGTGCCGGGACATTCCGTGCAAACGCCGGTTCCTTCCGCACCAAGACCATGGCCGACCTGTTGGCCTCCCAGGGTGATGTGGACGGCGCCCTTGAAATCTACCGCGAATTGTTGCAATCATCCCTTTCCGACGATCGGCGGGCCGAGTTGCAGGAACGGATCGTGCAATTGGAACGGGATCGGCAAAACGGTTCCGGTCCGGGCGTTGAGCCCGGTGATGCGTTCAGCGTCCATGCCAAGAACCGATTGATCAGCACCCTTGAGACACTGGCCTCCCGTTTCGAAGCCAGGGTGCAGGGATAACACAACCCGAAAGGTAGGCATCCCGGGTCGCAAGCGGTCCGGGACGGTCACCCATTCAAAGCGGACTCTATGAAGAATATACTTTTGTGCCTGCTGGCCGTGTCGGTCATGCTCGGCGGTTGCAGTTGGTGGGACACCACGGCGGAAGTGACCAAGGAATCGTGGAACACCACCAAGGATTTCGTTGATCCGCCTCCTGAAATCGATACCGAGGATTATCAGTTCGAGAATCCCAACCAGGAAAAACTGGCCAAGCTGATCACGCCCGTGGACGCGCCCCTCATGGAACTGACGCGGTTTGTAGAGAACACGGACACCCTGCCCGGCGTGGACTGGATGGAGCTTTTGCGCGCCCGTTTCACCTGGGTGAACCGCGTCCTGGTTACGGACGAGGCGGGGACGATCATTGCCATGGTGCCGGAACTGCCCATCAAACGGATATCCAAGCCGCTGGTCTTCGAGGGCACCTGGCGGAACATTCATCTCCTCACCGTGGTCGATTATTCCGACCTCGGGCCGGAGTTGTATCTTGGCCGTCCCTATTTCGAATCCATCGACTTTCGCGGCCTGATTGGTGTAGGGTTTGACCCCCGTAGCCTGCTGCGCAAGAGCCCGCATCCCGAACAGCTCGTCATCATCCACCCCGGCGGCGGAGTATGGACCCTGGGCGCGGACGTGGACAAGGCAGCGTTGCTCGCCGTGGACTGGAATGATCTGCTCGAGGACAGCGTGCACGGCGAGATACAGGTGGGCGACCGTTATTATACCTGGCTGACCCGCTATGTGGGCGAGGATCAGTACGTGTACGCCACCGAGAGCGTCGAGCCGGGACACACCGGGTCCTGGTGGCCTTTCTAGCGATAAAAGGATTTGGGGAATAGATCATGGCACAACAGGTTACGGTTACGGAGCACATTCTGCTGCACCAGAAGATGGTGCCCGGCGCCACAGGACAGTTCACCCGGCTGTTCAACGAGCTGGTCCTTTCGGCCAAGATCATCGGTCGTGCCGTGAACAAGGCCGGGCTGGTGGATGTCCTCGGCTTCACCGGCGAGGTCAACGTACAGGGCGAGGAGGTCAAGAAACTCGACGAGTACGCCAACCGCATCCTCATCCACAGGCTGGCCCGTTCGGGCGTGCTCTGCGCCATGGCCTCGGAGGAGAATGCGGACATCATCGAGGTCCCGGAAAACCTGCCCCGGGGCGAGTACATCATCATCTTCGACCCCCTGGACGGTTCTTCCAACATCGACGTCAACGTCAACATCGGCACCATTTTTTCCATCTTCAAGCGGCGGTCCGACCCCGAGGCCGCGCTCATGTCCAGCGACGTCCTGCAAAAGGGCAGTGAACAGGTGGCCGCAGGATATGTGCTCTACGGCTCGTCCACCATGCTGGTCTTCACCTGCGGGGACGGCGTCCACGGTTTCACCCATGACCCGAGCGTGGGCGAGTTCATTCTCTCGCATCCCAACATCCGCATTCCCGAGCAGGGCAAGATTTATTCCGTGAACGAAGGCTACGAGCGGTACTGGGATCGCGACACCAAGAAAGCCCTGGCCTATTTCAAGTCGCCCAAGAACGCCCTGCGCAAGCCCTACAGCGGCCGCTACATCGGCTCGCTGGTGGCCGACTTTCATCGCAATCTGCTGTACGGGGGCATCTTCATGTACCCGGCCGACCTGCGCGACCCCAAGAAGCCCACCGGCAAGCTCAGGCTGACCTGCGAGTGCAATCCCATGTCGTTCATCGTGGAGCAGGCGGGCGGCATGGCCACCGACGGCCTGAACCGCATTCTGGACATCGAGCCGGAACACCTGCACCAGCGCGTCCCGTTTTATTGCGGCTCGCTCAACGACGTGCGTATTGTCCAGGAAATCTTCGAGGCCGAGGACCGGCGAAAGAAGAAGAAATAATGCTCACCCTGGGGATCGAGACTTCCTGTGACGAAACGGCCGTGGCCCTGGTGGAGGACGGCTGCCTCAAGGGCGAGAAGCTGGCCACCCAGGTGGACACGCACGCCCTGTTCGGCGGCGTGGTGCCCGAGATCGCGTCCAGGGAGCATCTGCGCGTCCTGCCCCGGCTCTATCGGGACCTGCTGGACGAAACCGGCACCAGATCGGAAGACATCGACGCCGTGGCCGTTGCACGCGGCCCCGGGCTGCTCGGCAGCCTGCTGGTGGGCGTCAGCTTTGCCAAGGGTCTCTGCCTGGCAACGGGCGCTTCCCTGGTGGGAGTCAACCATCTCTGGGCGCATCTGCTGGCTCCCGGCCTCAAGGAGGAGCTGCGTTTCCCGGCGCTGGGACTGCTCGTTTCCGGCGGTCATACCCATACCTACCTGATCAAGTCGCCCACCGAATTCGAGTTGTTGGGGCGGACCCTGGATGACGCCGCCGGAGAGGCCTTTGACAAGGTGGCGAAGCTCTTGAATTTTCCTTATCCCGGAGGGCGGTTCATCGATGACCTGTCCCGGGAGGCGGACCCGGATACGACCCTGTTCCCACGGCCGTACATCGATAATCCCACCCTGGATTTCAGCTTCAGCGGTCTCAAGACGGCGGTGGCAAATTATGTGGCCGCGCACCCGAAGCTGGTTTTCGAGACCATGGCCGACACGGAGGCCGTGGCCGGTCTCAAGGGACGCAGAAGGGCTGATCTGGCAACGGTTTGCGCCTCGTTCAACTGGAGTGTGGCCGATACCCTGCGCATCAAGGTGGAGCGGGCCCTGAAGCAGGCAGGGCCGGTCGAGAGCCTGATCGTCGCCGGGGGCGTGGCCGCCAATTCCATGGTCAGGGAGACGATGAAAACCGTGGCCGGACAAAACGGACTTGTGTTGACCCTGCCTGATCTGGCATTATGTACTGATAATGGGGCCATGATCGCCTATGCCGGATGGCGGTTGGCGACAGCCGGATGCGAGCACGGGCTGGACCTCGAAGCCATTCCCCGCGGACGGGTGGTGCCGCTGGATTGGAACCCGCCGCGGAATTGGGGAAAGAAGTGATATTTTCAGCCATTTCCTTGACAGCGGGGTGGATGGAATCATATTTTATGGAAATTGTGAAAACGACTGCGGTTGGCCCCTGATCCCGGAGCCGCCGGGGCATAACGAATATGACGGCTGCGAGCCGAGAAAAAAAGGAGAATTCCATGGCGAATCAGATTACAGACGGCACTTTCGAACAGGATGTTTTGCAGAGCGACGTTCCTGTCCTTATCGACTTCTGGGCTCCCTGGTGTGGCCCCTGCCGTGCCATGGGTCCGGTCATCGACGAACTGGCCGAGGAGTTCGAGGGCCAGGTCAAGATCGTCAAGATGAACGTTGACGAGAACTCCGCCACTCCCGGCAAATACGGCATCCGCGCCATCCCGACCCTGATTCTCTTCAAGGACGGCGAAGTCGTCGACCAGTCCACCGGTGCGGTCTCCAAGTCCAGCATCAAGGAAATGATCACCAAGAAGGCGCTGTAATTTTATGAAATCTTATGACGCCGTAGTCATAGGGGGCGGCCCGGCAGGAATGACGGCTGCCCTTTATCTTTTACGGGCGGGCGTAAAAACCGCCATGATCGAGAAGCTTGCTCCCGGCGGTCAGGTTCTGATGACTTCGGAGATCGAGAACTATCCGGGGTTCCCCAAGGGACTTCAGGGGTGGGAGCTTGCGGACAAGTTCGCCAACCATCTCGAGGACTACGACCTGGAGCGCATCAACGACGAAGTGCGTTCCATCGAGGTCGGCTCTCCCCATCACACCATCGTGGTGGGAGAGGAAAACGTTCAGGCCAAGACCATCATCCTGGCCACCGGTTCACGCTACCGCAAGCTCGGCGTGCCCGGCGAGGAGAGGCTGTTGGGACGGGGCGTTTCCTATTGCGCCCTGTGCGACGGTAATTTCTTCCGTGACCGGGACGTGGCCGTTGTCGGCGGCGGGAATTCCGCCCTGGAAGAGGCCTTGTACCTGGCGCGGCTGGTGAACAAGGTTTATCTCATCCATCGTCGCGATGATTTCCGGGGGCTGGTCTGCTACCAGAACAAGTGCTCCACCCATGAAAAGATCGAAATCATCCGCAGCACGGTGGTGGAGGAAATCCAGGGCGAGGCCGATGTCGAGACCCTGGCCCTCAAAAATGTCGCCACCGGCGATACGTCGCAGCTCAAGGTGGACGGCGCGTTCATTTTTGTCGGCTTCGAGCCGATCATGGACTTCGTGCCGGATGATATCCACAAGGAAAAAAACGGTATCGTCACCGACGTGGAAATGGGCACCAATGTGCCGGGCATCTTTGCCGCCGGAGACATCCGGGCCAAGCAGTGCCGTCAGGTCGCGTCCGCCGTGGGCGACGGGGCCACCGCCGCCACCGCCGCTTTTTCATATCTCGAACAGCTGGACGTTTAGGAGTGCCCATGCGTCGCATAGTGGTTCCCGTCCTGGCCGTTGTTCTCCTGTCCCTGTCGGGATGCATGTGGATCGATAATTATTTCCTTCCTCCGCCCGAGGACACCGCCCAGGAATTGTTTGAAGCGGGCATGGATGCCATGGGCGACAAGGAATACGATGACGCCCAGGAATACTTCTCCAAGCTCAAGGACCGATTCCCGTTCAGCCCCTTCGCCATGAAGGGCGAGCTGGCTCTCGGTGATGCGTATTTCCTTGACGAGGAGTACCTGCTGGCCCTCGAAGCCTACAAGGAATTCGAGGCGTTGCATCCGACCAACGATGAAATCCCCTACGTTCTCTATCAGATCGCCGGGTCGAACATAAACATGTTCAAGACCATTGATCGTCGTCAGGAGAACATCAACGAGGCCCTGGAGTACCTGTACCGGCTGGTGGAAACCTATCCGCAGTCCAAGTACGCCGAGGCCGGCAAGGCACAGATCGCCAAGGCAAGACGCATCCTGGCCGAACACGAGGTGTTCATGGCCGATTTCTTCTGGCGTACGGAGCAGTATGGCCCCGCATGGCATCGTTACCAGTACGTGGTGGAGAATTTTTCGGAAATCCCCGACTTGCGCGACTACGCCATCCGGCGGGCCGAGAGTTCCTACTACGAATACCAGAAGAGTCTGTCCGAAGAAGAAAGAGCCCGCCTCCAGGGCAGTTGGCTGCGTTGGCTCAAACAGTGGCTCTAGCTTTGGCCGGCCGCTAACAGCACAGTGTGTCCCATGCAGAAAACCGCGTGCGAATTTCCAGAATGGATCAATGAATTCGTTGTTGACGACGAAGTGTTCGCGCGTGCCTATGACGCCGTTCCCGACAATCGGCGCGCCCTGCTCAAGACCAATATAGCCCGCCTGTTCGAGTGGTACGGGCCCTCCCGCAGGATTTCTGGCCGTGAGGCCGTTGCCTGGCGCGGGGGATTTGATTCCGTCCAGTCTTCCGCCCCGGCGGACTATGCCGTGGTGGTGTTTGACGCCAACCTTGCATCGCCGGCCCGGTTGCTGGCCGGTGTGGTTCCCCCTCTGGCCTGCGGGGTTGAGAATGTGCTCGCCGTTCGTTTGGGTGGGGACGAGTGGCCCGAGCCCCTGCTGACCGGCCTGGAATTGGCCGGACAGGAACTGGTCACCGACATGAGCCTTGACCGGGTGAAGGGGATGCTGGAAGAAATGGACGCCTCGGGCGCCACCGGCGTGGTCCTTGGCCTGGAGCTCGGGCAGGGGCTGTTCCGTTCCCTGCGTTTCCCCACGCGAAACATCGATTTCATCTGTCTTGAATGCGATCGCGAAGCAGTCCTCTGGATGGATACGGACGAACCGTTTGATCTGGACGGGTTGGCTTTCGCGCACCCTGATTTGTCGTTTTCCGTCCACGGGGCCGAGACAGCGCTTCCGCCCGAAGGCTTCCGTTGCGAGGGAAATGATTTCCAAGACTTCCTGGATTCGATCCCGGAGGTCGCCTATGCGCCCGCATCCCGTGTAGACGAGGTGCTGGACCGGGCCCGGCTGGTGCTGGGACCGGGACAGGAGGGGTGCTGGGTCTGGCCGCGGCTTCGTCCCGAATCTTTCCAATTCCAATCCACCGCCTGGACCATCGGAGCCTGATCGTGAGCAAGAGCAACGCCCCCTCGGCGAAGGTGCTGGGCAACCTTCGCAATATCGGCATCATCGCGCATATCGATGCCGGGAAGACCACTCTTACAGAGAGAATTCTTTATTATTCCGGTAAAATACATCGTATCGGAGAAGTCCACGAGGGCACGGCCACCATGGACTACATGCCCGAGGAGCAGGAGCGCGGCATCACCATCACTTCGGCGGTGACCTCCTGTCGGTGGGACCCGTGCATGATCAACATCATCGATACGCCCGGCCATGTGGATTTCACCATCGAGGTGGAGCGGTCCCTGCGGGTGCTCGACGGGGCTGTGGGCGTGTTTTGCGGTGTGAGCGGCGTGGAGCCGCAGTCCGAGACCGTATGGCGTCAGTCCGAGTCCTACCATGTCCCCAAGCTCGCTTTCGTCAACAAGATGGACAGGTTGGGCGCGGACTTCGAGAGCGTACTCGAATCCATGGTCAAGAAGCTGGGCGCCAACCCGCTGGCCATCCAGTATCCCGATGGCGCGGGCCAGGATTTTGCCGGGGTTTTCGACCTCGTGACCATGCAGCGTTACGAATTCGACCAGGCGTCCAGCGGGGCCGAGTACGCCACGCGCGCCCTGACGGACGAGGAGACGGACCGCATTTCGCCCTGGCGCGAGAAACTCATCGAGACCGCAGCAGAGGAGGACGAGGAAATCCTCGACCTGTATCTCATGGGTGAAGAGGTGCCGGTGGACCGGATTCATGCGGCCTTGCGCAAGGCCACCCTGGCCCGGAAGATAGTTCCCGTTCTGGTGGGCTCGGCGCTGAAGAACATCGGCGTGCAGCACGTGCTGGACGCGGTCTGCCGGTATTTGCCGAGTCCTCTGGATGTCCCGCCTGCCGAGGGCATTGATCCCAGGGATCGCACCAAGCGGTCCTTTGGGGTTTCCCACAGTGAGCCGCTGTCCGCCCTGGTCTTCAAAGTGGCCATGGACTCCGGGCGCAAGCTGGCCTTGATGCGTATTTATTCCGGCAGTATCGGGAGCGGCGATTCCGTGTACAACGTGACTCAGGACGAGACCGAGCGCGTGGCCCGGCTCTTCCGTCTTCATGCCGGGCGCAAGGAGAAGATCGACCGCGCCTTTGCCGGTGACATGGTGGCTGCGGCGGGCATGAAGCTGGCCCGTACCGGCGATACCCTGGCCCAGCGGGATGCGCCCATTCTGTTGGAACAGATTGCTGATTACAAGCCGGTCATCTCGCTGGCCATCGAGCCCCGCAATTCGGAGGAGGGCGATAAGCTGGACGAAGTCCTGGAAAAATATCTGCTTGAGGACCCGACCCTGGACCTCAAGCGGGACGAGGATACGGATCAGGTCATTCTGTCCGGTATGGGCGAGCTGCATCTGGAGGTCATTCTGGAGCGGCTGAAACGGGAATACAAGCTCGAACCGCGTGCAGGCAAGCCGCAGGTCGTGTACCAGGAGACCGTGACCGCCATCGGCAAGGGGCAGGGGGAATTCGACCGGGAACTCGGCGAGGACTTGCATTACGGTTCGGTCCGGCTGTCCGTGGAGCCCCTGGAACGCGACAAGGGGCAGAAGATCTCCGTGGAGGTCGACCTCGAAGCCTGGCCCAACGAGTGGATCAGGGCCCTTGAAGAGGGGATCGAGGACGGGTTGCAGAGCGGTGTCCTGCGCGGCTATCCGGTGAGGGACGTGCGTGTGCGCGTGACCGATCTGGGCAGGCGGGAGGATTCCAGCGCCGTGGGCTACCGCATGGCGGCGGCCATGGCGCTCAAGGATGCGTTGTCCAATGCCGGACCCAAGCTCATGGAGCCCATCATGTGGGTGGAGATCAGCGTTCCCGAGGAGTTCGTGGGCGACGTGGTCGGTCTGCTCGGGGCCAAGGGCGCCAAGATCGAGAACATGATCGACCGTTCGGGCCAGAAGGTTGTCCAGGGACTTGCCCCGTTGGGCAGGCTGTTCGGCTTTTCCACCGACCTGCGTTCCGCCACTCAGGGCCGCGCGGGCTTCATGATGAAATTTTCGCGCTTCGATATTTTGGAGTAGGTTTTGGCAGATCTTCGTCGGCGAGACCCCCGCGAGGAGCAGGGGGAGGGCAGGATTTACCGTTGGTGGATCGGCGGAAAGCGGCTGACCCGGTACTGGTTTTTGCGGCTTATGCGCCAGAAGTCCTCGCCCAAGAACCTGGCTGCGGCCTGTGCCCTCGGCATGTTCATCGGGGCCATGCCCATCATTCCCTTCCAGTCCGTGGTGGTCATTTTCCTGGCCTTTGTCTTCAGGGTCAACAAGCTCGCGGCGTGGCTCGCCACCTGTTACTCCAACGCCGCCACCATGGTGCCGTTCTATTATTTCCTCTTTGCCGTGGGCAAGGCCGTCATGCCGTTTCAGGACGTGGCCTTCGACCCCAACCACCTTGAAATGACCCATCTCATCGATGCAGGGTGGCATGTCTTTGCCGTCATGTTCATGGGCGGGCTCGTCTTCGGTATCCCGGCCACGATCGTCACTTACTTCCTGACCCTGTATGTGGTTCGTCGGTATCGTCGTCGCAAGGCGATCCGGGCCCTGCGCAAGTAAGCCGCTGACAGGAGTCTTATTCCCGTCATTTCAAGGCCGCCGGGCGTATGTCCGAGCGGCCTTTCCCTTTTCCGCATACGCGGGGTTTGCAATTATTGATGAATATGGGTACTTGAGTTGTGGTAATCTATAGTTTTTCCTTGCGATTTCATTTCACGATTTAAGGAGATGCCAATGCTTGGCGGGCCACTGGTTTTCGTGATCGTCTTCGGTCTGGGAGTGTGCGGCGTGTTTGGTGCCGCGGCATATGTCGGAGGCTGGATCGCCTATGGATGCGGCGCGGCAGCAACCCTGGTCCTGACAGGATTGGCTGCCTGGCTCGGCCACCGGCGTCTGTCAGGACTGAAGCACGCCCTGAACGCGATGGCCACAGGGGAGAATTGTGCGCTCGACGGTCCGCTGGACGAGGTCGTGAGTACCTGCGCAGGAGCCATGTCCGAGCGTCGGCGTCAGGTCGTCTTCTATGAGAGTGCCTTGAGGGATCTCGGGACCCCGGCCCTGGTCTGCGACGCCCAAGGTGTGATCAGGCTGGTCACGAATTCCATGCTCGCCCTGTTGAAGAAGAGCGGGGATCGGGTGACGGGCCTGAGCGTCAGCCAGGCCCTGTATGACAAGGTCGGCGTGTCCAAGACGGAAAAAGCCCTGCAGCAGGGGCGTGGGGTCGAAGAAGATGCCGAGCTGACCCTGTGGGATGGCCGGGTCATATTCGTCCGGGTTTTCATCAGCCTCGTCCGGGACGACGGCGGTGATGTCCTTGGTGCCGTCACGTCGTTCATCGATTTGACGGAACAGCGCGCCCACCAGGAGGAGTTGGAGGAACAGCGCGAGCGCATGGTCCGTGCCGGAGAGCGCATCAGCGGCCTGGCAGAGCATGTGGCCTCGGCCACCGATCTTTTGTCCGCCTCCGCCGATGACCAGGCTCAGGGGGCACAGAACCAGCGCAGGCAGACCGCATCCGTGGCCGCTGCCATGGAAGAGATCATGGCGACTGTGTTGGAGGTGGCCAAGAACGCCGAGGCCACCCGCCTGGCGGCCACCGAGGCAAATGATTCCGCAGGCAGGGGAAAGTCCATGGTGGACGCGGCCGTGGGAGCCATCAACGAGGTGGCCGAGTTTTCGACAAGGCTGGAGCGCGAGGTCGGGGAACTGGACAGCCAGGCCGGTGAAATCGGCAAGATCATCAGCGTCATCAATGACATCGCCGACCAGACGAACCTGTTGGCCCTCAACGCGGCCATCGAAGCTGCCCGGGCCGGGGATGCCGGACGCGGATTTGCCGTGGTGGCGGATGAGGTGCGCAAGCTCGCTGAAAAGACCGTGGATGCCACCCGGGAGGTGGAAGCGGCCGTCGGGACCATTCAGTCCCGGTCCAAGAGTGCCATCGCATCCATGGAAGCGACCGCCAAGCAGGTAAGCGAGTCAACCGATCTTTCCGGGAGGGCGGGCGATGCGCTGGAGCACATCATGGCCGGTATCCGGGACATGGTCGAGCGCGTGGCCGACATCGCCACCGTGGCCGGGCAGCAGTCCTCCGCAACCGAGCAGATCATGGAGAATGTCGAGGACATCGCGACCATAGCCGAGGACGCCGACGAGGCCGCGGGGCAGGCGGCGAGCGCTACCCGCGAGATGGCCGACCTCGCCAGGGAGCTTTTGAATGTTTCCAATGAGTTCCGTGAAGGCGGGGCGGGCAGCGATTTGCGGGAATCGCCCAGGGAGATGCGGGGCATATTGCCCGGGATAGCCCAGGATTTCGTGCGGGAGACCTATGGCGGGGACGTGTTCGACGCCATGCAGGCGGAGCTGGACAATCCGGTCTTTCAGGCCGAAGGCGGCTATCCGGACCATGTGCTGGTGCAAATCGCCCAATCCGCCGCCAACCGCGCCAAGGTGCCTCTCAAAGAGTTCTTCCAGGAGCTGGGCCGGTATACCTTGAGCCGCTTCAGCGAAATGTATCCCGGGTATTTCAAGGACGAGTCCCTCAAGGATTTTTTCATGAGCATGAACACGGTCCATGCCAAATTCAGCGAAGCCCAGCCGGGCGTGAAGGCCCCGAATTTCACCTTTGAGGACAAGGGGAACGAACTGTTCATGAACTACCGCTCCTCCCGGGGACTGTTCGACTATTTCGAGGGGCTTCTCCTGGGTGCGGCCGAACTCAAGGGGGAAAGGATTCGTGTGGCCATCAAGCCCTTCGACGAGGAGACGGCGCGTGCCGAGATCGTCTTTCTCGGCACGGAGTAATGTGCATAAGTAATTTATAATAGTCTATTTGTCTGTTTCCGGGTGATATATCGTTCAGGCGTGGATAAAGGCGTCGTGGTGCGGTAATTTGCTTTCGTGGATGTGTGATTCGAGGAGAGCTCACGAATGTCCGATGATCTGAACAGGCAAATATTCAAGGAGGAGGCATACGACCTCCTGCGCGAACTCGAAGGTGCGCTTCTGGAGTTGGAAGAAGCTCCGGACGATTCGGATTTGATAAACCAGATATTCAGGGCCCTGCATACGATCAAGGGGTCCGGGTCCATGTTCGGCTTTGACGAAATCGCGGGGTTCACCCACGAATTGGAAACCGTTTTCGATCAGGTTCGCAACGGCGAGGTCCAGTCGACCCCCGTTCTGTGCAGCCTGTCCCTCCAGGCCCGAGATCAGATTAGCGTCATGCTCGACGCCGAGGCGGGGGAACCCCTGGACCCGGACAACCGGGAGGACATCCTCGACGGTTTGAGGGCCTTTGTCTCCGGCGTTGCGGGCGATGGCGGCGACGAAGCGGTCGATGCGCCTGTTGAGTCGGAAGAACTGGGCGAAGAGGACAAGCCTGATTCGGAAGGCAACACCTTCACCATCCGCCTGACGCCGAAAGGGGACGCCCATATCGACGCCGCTGCCGTGGAATCCTTTTTCGAGGAATTGGATCGGATCGGCAAGTTGACGGTCCTGTCCCGCCATGGTGATGCCGGTGCGGGCTGGAATCTCTCTTTGGTCACCCCGAAGGACAAGGACGGCGTGGAGGATATCTTTTTCTTCCTGGACGCCGAAGTCGCCGTGGATATTTCCGAACAGTCGGCGTCCGATTCAGTGCAGGAAACGCCTGTTCCCGAGCCCCCCCCCACCATTGAGCCCGAAACTGCTGATGAGATCGAGGTTCAACCTTCCCTGCCCGTTGCCCTGGGAGAGGAAGGCGAATGCCTGGACGGAGTGCGGAAGCTGGGCGAAATTCTCGTCGACTGCGGCGAGCTTGCCGAAGAGGACCTCGAGGAGGCCTTGGAAGAGCAGAAGACCGTCAAGGCCGATCAACCACTGGGTAAGATACTGGCCGACAAGGGCAAGGTCGCCCCGGAGAAAGTTACCAAGGCCGTTAAGCAGCAGGCCGAAGCCCGGCAATTGGACGGAAAGCGGAAGCAGGAAGCGTTGTCGTCAATTCGGGTCGCTGCGGACAAGCTCGATTATCTTGTGGACCTGGTCGGCGAATTGGTCATTGTCCAGGCTCAGATAACCCAGGTGGTCTCCGAGAGGAACGACCCGGCCATGACGTTGCTGGCCGAGGAACTGGAGCGCCTCAGTGACGAACTCAGGGATTCCACCCTGGGTATCCGCATGCTGCCCATCGGCACTTCCTTCAGCAAGTTCCGCAGGTTGGTGCGCGATCTGTCCGCCGACCTCGGCAAGCAGATCAGCCTGTCCACCAGCGGCGCTGAGACCGAGTTGGACAAGACGGTCATCGAACGCTTGGGCGACCCCCTGGTCCACCTGCTGCGCAACTCCATCGATCACGGCGTCGAGACGCCCGCCGAGCGCGAGGCCAAGGGCAAGCCCCCGCAGGGCAACATAATGCTGGCCGCCGAGCACTCCGGCGGCGAGGTCCTTATTCGCATCACGGACGACGGTCGCGGCATGAGCAGCGAGATGATCCGGGAGAAGGGCGTGGAGCGGGGACTCATCAGCAAGGACGCTGAGCTGACCGAGAAGGAGTTGCTCAAACTTATTTTCGAGCCCGGTTTTTCCACGGCCAGCGAGGTGACCAATGTGTCCGGCCGCGGCGTGGGCATGGATGTGGTGAAAAGGGCCATCGATTCCCTGCGCGGGGTCATCGACATCGATTCCAAACCCGATGCCGGGACGTCCATCATCATCAGGCTGCCGCTGACCCTGGCCATCATCGACGGGTTGCAGGTCCGGGTCGAGGACGAATACTACGTCATCCCGCTTTCCCTGGTCGAGGAATGCGTGGAGCTTTCCCGGGCAGAAGTCGAGAGCAGCGATTCAAACCAGCGCATCCTGCACCTTCGCGGGGAGATAGTCCCGTATATCCATATCCGCGATTGGTTCGACATCGAGGGAGACAATCCGCCCATCGAGCAGATCGTCATCACCGGCGTGGAAGGAAGCCGTGTCGGCATCGTGGTCGATACGGTCATCGGCGAGCACCAGACGGTCATCAAGAGCCTGGGGCGCGTCTACAAGGACGTGGAAGGGATATCCGGGGCCACCATCAAGGGAGATGGTTCCATTGCCCTTATCCTTGACGTCCCGAGTCTTGTGCGACGGGTTATTGCAGAGTCCAATTAGTTAGTTGTCTGATGAGGTTTCAGAATGCGAAAGATCAGAGTCTTGATCGTCGATGATTCGGCTGTCGTGCGGCAGACATTGGTAGATATCCTTTCCTCCGATCCGCAGATCGAGATCATGGGTACGGCCGTTGATCCTTTTGTGGCCGCCGAAAAGCTCAAGAAGGAAATTCCCGACGTCATCACCCTGGATATCGAGATGCCGCGCATGGACGGCTTGACTTTTTTGCAAAAGCTGATGAAACAACACCCTGTGCCCGTAGTCATATGTTCATCAGTGGCTGAGAAGGGTACGGACAACGCATTGAGGGCTCT
Source organism: Pseudodesulfovibrio portus (assembly GCF_026000375.1). Classification (NCBI taxonomy): domain Bacteria; kingdom Pseudomonadati; phylum Thermodesulfobacteriota; class Desulfovibrionia; order Desulfovibrionales; family Desulfovibrionaceae; genus Pseudodesulfovibrio; species Pseudodesulfovibrio portus. The sequence continues at coordinate 37,682 of NZ_AP026708.1, forward strand.
CGAATTGGGGGCGGTTGAGATCATCGCCAAGCCCAAGGTCGGGACCAAGAAATTTCTTGAAGAATCGAGTATCCGGCTCATCGACAAGGTCAAGGCTGCTGCGCAGGTCAGAACCAAGTCGATCAAGATATCTGTCCCGCCGCTGAAGGTGTCTCCCAAGCTGAGCGCCGATGCGGTCATACCAAAAGGAAAGCTGCAGGCAGTGGGATCGACCGAAAGGATATGTCTCGTCGGTGCGTCCACCGGCGGCACCGAAGCTTTGCGGGTGTTTCTGGAAGCCCTTCCCGAGGGGTGTCCGCCCATTGCCATCGTCCAGCACATGCCCGAGCATTTCACGGCCGCCTTTGCCAGGCGTTTGGATACGATTTGCCGGATCAGTGTCAAGGAAGCCAGGGACGGCGACCCCATGATGCGCGGCCAGGCACTCATTGCCCCGGGCGACAAGCACATGCTGCTCAAGCGCCTGGGTTCCAAGTATTGTGTTGAGGTCAAGGAAGGGCCTTTGGTCTCCCGCCATCGTCCGTCCGTGGATGTCCTGTTCCGTTCCGGCGCACGGTACGGCGGGAAGAACGTGGTCGCGGCCATCATGACCGGCATGGGCGACGACGGGGCCAAGGGTATCCGGGAACTGAAGGAAGCCGGTGCCTATACCATCGCTCAGGATGAGGCGTCCTGCGTCGTTTTCGGCATGCCTCAGGAGGCCATCAAGACAGGGGGGGTGGACAAGATCCTTTCCCTGACCAAGATCGCCCCGGAGATTGTCCGCGCTTGCAGTTAGATAATCAGTGAATATGGTTTGTTAAACCCTCGCCGGATTGCCGGCGGGGGTTTTTTCAGGAGTGCCGATAGGCGATGACGTCCACGGGCTCCCGCGTGACCATGCCTTCCCTGACCATGTCGTCGAGGAGGGCGAGCAGGGGTTCCAGGCGGTCCGGGTGGTCTATGATCTCCACGACCACGGGCAGTCCCTCCGAGAGCCTGAGTATCTTGCTTGTGTGGATGAGGCTGTTGGCCCCGAAGCCGATGAGGCCACGGAAGACCGTGGCCCCGGCCAGTTCCAGCTTGCGCGCCTCTTTGACGATGGCTTCGGCCAGGGGTTGTCCTTTGAATTTGTCGTCTTCACCGATGTAGATTCGGATTCGTTCTGCTTTTTCAAGGAGTTTCATGTATCCCTCCAGGCGGTGTTAGAGGAGGCGTCCCAGGGCGATGCCGAGGATGACCAGGGCCAGTCCGGCTACGGATTGGCCGACGACGTTTCCCAGGGCTGCCGTGATCTGCCCGAGCTTGACCAATCCCGCGGTCTCGAACATGTATGTGGAGAAGGTGGTGAAAGCGCCCATGAAACCGGTCAGGAAAAGGAGGCGGACTTCGGAGCCGGGCAGAATGCGGTTTTCGAAAAAGCCCCATATCGCGCCGAAGAGCAGACAGCCAAGCATGTTCACGGCAAAGGTGCCGGCCGGAAACGAGCCGCCCGCCAGCCGTTGGGCCACACCGGACAGCCAGTAGCGGGACAAGGTCCCGGCTGCGCCGCCCACGCAGAGATAGAGTATTTTCGTCAACATTTTAATTTAGGTACAGCAATACGCCGGGAGATGGCAATGGTTCTGGAAAGCGAGTTGAAATTCCTGGATGTGAATCTGAAGGAAACAAGTCTCCGTCTGCGCGAAGGCGGCGGCGAGTCCCTGGGCCGGTATTTCGAGACGAACACGGTCTTTGACTATCCTGACAGGTCCTTGAAAAAACGGGGTGTCCTTCTGCGTTTGCGCGAGAGACAGGGCCAAGCCGTTCTGACCGTGAAGCGTCCGCCCAGGGAAATGAAGCCGACCCAGCTCAAGGTCTTCGAGGAAATCGAAACCATGGTGGGCGATTTCGGGGCCATGCGCGACTCGCTGCTGGCCGTTGGCCTCACGGAGGCATTCGGGTACGAGAAGGTGCGCGAGAAATGGCGGTACATGGATTGCGTGGTTTGCTTGGACACGCTGCCGTTCGGGGATTTCATCGAGATCGAAGGAACGGACGTGACGGTCTACGCCTGTGCCGAGGCCCTGGGCATCGGGGGATGCGAGACCACCAAGCAGACATACCATGGGCTCAACATCGAGCACCGGCACGCCAGTGGGCTCGCCCCGGACGAGAATTTCCGGTTCGAGGCGTCCGTGCGTGACGACCTTCTGCGCGAGCTTGGAAAAGATTGACCCGCAACCCTCGACAGACGGTGAAAACGACTTTATATTCATGATTAAGGAAACAAGAGTATTGTTGGAGATTGAACAGAAATGAGCGACCCTTTTACCGGGGACCGATTTGAATCCGAGTTGCTTGGCGAACACGAAGTCAAGGAACCGAGAAAGTATAAGGTCCTGCTGCACAATGACGATTATACGACCATGGATTTCGTGGTCGAGATACTGGTGCGCGTTTTCCGCAAGACCGAGGCTCAGGCCACGGCGATCATGTTGTCGGTCCACAACCAGGGTTACGGTGTCTGCGGCACATTCACCGCCGAGGTGGCCGAAACCAAGGTGGACCTGGTTCACAGGCTCGCGAAAAGTGCCGGTTTTCCGCTCAAGTGCAGCATGGAAGGTGAATAGCATATGACGATGCTCAGCAAGGAACTTGAAAGTGCTCTGACCGCCGCGGTCAACGAGGTGAAGCGCAGGAATCATGAATTCCTGACGCTGGAGCATCTCCTTTACGCCATCTCCATCGAGGAACAGGGCGAGGAGATTCTCGAGGCGTGCGGCGCGGAGATGGAACGGCTGCGCGATCAGCTCGGCCGTTTCTTCGTGGAGAACATGGAGGCCCTGCCCGAGGGCACCGAGTCCGAGGTCATCCAGACCCTCGGCGTGCGCCGCGTGCTGCAGCGTGCCGTGTGGCAGAAAAAGGCGTCCGGCAAGACCACCGTCGAGGTGGGGGACGTGCTGGCGGCCATGTTCGACGAAGAGGATTCCTACGCCGTCTATTTCTTGCGCACTCACGACGTGTCCCGCCTGGACATCCTGGAGTTCATCTCCCACGGCATGTCGACGGGCGAGGACTGGAACGACCTGCGCGATGATCCTGCCGCCAAGATCGACCGGCTGGACCGGACCGATGAGAAGCAGACCCCGCTCCAGGAATACACGGTCAACCTGACGGACAGGGCTTCCGAGGGCCTCATCGACCCGCTCATCGGCAGGAGCCAGGAGTTGGAGCGTACGGTCCAGGTCCTGTCGCGCCGACGCAAGAACAACCCCATCTTCGTGGGCGACCCCGGCGTGGGCAAGACCGCCATGGCCGAGGGGCTGGCCCTGATGGTGGTGGAGGGCAAGGTTCCCAAGGAGTTTCTGAGCGCCGAAATCTACGGCCTGGACATGGGGGCGCTGCTGGCGGGCACCAAGTACCGGGGTGATTTCGAGGCGCGTCTCAAGGGCGTGCTGTCCGAACTCAAGCGCAACAAGGATGCCATCCTGTTCGTGGATGAGATCCATACCATCGTCGGCGCGGGTTCCGTGTCCGGTGGCTCCATGGACGCCTCCAATATTCTCAAGCCGCTCCTGCAGTCCGGGGAAATCCGGTGCATCGGCTCGACCACGTTCGAGGAGTACAAGAATCATTTCGAGAAGGATCGCGCCCTTTCGCGCCGGTTCCAGAAGATCGAGATATCCGAGCCCACCGTGGAAGAGACCATCGCCATCCTCAAGGGATTGCAGTCCCATTATGAGGAGTTCCACGGCGTCAAGTACACTCATTTTGCGCTCAAGGCGGCTGCGGAGTTGTCCGAGCGGCATATCACGGACCGCTACCTTCCGGACAAGGCCATCGACGTCATGGACGAGGCGGGCGCGCTCTACAAGCTTTCGGGCCGCACCCGCAAGGGCGATCGCATCAAGGTCCTGGACGTGGAAAAGGTCGTGGCCCGCATGGCCCGCATCCCGGCCCGCAGGCTGACCATGTCCGACCGGGCGAGGCTCCAGAATCTCGAAAACGACCTCAAGGGCGTGGTCTTCGGACAGGACGAGGCTGTCACGGCCCTGTCCAAGTCCATCAAGCGCTCCCGTGCGGGCATGCGCCAGGTCGGCCGTCCCGTGGGCAGCTTCCTGCTCACCGGTCCCACCGGCGTGGGCAAGACCGAGCTGGCCCGCCAGTTGGCGGAAGTGCTCGGCATCGGTTTCCTCCGTTTCGACATGTCCGAGTACATGGAAAAGCACGCCGTGGCCCGGCTCATCGGCGCGCCTCCCGGCTACGTCGGCTTCGACCAGGGCGGCCTGCTCACCGAGGGTGTGCGCAAGAAGCCGCACTGCGTGGTCCTGTTCGACGAGATCGAAAAGGCCCATCCCGACGTGTTCAACATCCTCTTGCAGGTCATGGACTACGCCACGCTCACGGACAACAACGGGCGCAAGGCGGACTTTCGTCACGTCATCCTGCTCATGACCTCCAACGCGGGGGCTCGTGAGATGGCCAAGGGCGCCATCGGCTTCTCGCGCAACGAGGACGCTGATCGGGACGGCGGGGCCATGAAGGCACTGGAAAAGCTGTTCAGCCCGGAATTCCGCAACCGGCTTGACGCCATGGTGACCTTCAAGTCCCTGAAGCAGCCGGTCATGGAGAAGATCGTGGACAAGTTCCTTCGGGAACTCAACGACCAGCTCCAGGATCGCCGCGTCACGGTGGTGCTCACGGACCCGGCCCGCGCCAGATTGGCCGAACTGGGGTATGACACCGCCATGGGCGCACGTCCCATGGGCCGCGTCATCCAGACCGAGATCAAGGACGTCATTGCCGACGAGCTGCTCTTCGGCGAGTTGATGCGAGGCGGCGTCGTCACCGTAGGCCTTGCCGGAAAGTCAAAGAAATCAAAGAAGACACCTGTTGTCGGCAAGTCTGGGGAGTTTATCTTCTCCTTTGAGCCTGCGGGCAGGAAACAATAGTCATGAAACGGGGCGGCCACTGGCCGCCCCGTTTGTCAGGCAGCCATGACCATCTACCGGCTTTTCGACGAACCCATTTTCCCCGATCCTGAAGAGGCCGATTCCGACGGCCTGCTGGCCGTTGGCGGCGACCTCAGCCCACAGCGGCTCATCAACGCCTATGCGAGCGGCATATTCCCCTGGTACGCCGAGGACTCACCCATCCTGTGGTGGTCCACCAACCCGCGAATGGTCCTGATTCCCGAAGAATTTCACATGCCCCGCAGCCTGAAGCGGGTGCTCAACAGGGGGACGTTCACCTTTACGCTGGACACGCGGTTCAACGCGGTCATCCGGCGTTGCGCCTGCTGTCCGCGGCCCGCCCAGGAGGGGACCTGGATCGTGGAGGAGATGGTGGACGCCTATATCGCGCTTCATGAGCTGGGGTATGCCCACTCCGTGGAGGCGTGGCAGGACGGGGAGCTGGTGGGCGGACTCTACGGCGTGGCCCTGGGGTCGATTTTTTACGGCGAATCCATGTTTCACCATGTGCCGGACGCATCCAAGGCGGCCTTTGCCGTGTTCGTCGGGCAACTCGGGAAGTGGGGCTTCAGCCTCATCGACTGCCAGCAGACCACTCAGCACCTGCTCCGGTTCGGGGCGCGGGAGATGCAGCGGTATCAGTTTCTTTCCATGGTGCGCGAGGGCCTGGAACGTCCGACCAGGACGGGGCCATGGCGATTCGACGAGCAGGAGTAAGGCTATTCGTCGTCCGCCAGGGGCGGGTGCCGGTTCAGGTCGTAGAAGCCCATGAGGTCCATTTCAAGCGGGTAGCTCGGGATTTTCGAGAATTCGATGAAGCCGGTGGACTTGCCGCCGGAAATCTGGGTGAAACCGGTCAGGCCGGTCGGGACAGGGAAGGATATCGGCGCGGAACGAATGGACGTAAGCCTTGTGGAATATTGTGTTTTCAGGTAATCAATAAGGGTATGCCGTTCCGTGTCGGTAAAGGCCTCGAGGATGAAGAACTTGCTTCCTTCCGGGTCGCCTGACGAGCCGTCGAGAGGAGCGCCCAGAAGGCGGTCCCAGTCCATGCCTTCGTATTCTTCCGGGTCCCACTTGGAACGGAACAGGTGGACCTCGACGTCGCGTCTGCCCTTGAAGCTCTTGATGACCATGGAGATGACAAAGGCGCGGTCGACGGGGAGGGTGGTGTCGGGATTCGTTATGCTGATGTCCATGGTGGTACTCCGGGTGGCTGTGATACTAATGTCACCTCGTTCATACGACTTTTGCCGGGCTATCTCAAGCCCTTGAAGAAATGTTCATGCCGGATTTCAAACTTGTCAGCGAATATACCCTGAAGGGGGACCAGCCCGCCGCAGTGGCCGAGTTGACGGCCGGGCTGTCATCCGGCGTGCGCGATCAGGTTTTGCTGGGCGCCACCGGTACGGGCAAGACCTTCACCATGGCCAACGTGGTTGCCGGTCTCAACCGGCCCGCCCTGGTCCTGGCCCCCAACAAGACCCTGGCCGCCCAGCTTTATACCGAATTCAGAGGACTTTTCCCGGATAATGCGGTCGAGTATTTCGTCAGTTATTACGATTATTACCAGCCGGAAGCCTATCTCCCGCACTCGGACGTCTACATTGAGAAAGATTCCTCCATCAACGACAACATAGACAAGCTCAGGCATGCCGCCACCCATGCGCTCCTGACCCGCAAGGACGTGCTCATCGTGGCCTCGGTCTCCTGCATCTACGGCCTGGGCTCGCCGGAGTTCTACGCCAAGATGGTCATTCCCGTTGAGGAGGGGCAGATTCTTTCCATGGAGTCCCTGCTTGGCCGATTGGTCGAGATTCACTACGAACGCAACGACTACGACTTCCATCGCGGCACCTTCCGGGTGCGTGGCGACGTGGTGGAGATCATCCCCGCATACAGCCGGGAAAAGGCGTTGCGCATCGAATTCTTCGGCGACGAGATCGATTCCATCACCGAGACCGACCCGCTCACCGGCGAGGTCCGGGACCGGCTCAGGAAGACCGTCATCTATCCGGGCAGCCACTTCGTCTCGGACCGGGACAACCTGGATCGGGCAATCAAGGATATCCGCGATGAATTGCAGGTCCGTCTGGCCGACCTCAAGGCCCAAAACAAGCTGGTGGAGGCCCAGCGTCTTGAGCAGCGGTCCATGTACGACCTCGAAACAATTGAGGAACTTGGATATTGCAACGGCATTGAAAACTATTCGCTGCACCTGGACGGCCGCATCACCGGCCAGCCCCCGGCCACGTTGCTCGATTACTTCCCGGATGATTTCATCCTGTTCGTGGACGAGTCGCACATCGCGCTGCCCCAGGTGGGCGGCATGTACAAGGGCGACCGGTCGCGCAAGACCACGCTGGTTGACTACGGCTTCCGGCTGCCTTCCGCGCTCGACAACCGACCGCTCAACTACGAGGAATTCCAGGAGCGGGTCCATCAGGCGGTCTATGTTTCGGCCACGCCCGGCTCCATCGAGCTGGACCTGGCCCAGGGCGTGGTTGTGGAGCAGATCATCCGGCCCACAGGGTTGCTGGACCCCATGGTGGAAGTGCGAAAAACGCACGGACAGATTGACGATTTGCTCGCGGAATGTAAGAAGAGACAGGAGAAGGACGAGCGGGTGCTCGTGACCACGCTGACCAAGCGCATGGCCGAGGACCTGACCGACTATCTCAACCAGATGGGCGTCGTTGCCAAGTACCTGCACTCCGACATCGACACCATCGAGCGCATGGCCATCATACAGGCGCTCAGGGAGGGCGAGTTCTTCGTCCTGGTGGGCATCAACCTGCTCAGGGAAGGGCTCGACATCCCCGAGGTCTCTTTGGTGGCCATCCTGGACGGCGACAAGGAGGGATTCCTGCGTTCCGCTCGGTCGCTCATCCAGACCTTCGGTCGTGCCGCGCGCAACGTGGATGGCCGGGTCATCCTGTATGCCGACAAGGTGACCGACTCCATGGCCACGGCCATGGACGAGACCATGCGCAGGCGGCAGAAGCAGGAGGAGTACAACGAGGCCAACGGGATCACGCCGACCACCATCCGCAAGCGGATGGACAATCTTTTCGGCGAGTTGTCCGGCTCCGCATCGATCCCGGCCATGGGCAAGGCGGCGGAAGCGGCTGGTGAATACGGCACGGACCCGAAGACGTTGAACAAGAACATCAAGCAGCTGGAACGGGAAATGCGCGAAGCCGCCAGGGAATTGGAATTCGAGAAAGCTGCGGAAATCAGGGACCGCATAGCCCTGTTGCGAGAGCGCATCCTTAAGTTGGGGTAAGCAATGGCTGACTTGTTCCATAGACGAATGCTCCGGCTGAGAGCGAAGCTCGGCTCGTTCTGGAGTCTGGTTCTGGGCGCGATCTATATGTGCCTGGTATTTTTCATCGGAATCGTTTTTTACATGACCTACGAGCACTGGAACTTCGTCAGTTCCTTTTACATGGTGGTCATCACCCTTTCCACGGTCGGCTTCATGGAGGTCCAGGAGCTTTCCGAGACGGGCAGGATGTTCACTTCGATCCTGATCATGGGCGGCGTGGGCGGTTTCATTTACATTGCGGGTGCCTTTGCGCAAGTCTTGATCGACGGGCGTCTGCAGATTCTGTGGGGTAGACACAAGATGATGAAGGAAATTAATAAGCTGAGAAATCATTTTATCATCTGCGGCCATGGCCGCATCGGCAGCATCGTCGTCCAGGAGATTCGGGCGGACGGGCATGACGTGGTGGTCATCGAGCAGGATCCCGACCTCATCGACAAGATGGAGCAGGACGGCATCTTGTGTATCGAAGGCGACGCCACCAGCGACGCCGTTCTCTTGAGCGCCGGGCTCCTGCATGCCAAATCCCTCATCTCCGCCCTGACCAGCGAGGCAGCCAATGTCTACGTCACGCTGACGGCCCGCCAACTCAATCCCGAGATCACCATCGTGGCCCGGGCCGGCGACAAGTCCCACATATCCCGGCTAGAGCTGGCCGGCGCCGATCGCGTGGTGCTGCCGCATTTCATCGGCGGACTGCGCATGGCCCAGAACGTGCTGCGCCCCACGGTGACCAACTTCATGGAGTTGGCCATGCGCGGCGGCATCGACCTCCAGATGGAGGAACTGGCTATTTCACCGGAGTCCGAGTTGGTGAACAAGGACCTCATCGAGTCCAAGATCAGGGCCAATTTCGATTTGATCATCATCGCCATCAAGAAGGAAAACGGCGACATGATCTTCAACCCCGGCCCCAAGGAAGTGATCCACATGCGCGACACGCTCCTGGCCGTGGGCAAGAAATCGAACCTTTCCGCGATCAAGAAGATTCTCTAATAATTTAAAATAGATGAAAAGTATGATTTCTTCAGCCGCTGCAGAGCGCGCAGCTTATCTGCGTGAAAAACTTGAGTACCACAACCACCGGTATTACGTTCTTGACGCTCCTGAGATCACCGACGCCGAATACGACGAATTGTTCCGCGAGTTGGCGGCCATTGAGACGGCTCACCCGGAACTGGACGATCCCAACTCCCCGACCAAACGTGTTGGCGGGAAACCCGCAGCGGGTTTTACGCCCTATGAACATGCCGTCCGCATGTACTCCCTGGACAACGGCATGGACTTGGAAGCGTGGCGCGGTTTTGCCGAGCGCGTGGCCAAGGGAGTGGGGACCAGTGACATTTCCTACTGGACCGATCCCAAGATGGACGGTCTGGCCATGGAGGCGATTTACGAGAACGGGCGATTCGTCCGGGCGGCCACGCGCGGCGACGGCATGGTGGGCGAGGACGTGACCCACAACATGCGCACGGTCATGAATCTGCCGCTGACGCTGCACAACGCCAACCCTCCAGAACTGTTGGAGGTCCGTGGCGAAGTGGTCATTTCCAACAAGGATTTTGCGGCCCTGAACGCGCGCCAGGCCGAGGCCGGGGAAAAGGTCTTTGCCAATCCTCGCAATGCCGCTGCGGGCTCCATCCGTCAGCTCGACCCCAAGGTGGCGGCATCGCGCCCCCTGCGCTTCATGGCCTATGGCATCGGCCGGGTGGAGTGGGACGGCGACTCCTCGCCGTGGGCCACTCAGCAATCCATCGTGGAAGGGGTGCAGGAATTGGGTTTCGCGGTTGCGCCCGAGGCGCGGCTTTGCGCGTCCAGCCGGGAAGTGGCCGATTATTTCCAGCAGCTCATGGCCGAGCGGGCCGGGCTGCCCTTTGAGATAGACGGCGTGGTGGCCAAGGTCAACGACCTCGAGATGCAACGGGCATTGGGCTTTACTTCCCGCGCCCCGCGCTGGGCCCTGGCCCTCAAGTTTCCGGCCCACCAGACCAGTACGCGGTTGAACAACATCCGCATCCAGGTGGGGCGGACCGGAGTGCTGACCCCGGTGGCCGAACTGGAACCCGTGGAACTGGCGGGCGTGGTGGTTTCCAGCGCCACCCTGCACAACAAGGGATACATCGGGGAGCGGGATTTCCGCATCGGGGACACGGTCCTCATTCAGCGCGCCGGGGACGTCATCCCGCAGGTGCTGTCCGTGGACCTTGAAAAGCGGCCTGAATCCGCTGTCTCCTACCCGTTTCCCATGCAGTGTCCCGTGTGCCACAGCCCGGCCGTCGAGGACGGCGAGCGTGTGATCTGCACCAATCCCACCTGTCCGGCCAAGACCGTGCAGCGGATCATTCATTTCGTGTCCAAGGCGGGGCTGGACATGGAGGGCGTGGGCAAGCAGTGGGTGCGCAAGCTGGCCGAGGACGGGGTGCTGAACTCGCCCGCCGACCTGTTCACTCTGCAGAAGACCGCGCTCCTCAAATACGGAGGCATGGGCGACAAGTCCGCCGAGAACTTCATCAAGGCCATTCACAAGGCGCGGCACGATGCGCCGCTCTGGCGGCTCATCGCCGGGCTGGGCATCCGTCATGTGGGAGAGCAGACGGCCCGCACGCTGGCCGACAATTTCGAGGACCTGGCCGCCATCGGCAAGGTGACCCGCGAGGAATTGCAGGAGCTGGAAGACGTCGGCCCCATCGTGGCGGAGAGTTTGTACGACTATTTTCACAGTCCTGAGGCCGATGAGCTGTTCGCCCGGTTCAAGGAGGCGGACTTCTGGCCCAAGGGCGGCGTCAAGGCCGCCGAGGCCGCATCCGGCCTGCCTTTGGCGGGCAAGGTTTTCCTCTTTACCGGCACGCTGCCGGTCAAGCGCGACGAGGCGCAGGCCATGGTCGAGGCGTTGGGCGGGGTGGCCGCGAAAGCCATCTCCAGGAAGGTGGATTACCTGGTGGCTGGTGAAAAGGCCGGGTCCAAGGTGGCCAAGGCCGAAAAGCTCGGGGTTGAAATTATTGACTTCGAGGCGTTTCAGGCTTTACTTCAAGGCATGCCGAAAGCAAAGCCGAAGTCTTTGCTGGACTTCTAAAACATACATATTTTCAACTTGTTACATGGGGGGCACCATGGGTGTGAATATCGTCGTTTTGGGCGCCAAGGGGCGCATGGGCAACATGCTGGTCAACATGACCCTGGCCGACGAGGAACTGAACCTGGTTGGCGCGTGCGAGCGCAAGGGCAACACCGACGGCATGGTCTACGAGGACTGTGAGATTTCGGATTGCCTGGAGGACCTCCTGCCCAAGGTGCCGGGCGCGGTGATCATCGACTTCACCTCTCCCGAGTCTTCCGTGGCCATGGCCGAGACCGCCGCCAAGTTCGGCAACCCGGCCGTCATCGGCACCACGGGTCTCGACAAGGACCAGCAGGCCGCCTTGGCCGAGTCCGCCAAAAAGACGCCCCTGTTCTGGGCCCCGAACATGTCCGTGGGCGTGAACATGCTGCTCAAGTTCATGCCGCAGCTGGTCCAGGCACTTGGCGGGGCCTATGACATGGAGATCGTGGAGACCCACCATCGCATGAAGAAGGACTCTCCCAGCGGCACGGCCCTCAAGCTGGCCCAGTGCCTGGCCGAGGCGCGCGGCTGGGAGTACGACGACGTCAAGAAGCATTGCCGGGACGGCATCATCGGCGAGCGCCCCAAAAACGAGATCGGCGTGCAGACCTTGCGCGGCGGCGACGTGGTCGGCGAGCATACCATGTATTTCTTCGGGCCGGGCGAGCGCATCGAGGTCACCCATCGCGCCCACTCGCGCGAGACCTTTGCCGCCGGAGCCCTGCGCGCCGCCAAGTGGCTGTCCGGGCAGAAGGCGGGGCGGCTGTATTCCATGGCGGATGTCTTCTAATTATTTCGGTAAATAGGATAAAAAAAGGAAGCCTGCCTTGGTCGGTTTCCTTTTTTTTACGGCAGGCGCATGGACAACTCGCAGACCCATTCATTCAAAGACAGGCCCAATCGGACCCTGATCCGGCTGGCCGTGCCCGTACTCTTTTCCCTGGTGGCCGAACCGCTCGTCGGGCTGGCGGATACCGCGTTTGTGGCCCGGCTGCCGGGATCCGAGCCGGTGGCCGCACTGGGTATCGGCACCGTGGCCTTCACATCGATCTTCTGGGCCTTCACCTTTTTGGGCATCGGCACCCAGACCGAGGTGGCCCAGGCCGTGGGTGGCGGGGACCGGGAGCGTGCGGTGAAGGTGGTCTCCCTGGCGTCGCTGCTGGCCGCACTGATCGGCGTAATCCTGATGGGGGCGATGGCCTTTCTTCCTCCCATCGCTTCCCTGTTCGGGGGCGTTGGGGCGGTCAATGACCTTGCCTGCGAGTACATGTTTTTCCGGTTGCTCGGTGCGCCCGCCGTGTTGGTGTCCCTGGCCTGTTTCGGTGGGCTGCGCGGTGTGCAGGACATGCGCACCCCCTTGTTCGTGGCCGTCGCCGTCAACGTGGTCAACGTCGGCCTGGACTGGTTGCTCATCTTCGGTTCGGGGTCAATCCCGTCCATGGGCGTGGCCGGAGCGGCCATCGCCAGCACGGTGAGCCAATGGCTGGGGGCTGTCTGGTGCCTGTTTGCGGTGCATCGGAGAATCGGCCTGACCTGGCGTATGAAAGGGGCGGGATTCGCCCGGTTGATGCAGGTGGGCGGCGACCTGTTCCTGCGCACGGGCGGAGTGCTCGTCTTTCTGGCCCTGTGTACCAGGGTGGCCAACCGGGGCGGCCCGGACCAGGGGGCGGCATATCAGGCCATCAGGCAGTTCTTCATCTTTTCCGCGCTCTTCCTCGATGCCTTTGCCATCACCGGCCAGAGCCTTGTCGGGTATTTCCTCGGGGCAGGGGACCGGTTCCAGGCCCGGCGGGTGGCTCGGTCCGTGTGCTTGTGGAGTTTCGGCACCGGCGTGGCCCTGTGTCTCGCCATGGTGACCCTGGAAGAGGGGGTTGCCTGGCTGCTGGTGCCGCCGGAGGCCTACGCTGTGTTCGGCCCGGGGTGGCTGGTGGTGTCCCTGATGCAGCCGGTGGGATCGTTGTCTTTCGCCACCGACGGTATCCATTGGGGAACGGGCGATTTTCGCTATCTGCGCAATTCCATGCTTGTGGCCTCGGTTGTTGCCGGGGCGTGCGTGTTGGTCGTCGACTCCCTGCGTCCCGATTACGTCCTGGTCTACATCTGGCTGGCAACGGCGTTGTGGACGTTCATCCGCGCCGGGTTCGGCATGGTCCGCATCTGGCCGGGCATGGGCGACGCGCCTCTCGGAAAATGAAAAACCCGCCGGTAGGCGGGTTGTGAAGGCCGGATTGGTCCGTGTCTAGTTGTTTGCCAGGAAATTGAACATGAAGGCGTAGGCGTGGCGCATTTCCGCCTCCAGTTCACCCATGTGGGTCATGGCGGCGTCCATGTCCCTGGCCTTGGAGGCGTTTTCCAGGGCCAGGCAGCATTGGCGCACGCGTTCGACGCCGATGGTGGCGGCCCCGCCTTTGAGGGAGTGGGCCAGGTGGCGGAGCCTTTCCACGTCACGGGAATCCAGGGCGTCCTTGATTTCCATGATGCGCTTGGGTTCCTGGGAGATGAACACGGTGAACATCCGTTTCAAAAACGGGCGTTTGCCGGACATTGACTCCAGAAATTTGCTGTCGATGATCTCTTGTTCCATTTTTTACCTTCAGCGAGGGCGATCAATCCCTATCGTAATTTCACCCTATACTCGCAGGCGGGATTTCCGGCAACACCTTTTGAAAAAAAGGTGTCTGCTCGCTGGATGGGATTGCATGTGAACCGTCCGGAACCGGTGATGGACCATTTGTGAGTTAAGAAATATTGATGTTGTATGGTTTGGCGTATGGACGTATGGTTATAACCATCTGGAACGGCGGAATTGAATGTCTTATTCTTATTCAATGGGGGATTGCAGGGGGTCGGTGGAATACGTGCATAGCCGTTTTTTTCAATTCATTCTTTTGGTCCTTTCCCTGGTCATCGTTCTGTCCCCCGGTCCGTCGATGGCCGGGAACACGGTGACGTTTGCCCTTTTCTCTCGAGAGTGGGCTCCTTTCGAGATGATCGTTGACGGGGAACCCGTCGGCGCGGCCGTCGAGCTTTTCAAGGCGTTGATGCCGCCGGACGTCGAGACCACGGTCGAGTTGTGTCCCTCTCCCCGAAGCAAGTTGCGGGAGCCCTCCGGGCCCGTGTTCGCGCGGCTGGAAAGTCGGGAGTGGGTCAAGGATGCCGAGAACTTTCTGTGGAGCGAGCCCGTGACGAGCGTGAAGACCGTCATGTACTCTTCAAAAACAAATCCTCGGGAATATGCCGGGGATGCCAGTCTGTACGGCTTGACCGTCGGCTGCATCAAGGGTTTCGTATACCCGATCGCGGAGCATCTTTTCGCCAGAGGGAAGGTCGTCCGATATGACGTGAATGACGATCTCATCCTGTTGCGGATGGTCAAGGCGGGCCGGGTGGACGTGGCCTTTTTCGACGATATCTCCATCGCCTGGATGATCAGTAAATCCGAAGAGATGAACAATAGTGACTTTCACATTGCCGGCAACCATCTCGGCAGCGAGGACTTGCGGTTCTTCTTCAGCAAGCACAAGGCGTGGGAGGAACGGCTGCCCGAGATCAACCGGCTGATCAGGGAAAAACGGGCGGACGGAACCATTGACGCCATCATCAACCGGTACCGCTAACCGTTGCGTCATGAAAACAAAAAAGGGTGGAGGCTTGTGCCCCCACCCTTTTTTACGTGATTCGAAATGGCTACATGCTGTAGAGCTTGTCGCCCGGGATGGTGGTGATGCCGTTTTTCTGCAACAGCTCGATGCCCTGGTCGGTGCGGTCGAAGCGGAAGATCAGCACGGCTGAGTTGCCGGACTGCTGCACGAAGGCGTACATGTACTCCACGTTGATGCCCGCTTCCTGAAGCATGGCCAGGATGTTGTTCAGGCCACCGGGCTCGTCCGTGACTTCGACGGCCACCACCGAGGTCCGGCCCACGGTGAACCCCGCGTCCTTGAGCTTGGTCTTGGCGGTTTCGAAATCGGATACGATCAGCCGCAGGATGCCGAAGTCCGAGGTGTCGGCCAGGGACAGGGCGCGGATGTTCACGCCCGCTTCGGACAGGATGCGGGTGACCTCGGCCAGTCGACCGGCTCGGTTTTCCAGGAATATGGAGAGTTGATCTACTTTCATGGTATTCTCCTTGTTCGTTGGCATTGTTAGCCCTCTTTCCTCTTGTCGATGATCCGCTTGGCCTTGCCCATGGACCGTTCGATGGTCTTGGGCTCCACCAGCTTGACCTTGGCGGTGACGCCGAGGAATTCCTTAATGTTTTTCATTACCTTTGATTCCATCTTCTGTAAACTCTTGATCTCGTCCGAGAAGATGGATTCATTGACCTCCACCTGAACCTCCAGGGAGTCGAGGTTGCCCTGGCGCTCAACGATGAGCTGGTAGTGTGGGGTCAATCCCTCGGTCTCGATGAGGATGGACTCGATCTGGGACGGGAACACGTTGACGCCGCGAATGATGAGCATGTCGTCGGAGCGGCCGGTGACGCGCTTCATGCGGGCCGTGGTGCGGCCGCATTTGCACGGAGTGGTGTTCAGGGTCGTCAGGTCGCGGGTGCGATAGCGGATGAGCGGGATGCCTTCCTTGGTCAGGGTGGTGAAGACGAGTTCGCCTTCCTCGCCCGGTGCGACGGGTTCGCCGGTCTGCGGGTCGATGGTCTCGGCCAGGAAATGGTCCTCCTGGATGTGCAGGCCGTCCTGGGCCTCGTGACACTCGATGGCCACGCCCGGACCCATGATCTCGGACAGGCCGTAGATGTCGATGGCCGTGATGCCGAGTTTCTTTTCGATTTCAAGCCGCATCTCGTTTGTCCACGGTTCGGCGCCGAAAATGCCGATCCTGAGCGGCAGCTCCCGGATGTCGATGCCCAGTTCCTGGCCGGTCTCGGCGAGGAACAGGGCGTAGGACGGGGTGCAGCAGATGACGTCGGGCATGAAGTCCTTGAGCAGGGTGACCTGGCGGCGGGTGGCGCCGCCGGAGATGGGCACGACCGTGGCGCCCAGCGCTTCGGCGCCGTAGTGCGCGCCCAGGCCGCCCGTGAACAGGCCGTAGCCGTAGGCGTTGTGGACGGTATCGGAGGCGGAGGCGCCTGCCGCCATGAAGCAGCGGGCCATAAGCTCGCCCCAGTTCTCGATGTCGCGCTTGGTATAACCGACCACGGTGGCCGTGCCGGTGGTGCCGGAGGAGGAGTGGATGCGCACGATCTGGTCCTTGGGCACCGCGAACAAGCCGAAGGGATACTGGTCGCGCAGGTCCTGCTTGACGGTGAACGGCAGCAGGGTGATGTCCTTCAGGGTCTTGATGTCCTGCGGCTTGATCCCTTTTTCATCAAATTTCTTCTTGTAGAACGGGACGTTGGCATACACCCGTTCACACAGCGCCTGAAGCCGCCTGAGCTGGACCAGTTCCAGTTCCTCACGGGGCATGGTTTCGTTTTTTACATCGTAGATCATCCCTTCAACCTCCTTCGGTCGGACCTGATCGTCCGTTTCTCTTTCCCTCTCAAATAAAAAACCACGGTCTTTCCAGCCCGTGGTCCCTGTCGGCATTGCTTTGCCAGTTCAAACTCCACGAGCCTCCGTCAGAAGCCCGTAAAAAAGAACGCATGCGAAGATGGACATTTTTGCATAGGCGTGAGATTGCCCCATGTTCCCTACCGCGTCAAGGGGTTTGTCGTTGCAGGCCGGTTGGATAAAGGGGGTGCCGCACCGTGCCGGGAGGCCCGTCCGACATTGCGGATTGGCGCAAAGTGCATTACAGCCTGAGAGGATGACCCAACAATCGGAGGGAGCATGAATTTCAGAGAATTGGTTGAGCGGAACAGGACGCGGAGAAAATTCGACCAGTCAAAGATTCTGGATGCCAGGATATTGGTTGATCTGGTGGAGTTGACGCGCTTTGTGCCCTCGGGTGCGAACAAGCAGCCTTTGAAATATGCGGTGACCGCCGACCCCGGCCTGTGCGCGGAGATTTTCCCCCTGCTGGGCTGGGCGGCGTACCTCAAGGATTGGAACGGTCCGGAGGAGGGCGAGCGTCCCACCGGCTACATCACCATCATGCTGGACAAGAACATTGCCGACGCGCCCGGCTGCGACCATGGCATCGCCAGTCAGACCATCATGCTCGGGGCCGTGGAAAAGGGCCTGGGAGGCTGCATCATCGCCACGGTCAACAGGAAGAAGCTGGCCCGAATTCTCGACCTGCCGGACAACCTCGAGATCCTGTTGGTTCTCGCCTTGGGCGTCCCGGCCCAGAAGGTGGTGGTGGAATCGCTTCCCCCGGACGGCGACATCAAGTATTGGACCGGTGACGACGGCAATCATCACGTGCCCAAGCGCAGCCTGGATGAATTGCTCGTCGGATGTTTTCCAAAAGAATAGATTGATATGTGAGGATACAAATTGCTGAATAAAGAAAAGAAATTCCAGGACATTTCCAGTGAGGCCAAGGCTCGCATCGTGGCCGGTTGGCTGGACGACAAGCAGGGTGATCATATCGTGATCATGGATGTGTCGAAAATGAGTTCCGTCACGGACATGACAATGGTAGTGTCCGCTCGCGGCATGAAGCACGCTCAGGCCCTGGCCGATCATCTCCTGGATAAATGCGCCGAGGAAAAGCTCGAATTTCTGGGCATGGAAGGCCGCCAGACCGGCGAATGGGTCCTGGTCGACCTCAACGACGTGCTGGTGCACATCTTCCTGGAAGAACTCCGGGAATTCTACAACATCGAAGGCATGTGGGCCGAGGCCCCCAGAGTCGAAATAGACGGATAATCCATACGATGGCCGAACCTAAAAAAACGCTGCTGCTGATTCTGGACGGATGGGGCATCGCCCCTGACGGGGAGGGCAATTGCGTGCGCAATGCCGCCACCCCCAATCTCGACCGGCTGCTGGCCGAGTACCCTCATACCCGGCTTGCCTGCTCTGGCCGCTCCGTGGGGCTGCCCGACGGGTTCATGGGCAACTCCGAGGTCGGGCACATGAACATCGGCGGCGGTCGGGTGATCTACCAGGACATGACCCGCATCGACATGGCCATTGAGGACGGCAGCTATTTCGACAACCCCGGCCTCAAGGAGTTGATGGCCAGGACCAGGGCCGGGAGCGGGCGACTGCACCTCATGGGCCTGGTGTCCGACGGCGGCGTACACAGCCACAACAATCATATTTACGCCACCCTTGAGATGGCTAAAAGGGAAGGAATTGAAGAGGTTTACCTTCACGCTTTCCTGGATGGCCGGGACACCGCCCCGACCAGTGGCCTCGGGTATGTCCGTCAGATGATGGAGAAGATGGAAGAGCTGGGCGTCGGCCTGATCGCCACCGTATCCGGGCGGTTTTACGCCATGGACCGCGATCAGCGGTACGAGCGGGTGCAGGTGGCCTACAATGCATTGGTGGACGGCAACGGCGTGGCGGTGAACGACCCGCTGGAAGCCATCCAGGCGTCATACAACCGCGGGGAGAACGACGAGTTTGTCAAACCCGCAGTGATCAAGGGCGTGGACGGACGTATCGGTGACGGCGACGGGTTGTTTTTCTTCAACTTCCGCGCCGACCGGGCCCGGGAGATCAGCCGTACCATTTTTGACAAGAATTTCAGTGAATTCGAGCGCGCTTCAGTGCCCGCCCTTGCGGCTTTCGCAACCATGACCCGGTACGAGTCCTCGTTCCCCATGGCCAATGCGTTTCCGCCTGTGAGCTATGAGGGGACCCTTGGCGAGGTCGTGTCCGGCAGGGGATTGCGCCAGTTGCGCATTGCCGAGACCGAGAAGTACGCCCACGTGACCTATTTCCTCAATTGCGGACGCGAGGAGCCGTTTGCGGGCGAGGACCGGGTCATGATCCCGTCCCCGCGCGAGGTTGCCACCTACGATCAAAAACCGCAGATGAGCGCCGACGAGGTGGCGGACACCCTTATCGGCAAGCTCGGCGACTACGACCTGTGCGTCTGCAACCTGGCCAACCTGGACATGGTCGGACACACCGGAATCATGGATGCAGCCAAGAAGGCCTGCGTGACCGTGGACGGTTGCGTGGGACGTATAGTGGATGCGGTGCTCAAGGCCGGGGGCAGGGCGCTTGTCACTGCAGATCACGGCAACGCCGAGCAGATGCTGGCCGAGGACGGCAGCCCGCACACGGCCCATTCCACCAACCCCGTGCCCCTTGTGTATATCGAGGAAGGGTGCGAAGGTGCACAGCTTGAAGAGGGCATACTCGGCGATATCGCGCCGACCATTCTCGGTCTGTGGGGCGTGCAGCCGCCCGCCGAGATGACCGGCAAAAACCTGGTGAAGAAGGGATAATGATGGCGCAATCGAACAAACCGCTGACCCCGGTCAAACCGGCGGCCATGGAAATGATCTTCCTGTATCCGTGTCCCCATTGCGGGCGCGAAGTGCCGCTCATTTCCCCGTCGCGTCCGGCCATGGCCCAGTGCGACGCCTGTCGCGAGAATTTCCCCATTGTTCCGGTGGACGACCGCACCATCCGCTACATGAAACTCATTCTGGCGGGCGGCAAGGCGGGCATTGATCCCGATTTCCTGTAATTGAAGAGTTCATCATGAAGAACAGCATCCGAGCCGCTTTCAAGCGGCTCTTTTTTTGATCTTTTTTTATCTCGAAATTCTCTAGATAATTTGTAGAAAACTCGTAAATGGTTGATTTTCTAGAGTAAATCTAGAGAAAGTCTAAAGAAAATGGGAGTTTGCACCCGTCGAGGGGCGCGGGCCGTCAATCCGTTGTTGGCCCGTCCTTTGCTTTGTCTGTCCGGGGCAAGGTGAAAAAACAGTCATGCGGTAGCCCTGAAAATACCCATGAAGAGAAGGTAGTGCGCGGTGAATATAGTACTTATTTGTGTGATGGCATTGGCAGTTGCGGGAGGCAGTCCCGCATGGGCCGCAGGTGATGAGGTGACAATTCTGTCAGCGGAAATCGACCGCCTGCACTGGATGATGGTCGGAGTGGGGAGCGTCGGCGTGGTGTCATGTCTGGTGACCGCTCTGGTCGTCAGGATGGTGATCATCAATAAATACATTAAATTATCGGACTCGATGAGGCTGATTTCCAAGGGAAATCTCAAGGTCGAATTGCCTGAGCCAGGGAATGACGTTTTTGGTAAAATAAGCAACCATTTGCACCAAATTGTCAGTTACATTGAAGAGTTAGAAGAGCGAATCGCAAAGAGCGAAAATGTAGCCAAAGAAGCTGAAACCAAGGTGCGCGTCGCTCAGGAGCAGGCGCAGGATGCCCGGGAGCGTGGCGAGTCAGCCCGTTGCCGGGGCTTGTTGTCCGCAGCGGCTACGCTGGACACGTCCATCCAGTCCATCAGGACCCACTCCCTGCAGCTGGCGGAGGTGGCATCCAGGGCGCATGAAGGGGCGTTTGAACAGCAGCGTTTCATCAGTGAGGCGGCCACTGCAATGGAGGAGATGAACGCGGCCGTCAACGAGTCGGCCCGGAACGCTTCCGACGCGGCCGAAGACGCGGCCCGGGTCATGGAGTATGCCGGGTCCGGGTCGGAAGTGGTCTCAAGGACGCTGGAGTCCATCAGCGCCGTGTCCGACAACTCCCAGTCCCTGGTCGAGAACGTGGCCGGGTTGGGCGTGCAGGCCGAGGGCGTGGGCACCATCATGGGCGTCATCTCCGACATCGCCGACCAGACCAACCTCTTGGCGTTGAACGCGGCCATCGAGGCGGCCAGGGCCGGTGAGGCGGGCCGCGGGTTCGCGGTGGTGGCCGACGAGGTGCGCAAGCTGGCCGAAAAGACCATGGACGCAACCAGGGACGTGGGTGTGGCCATCCAGGGGATTCAGGAGCAGGTGGGTCAGACCATTGAAGGCGTCAGGGACATGTCGAACCTTGCCGACGAGGCGGCCGGGCTGGCCCGGAAGTCGGGCAAGGCCCTGAGTGAGATAGTCGAGTATGCCGGAACCAGCTCCGGACGTATCGGGTCCATTGCCGCGGCAGCGTCGCAGCAGTCCATCACCAGCGAGGCCCTGTCCAGGACCATCGTCGAGGTGCAGGCCATTTCCGATGCCACCGGGAAGGGCATGGAAGAAGCGGTTCAGGCGGTTTCCCGCGTGTCCGAGGGGGTCGACGACCTGGCGACCATGACCGGCATGTTCCGCATGGTCGGTGACGGGATGGTGCAGGCGGTTATCGGCGAACTGGCCGCGTCGGACAATATCCTGTCCCGCGAACGGTCCAGGCAGGAGCGGGCCATGCGCCAGGCGCTCAAGGCAAATGACTTCCTTGAATTGTTGTATATAACGGACGAGAAAGGCGTGCAGACCGTTTCCAACATGGGCGGAAAGGTCACCGGCTATGCCGAGGATACGTCGGCCCTGGGCGGCAAATGGGGCAATCGGCCATGGTTTACGGGAGCCATGGAGAGCGGGACCTTCTATATCTCGGACGTGTACACCTCGTCCGCCTCCGGCGAGAGCTGCATTACGGTGTCGAGTCCGTACTTTGGCAGCAACGGCAAGCCTTTCGGCGTGATCGCTGCCGACGTCCGCGTGGCCGCATAGGGGATTGATGGTTCAGGCTCTGCGCTTGTATTGCATGAGGGCGTTGCCCGCGATGATGAAACCGAGCCCGGCCACGGTGGCGGGCAGGATGTCTTCGCCCACCAGAAAGTGGATGAAGACGAGGGAAAGAAAGGGCGAAAGGAATATCAGGTTGGCCACCCGCGCGGTCCCGCCCCCATCGGGCAGGGCCGCGTATTTCATGGCCGTGATCCACAGGGCGAAGGTCACGCCCATTTCAAAGAATCCCACATACGTGGCGGCCAGGAGCGACTCGGTGGTCAGGGTCGGAAGTTCGGAAAAAACGAGCGTGGCCGCAAGTATGAGCGGAAAGCCGAACAGGAATCCCAGCAACAGACCGGCCATGGGGTCGGCCTTGCTGCGCGTGTTGAAGATCCAGTAGAGCGCCCAGATGATCGTGCTGCCGAGCGCCAAGGCTACGCCGGCGGGACTGGAGAAGTCGAGCGCCGGCAGGTCGCCGTGGGTGGAGATGACCACCACGCCGAAATAGCTCAGGAGAATGGCCGCCAGGTCCTTGAGTGACATTTTCTGGCCCAGGAGCGGCACGGACAGCAGGGACAGGGTCACGGCCCATGTGTAGTTGATGGGCTGCGCCTCCTGCGCCGGGAGCAGATCGTAGGCCTGGAACAGGATGATATAGTACAAAAACGGATTGAGCGCGCCGAGCAGGGCGCAGCGTGCCGCTTCCCGCCGCTCCATGCCGAATAGTTTGTCGAGGTTTCCCTGTGCGAGCAGGATTCCCCCCAGGGCCGCGATGGAAGCCGCGCAGGCTACGAGCAACAGTTGCAGCGGGTCCATGTGCCGCAGGGCTATCTTGAAGGCCGAGGCCACCGTGGACCAGATGGCCACGGTGGCCAGGCCGTATGTCAGCGCCTTTCTGTTGTTGGTCACGGGCTAAATGATGACGTGTTTTTTGATGTGATTGACCACTACGTCGATGTCGTCGGTGACCATGAACAAATCCAGGTCCTCTTCATTGCAGAAGCCGTTGGTGACCATCTGGTTCTTGAACCAGTCGATGAGGCCGGACCAGAAGTCCACGCCGAACAGGACGATGGGGAAGGGCTTGATGCGGTGGGTCTGGATGAGCACCAGCGCCTCGGACAGTTCGTCAAGGGTGCCGTATCCGCCGGGAAGGGCCACGTAGGCCATGGCGTACTTGATGAACATGAGCTTGCGGATGAAGAAGTAGCGGAATTCGCTTTTCACGTTCATGTACGGGTTGTTGTGCTGCTCCATGGGCAGGTGGATATGCAGGCCGATGGATTCGCCGCCGTTCTCGAACGCGCCCTTGTTGCCCGCCTCCATGAGGCCGGGGCCGCCGCCGGTGATGACCGAGTAGCCTGCTTCGGAAAGTTTTTTGGAGAGTTCTTCTGTCTGCTGGTAGAGTTTGTCTTCCGGCTTGACTCTGGCCGAGCCGAATACCGAGACCGCCGGGCCGATGTCGGAAAGGTTCTCGAACCCGTCCACGATTTCCGACATGATCTTGAACAGCCGCCAGGATTCCTGGATGGAAAGATCGTCGATGAGGTACTGTTTGGAACGCTGTATCATGGTTTCTCCCTGGGTGCTTGTCGGAGTTGTTGCCTGATCCGTGTTTATGGGGCATGTTTCCGGGACGGCGGGCAGCAATGGCCCGCCAGCTTTTCATTACACCGAAAGCATTGCATACGGAAGCGTATTATATGCACGTTTTCCGGAAAACACCACGAGAGGAAATACATGAAAGTGACCTTCATGGGCGCGGCCCGTACCGTCAGCGGTTCCTGTTATGTCATGGAGTGCGGCTCCACCCGGTTCGCATTGGACTGCGGCATGCACCAGGGCAACAAGGAGATCGAGAAGCGGAATCGGGATCTGGACCGGTATGACCCCAAAAAACTGGACTTCATCCTCATAACCCACGCCCATATCGACCACACGGGGTTGCTGCCCGCCATGGTCGCCAAGGGGTTCAAGAACCCCATCTACTGTACGGCCCCCACCCGGGACCTGTTGGAGATCATGCTGCTCGATTCTGCGCATATCCAGGAAATGGAGGCCGAATGGAGCAACCGCAAACAGCTGCGTACAGGCGGTGAGCCCGTCAAGCCGCTCTATTCCGTTGCCGACGCCGAGCGGACGGTCCCCCTGCTGGCGACCGTCGACTACGCCAGGACCTTCGAGCCCGCTCCGGGTCTGAAGGTGACCTACCTCGATGCCGGGCACATCCTCGGGTCCGCCTTCATCGAGATCGAGTATGAGGAGAACGGCAAGACCACCAAGCTCGTCTTTTCCGGCGACCTGGGCCGTCCCGAACAGCTTATAGTAAGTGATCCCAGCAAAGTGCACGATACCGACTACCTCTTTCTGGAGTCCACCTACGGCAACCGGAATCACAAGGACGACACCGGCAGCCTGGACGAGCTTGCCGAGGCCATCGCCTACAGCTACGGGAAAGGGGAGAAGGTGGTCATTCCCGCCTTTGCCGTGGAACGTTCCCAGCAGATCATCTATTCCCTGTTCCTGCTTCGCAAGCAGGGGCGGCTGCCTGCCGATATGCCGGTCTACCTGGACAGTCCCCTGGCGATCAGGGCCACGGAGATATTCCGCAAGCACCCTGAGTTTTTCGATAAAAAGACCCAGACATTGATTCAGAACGGCGAGAACCCGCTGGACCTGCCCAACCTGCATTTTACGGAGAGCCGCGAGCAGTCCGTTGCCATCAATGAAACCAAAGGACCGGCGGTGATCATCTCGGCCAGCGGCATGGCCAACGCGGGGCGCATCAAGCACCACCTGCGTCACAACCTGTGGCGCAAAGGGGCCAGCGTGGTCTTCGTGGGCTGGCAGGGCGTCGGCACCCCGGGCCGCAAGATCGTCAACGGGGCCAAGAAGATCCGTATCTTCAGCGAAGAGGTGACCATCAATGCCAAGGTCTTCACCATCAACGCCTTTTCCGGGCATGCGGGTCAGGACGAACTCTTGAAATGGCTCGGCACCATGCAGGGCAAGCCGGTCAAGGTCATCCTCGTGCACGGCGAGGCCGAGGTGCAGACCGAGTTTTCCCGGTTGATCACGGAGAAATTCGGTTTCGAGGTCCATATTCCCGAATACATGGAGGAATTGGTGCTCGAGCCCGGTCAGGCCATGAAGCCGGTTGTGGACATGGATATCGCCCGTCCGCGCGTGGATTGGGATTTTCTGCTGGCCGATTCCGAGAAGCTGTATGCGGAACTCAAGAAGCGCGTGAAGGATGTGGAGGCTCGTCCGTGGGTGGATCAGTCCGAACTGCGTGACAAGCTGCTCGACATCAATCGGCACATCGTCGAGCTCGTTTCCGAGATGTAGCCGTGCGCATCGTCGGAGGACAATACAAGGGACGGAGGATATTGACCTGCGAGGGGCCGGGATACCGGCCCGCCACCATGAAGGTGCGGGAATCGATTTTCTCCATGCTCATGGCGCGTGGCGTGGATTTCGGGTCCGCCCGGGTGATCGACATGTTCGCCGGTTCCGGTTCGTTGGCCATCGAATGCCTGAGCCGGGGGACGAAAACCGCCTGGTTTGTCGAGAAGAGCAACAAGGCCGCCGGGTTGATCCGCAGGAACCTGGCCGAGCTCAAGGTGGATAAAAACGTTGCGAGGGTGGTCTGCAAGGACCTTTTCGGTGTACTGTCGGGCAGGCCGGATGCACCGTTCGACCTGGTGTTCATCGACCCGCCCTATGGCAAGGACCTGTTGGTCCCGGCCCTGGAAAAGGCGTTGGAAAATGGCTGGATCGCCGACAACGCGCTGGTCCTGGCCGAAGTCGAGTCCTCGGTGGCCGCTCCCTCGGAGGGGCTTATCGGAGAAATGGAATTGCTAACAGACCGGGAATACGGTCAAACCAGGATATTGTTATGGCGGAATTGAACCAGAGAGTGGCCGTTTACCCCGGGACCTTCGACCCCTTGACCATGGGCCACGTCAGCCTTGCGCGGCGTGGCGTGCGGGTCTTCGACAAGGTCATCCTGGCCATTGCCGAATCCACGCCCAAGAAGACCCTGTTTTCCATCGGTGAGCGGGTATCGTTGGCCCAGGAAGTGTTTCGGGACGAGCCGCGCGTGGTTGTCGAGCCGTTCGATTCACTGCTCATCGATTACGTGGCCAGCCGGGGAGCCGGGACAATCATGCGCGGACTGCGGGCCGTGTCCGATTTCGAGTACGAATTCCAGATGGCGCTCATGAATCGCAAGCTGGAACGGGAAATCGAGACCGTGTTCATGATGACCGACTTCAAGTGGATGTATTTGAGCTCCACCATCGTCAAGGAAGTGGCCCAGTACAAGGGCGACGTGCATGGCCTGGTGCCCGGACCGGTGGTCAACGCCCTCGGGGTGAAACTCGGTTACGATCCGAGCAGAAAAAAGAAGTAATGAGCGCCAAGCCTCCCATAGTCTGCCTGCTGGGTCCCACCGGAACCGGCAAGACCGGTGCGGCCATCGCGATTTCGCGGCGCATGCCCGCCAGCGTCATCAATTTCGATTCCCGACAGGTGTACAAGGACTTTCCCATCATTACGGCCCAGCCGGACGCGGAAGAGCGCGCCGCGTGTCCGCATCATCTTTACGGTTTTCTGCCCACCGGGGAGAAGATGACCGCCGCCCGTTTCGTCGAGTTGGCCATGGAGAAGATCGAGGAGGTCCGGGACAGGGGGCGTTTGCCCATCCTGGTGGGCGGAACGGGCATGTATCTGCGTTCCCTGTTGTCGGGGATTGCGTCCATACCGGAAATCCCGGAGGATGTCCGGGCTGGAGTGCTGGCCCGGATCAGGGCCGAGGGGCCGCAGAGGCTGCACGCCGAACTGGAGAAGGTGGACCCTGAGTATGCGGCCAGAATCCATCCCAACGACACCCAGCGCAACGCCCGTGCCGCCGAAGTGTATGCCGCAACCGGCAGGACCATGACATGGTGGCACACCGAGAGCGAGCATAGTCCCGCTCCCTACGACGCCCTCAAGGTTGGCATGAAGATCGGCCTGGACGAACTGGAGCCCCACCTTGCCAGGCGCATTTCCGCCATGTTGGAACAGGGCGCCATGGACGAAGCCGTGGCCGCCTACGAGAAATGTCCGGACCCGGAGGCGCCGGGCTGGACCGGCATCGGATGCGCGGAATTGTTGGCCTTTCTTCGCGACGAAATGAGCCTGGACGCGGCGCGTGGCAGGTGGATCAAGAACACCAGGGCGTACGCCAAGCGTCAGTTGACGTGGTTCAACAAGGAAACCGACATTCACTGGTTTGCGCCGGGCGACAACGGTCCGGTCTGCGATCTGGTGGAGAAATGGTTGGTCGGGAAGAACGATTAGCCTTTCATCTCGGCCAGTTGGGCTGGGGTGAGAGACCAGTTCAGGCCGCTTTGGCCGGTGGCGATATTCCAGTTGATCTGCATCAGGCCGCTGTTTTCAATGGCGATGTCGAGGTTCGGCCCGCCGGTCAGAATCTCCGAAGCCAGCAGGCCCAGCGACGGCAGATGCCCGGCGATGAATATTGAATCCAATCCTTCGTAATCCATGATGAAATGCAAAGTTGTCCTGACCGGGGCCATGGCTTTTACCGCGTCGGTGACCTCGATGCGCGGGAGCGGGTAGCCTGTGTGTTCCGCCATGATCTCTGCCGTCTGCAACGAGCGGACCTTGGGACTGGCGACCACGAGCTCGAAGCGCAGACCGAGGGCACGTGCCGCGCGGGCGGATTTCATGACCTGTTCCCGGCCTACCGGGCTGAGCGGCTGGTGGGGGTCCAGTTCCTTGGACAGGCAGGCTCCGTGTTGCATCAGGTGAATCAGCATGGTGGCTCCGGTTGTTGTTAGGCCCTGGTTTTGCATATACCATCGGGCCGCAGTGGCGGCAAGCGGCTTGCACAATTGAGGCAAGCGCGATACATGCGGTGGAGTTTTGGATATACACAACGGAAGATCCGTTGAACCGTGCAGGATAATCACCAGATGCCATTTCGAAAAATATTCTTTTTCATATTGTTTTCACTTGTTTTTTCATCCTCTGCGCATGCCTTTGACGGGTATGTCCAGCAGTTCGATGGCGAGCGGTCCATTGCCTGGGGCAGCGGCGACATCATCGTTACCGGCGAGGTGGAAACGCCGGATGGAGATGAGGTCGAGCCGCCCACGCCGTTGGCCGTGCGCAAGGCCGCGTCCCGGGCGCGCAAATTGATGCTCGACATGATCATGGCCATCCGTATCGATGGTCGGCAGACCGTCAGTGCGCACCTTTCCGACAACGAGGACCTGGCGGCCCAGTTGCGCGGGCTGGTTCACAATTCTCTTTTCGAGGGACCGGACATGTTTCGCGACATCCGGTCCGTCAAGGTCTCCGAGTCGCTGCGGGGCAAGCTGGCGGAATTGATCCTTCCCAAAACGGTCCAGTTCCAAAGCTCCATACCGCCCCGGCTGTCAACGGCCACCGGGCCCGCTTTCCAGATCGGGGAAACACCCGAGGCGGTGGGCAACGCGGGCGGCTTCACCGGGGTCATCGTGGATGCCCGCGGCTTGAAGATCACTCCCTGCCTGCTGCCCGTCATATACGGCGAGGACGGGCTGGGCGCTTACGGAGCGTTTTTGGTGGCCCGTGCCGACGCCGTGGACGTCGGTGTGGCCGCATACGCCACCACCGCCAATCCTGCGGCCCTGGTCGAGCGGGTGGGCGGTCATCCCCTGGTGGTCAGGGCCGTGCGCACCTATGGCTCCTGGCAGACCGACCTGATCATTCCCACCCAGGCGGCAACGCTGGTTCGGACGGTCATGCAGTCCGGCCATGCCAGAAAGGGCGGGGTCGTCATTGTCGTGAGCCCGCCGCCCGCGCCGGAAAAGAGCGTGGTGGAGGGAGGTGATTCCGATGCGTAGGCTTTCACTGATCGCCGTGCTGGCGGCTGTTTGCGTGGTTGTTATTCCGGCCCTGTCGCTGGCCGACAAGGTCGAGGTATATACGGTCAAGGAAGAGGACGTGTCTCCCATGGAGCTGCGCAACCAGGCCTTGGCCGAAGGGTTTGCCCGGGCCGTGGCAGACGAGACACAGACACTGCTCGGCGGGGCGTTGGACGCGAACCGCCTGGAGGCGGTGCGGCTTTATTTCGTGGACCATTCCAAGACATACATCCAGGGATACAACATCCTGTCCTCCGAAGATGTGGAGGACGGGCTGATGATGACCCTGGACGTTCGCGTCAACCGCCGGACCCTGCGCGACGGCCTGACCCGCCTGGGCTTTTTCGAGACCGCGCGTACGCCGCAGCCCGCAGCCGTGGCCTGGCCCGAGGAGATTGCCGAGGAGGATTTGGTAAAACTCCAGGCCCTGATGGTCATGTCCGGGCTCAAGCAGTCGGCGGGAGTGTACCCGGCTTTTACCCTGGAATACGGGCCGGAGGAGACCTACAAGGGGGCTCTGCTCCTTGAAGGGACGGAATGGACCTCCGCCGGCAAGGACATGTCCGTTGTCTGGACCAATCTTTGGACTCGATTCTTTACTCGTCCCCAGAATGACGTCGCGGGGCCCAAGCGACAGCTTTTGACCATTTCCGGCTGGTTTACCCCGGACGGGGTTCTCGAATTCGACCGCGTTCTCAAGGGATGGGACTATGCCGTTCAGGACAGCCGCCTCGTGGAAATGGACATCCAGCCCACGGGCGTCGGGGCCACTTGGGACATGAACATTCTGGACTCCAAGCGGCTGGCCACGCTGCTCAACTCCTTCCTGCCCCAGCGGGGCCTGAGTTTTCAGCTGAACAGGGATTCCGGCCAGTAGGCGCGGATATTGACCAGAACGCAAAAAGCCCGGTTGCTCTGCAACCGGGCTTTTTGCGTTCTGGTTGAAAAGTCCTAGCTTTCCTTCTTCTCTTCGTCGGCCTCTTCCTTTTTGGGCGTGACGTCGATTTCGTCAGGCTCGTTGGTGGCCCTCTTGAAGTTGCTGATGGCCTGACCGATGCCGCCGCCGATTTCAGGCAGTTTCTTGGCACCGAAAATGACCAGGACGATAACGAGAATAATTAAGAGTTCCCAGACTCCGAATCCGCCGATCATATATGCCTCCGATTGAGTGATAGCCTTCAGGATTATTTGATGTCAGTGCCTATACACCCGACCTATGCCTCAGTCAAGGACGGCAAGCCTTTTCAACCTTTTGGCACGTGACGGAATATCCATGGTTCAAGCCTTTACAATTACCAGTGCGGGCTTTACATCTTCCGGGATGACAAGAGGCGTGAGCCTGAAAGGAAAATACGAAGTTACCATGGGAAAAGTGCAGAGACTGCCCGGAGACGGCTGCCGACATTACATAATGGGCCGCTGTCTGTACGAGGAACGGTTGAACCCGGGCTACAGGCGGTCCTACCGTTGCCAGGTGCTCAATCGTTGGGAATCGGCCTATGACGACTTTCTCATCCGGGCCGAGGCCATGGGCGTCAAGCAGGAGAGCGTCCCGGAATTGTGGGAAATCCAGTTCCAGCGGATGGCCCGGGAGGCCTTTCATTGCAGGACCCATGTGTTCAACCATGATTTTCGACCCCCGGCCTGCCGTCACGAACTGGAAGGTTTGTGCGTTCTCGGCCTGCCCAAGTGCGGCGGTCGGTGCCGCCATTACGGAGCAGAACCTGCGCCGGTACACGAACAAGAAGAGATATAAGGAGATTGCGCATGCTGCTGTCTTTCCCCAACCTGCACCCGGAGCTTTGGCCGGGTGATTCCGTCAAGGACCTGAAGTTCTTTGATCCCGGCCTGGTCGCCCAACCGTTCGAAAACGGTTTTCGGCCCGATGGGCTGCCGCTTGATTTCAAAACGGCCACCGCGCTGATCAACGACTGCATCAACTTCGGCCAGCAGTTCAAGAACCCGGCCGAAATGGCCTGGTTCGGTGCGCAGACTGCCGACGACTTCTACGAGGGGTCCTCTATGTCCATCCAATCCCAGCTCACCCGCGCTTTTGACGACGGGCAGGGGACAAGGGAGGAGCGCGAGATGAAGGAGGCCCTGTCCAAGGCGCAGTTCGTGCTGCTCCTGGCCTGGTTCTTCGAGGAGCGGCTGATTGAGTTGGACGGTCTGGAAAAGGGCGTGAAGAGCGCCTGGAAGGACATGGACCAGACCCTGGGCGTGGACGAAGACGACCGCCTCAACGACCGCGTGGTCACTCTCGGTTCCGCCGAAAGCCACACGGGCGGCGCGTCCGACGGCCAGGCCATCCCGTTCCCCTGGAAGCGCGTGGTCGAGGCCCTGCCCGGTTTCATTCCGGAGGATGCGGTGCTGGTCTGCGCCGATCCCGAGATCGTCGCCGCCTGGGAGGAGCAGGGCATTGAATTCTCCGATGAACGTGACGGGCTCAAAGCGGCCACCTGTCCGGCCTGGCAGTTTGCCTGCCGCCGCCGCGCACCCGAGGACATGCCGCTGGCGCTTAGGGACGTGACCATCGCGGTCATCAAATAATTCAGGGAGATATACATGGCGCTTGCCAACCCGATAATGAACCCCCGTCTGCTGGAGGGCCTCCGGACCATCGTGTTCGACAACGACGGGGTGATCGTCGATTCGTATGAGGCCAACATGGTTTACTACGGCACCATCCGCCAGGAACTGGGCATGCCGCCCATGACCGAGGCGGAGAGGGTGTACGTTCACACCAGGACCCACAACGAGGCCGTGCGCCACATCGTCCCGACCGACAAGCTGGACAGGGCCTTTGAGATCGGCCGCAATTTCGATGCTTCCCTGCTGCATCCCTATCTCAAGCGGTCCGAAGGACTCGGCGAGTTCCTGTGGTGGCTTCGGGACGCAGGGTTCAACCTGGCCATCAACACCAGCCGCGGGACGAGCATGGAAATGATCCTTGATCTCCTCGACCTGCGCGGATTTTTCCACCCGGTCGTCACCTCGGACAAGGTGTCCGTGCCCAAGCCTCATCCCGAGGGACTCAATTGGATCATGCGCGACCACGGCGTCCGCCCGGACGAGGTGGCCTACATAGGGGATTCCATTGTGGACGAGAGGGCGGCCGTGGCCTCCGGAGTCCGTTTCTGGGCCTACGGAAATCCCTCCCTCAACGCCGCCGTCCACATCAGCAGTTTTTGGGACATCAAGAGCGCCATGCAGGGGTGCTACAAAGGCCGGGTTCTGACGTATTAGGACTTGATTCTTGCTACCCTGTGTGCGAAATTATCATCATTGATATCACTGGCGGGCTCCGACCCGCTGACCAGGAGGCCTCATGGACTTGATTGTCCGCGCTATAGCTACCGTTCTCGACTTCGTTCTCACCGCCTATTTCTGGATCGTCATCATTTCCGCTCTCCTTTCATGGGTGAACCCGGACCCGTACAATCCTGTCGTGCGTTTTCTGCGCGGCGTGACGGAACCCGTTTTCTATAAGATCCGCAGTTGGATACCCTTTGCCGTCGTGGGCGGTTTCGACCTTTCTCCCATCGTCGTCATTCTCGCCATCAAGGTGTGCGAGATCGTGGTGGTGGGCAACCTGATGCGTCTGGCCTATTCACTGGGCAGCGGCATGCCCATGTAGGGCGGCCAGGAGGTCCCTGATGACAGTTTCCAAAATCGATTTGCTCAACAAGCAGTTTTCCCGGTCCATGTTCGGCTATTCCCGCATGGAGGTCGATCAGTTCATGTTGGAACTGGCCGAGGTTATCGGGGACGCGGCTGATGCGCAAAAGGATATGCGAAAGAAAATCATAAGGTTGGATAAGTCTCTCAAGGAGTACCGTCAGCGTGACGAGACCCTGCGCGACACCCTGGTATCCACCCAGAAGATGGTGGACGATCTCAAGGTGACGGCCAGCAAGGAGGCCCAGCTCATCCTGGACGAGGCCCGCGCCAAGGCGGATGCCACGGTCCAGAAGGGCCACAGCAGGCTGGCCCAGATTCACGAAGAGATCGAGGCCCTGAAGCGGACCCGGACCCAGTTCGAGATTCAGCTCAAGGGGTTGCTCAACTCCCATCTCGAGATGTTGGAGATGTCCAATCCCGAACGGGACAAGGTCGAAGAGATGGAGTCCAAGCTCAAGTACCTCAAGAAAGTGGATTAAGGCGGGGGAAGCGATATTTCCACACCGGAGTTTGTCAGCAGGCATGGGGAAGGATGGCAGCTGGCCGTCTGGGTGCAACCCGGCGCACGTCGCAGCGAGGTGGCCGGAGAGTACCAGGGCTGCCTCAAGATTCGTCTTCAGGCTCCGGCGGTGGACAACAAGGCCAACAAGGCGCTTGTGGCCTTTGTCGCCAAAAACCTGAACATGAAAAAAAGCCAGGTGGCGATCAAGTCCGGGCACACGAACCGGCGAAAGCTTCTGGCACTGGATACAGCGGAAGCGCTGGACTGGGAGTCCCTTCTCCTCTCCGGCGGACCGCAGCAACCCTAACAAGGAGCAGAACATGGAAGCCAAAGACCTTGAACTCATTGAGAAGTACGGGGCAAAAGACACGCAATTAAAGGCTCTGTGGGATCAGCATGCAGTTTATGAAAAGATGCTAGATAAGCTCGAATCCAAGACGTACCTGTCGCCTACCGAGACGCAGGAGATCAAGGAACTCAAGAAAAAGAAGCTGGCCGGCAAGACCAAGTTGCAGGGCCTGCTCGACGAATACCGTAAATCGGAGGCCTAGAATGAAACTCACCGGGGCCCAGATCCTCCTCAAATGTCTGGAAGAGGAAGGTGTTGATGTCATGTTCGGCTTCCCCGGGGGAGCCGTGATCGACATATACGACGAGATACCGAACTCCAAGGTGGAGCACATCCTGGTTCGTCACGAGCAGGGAGCCATCCATGCCGCTGACGGCTATGCCCGCGCCACGGGTGGGGTTGGGGTATGCCTCGTCACTTCCGGCCCCGGCGCCACCAACACGGTCACCGGCATTGCCACGGCCTATGCCGACTCCATTCCGGTGGTCATTTTCACAGGTCAGGTTCCCCGTCCGCTCATCGGCAACGATGCCTTTCAGGAAGTGGACATCGTGGGCATCACCAGGCCGTGCACCAAACACAACTATCTGGTCCAGGACATCAAGGACCTTCAAACAATCATCAAGCAGGCATTCTACCTGGCCCGGTCCGGTCGCCCCGGACCGGTCCTGGTGGACCTGCCCAAGGACGTTCAGCAGCAGACCATCGAGTTCGACTACCCCAAGGAAGTCTCCATGCGCAGCTACAATCCGACGAAGGAGCCGCACATCGGACAGGTCCGCAAGGTTGCCAAGCTGTTGAAAAAGGCCAAGAAGCCCCTGTTCTACACCGGGGGCGGCGTCATCACTTCCGCTGCCCACGAGGAATTGACCTGGCTCGGCCAGAAGCTCAATATCCCGGTCACGTCCACCCTCATGGGACTGGGCGCGTTTCCGGGCGACGACGGGCTGTTCCTGGGCATGCTCGGCATGCACGGCACCTACGCGGCCAACATGGCCGTGAACAACTGCGACCTGCTGCTGGCCGTGGGAGCGCGTTTCGACGACCGCGTCACAGGCAGGGTCGATTCCTTTGCCCCCGGGGCTACCATCGTGCACATCGACGTGGATCCGACATCCATCCAGAAGAATGTGTCCGTGCATGTGCCCATAGTGGCCGATTGCAAGTCCGCCCTGGCCGCGCTCAAAAAGGAGACCGAGGCCACCCTGGGCGACTTCGACTGGGCCGGCGCGCACAAGGAATGGGTGGATGAGGTCCAGGGATGGAGTGCGGAGCACCCCTTGACCTACAAAGACGACGGGAAGTCCATCAAGCCCCAGTATGTCGTCGAGAAAATTTATGAAATCACCAAGGGCGACGCCATCATCGCCACCGAGGTGGGCCAGAACCAGATGTGGGCGGCCCAGTTCTACAAGTACACCCGTCCCAACACGCTGCTGACCTCCGGCGGGCTGGGCACCATGGGGTACGGCTTCCCGGCGGCCATGGGCGCGCAACGTGCCTTCCCGGACAAGCTGGTCATCGACATCGCCGGGGACGGTTCCATTCAGATGTGTATCCAGGAGATGATGACCGTGGTCTGCAACAAGCTGCCGGTCAAGATCATCATCCTCAACAACGGCTATCTCGGCATGGTCCGCCAGTGGCAGGAACTCTTCTACGAGAAGAACTACTGTTCCACCTGCATGGACGCCCAGCCCGATTTCGTGAAGCTGGCCGAGGCCTACGGGGCTGTCGGTTTCCGGGTCACCGAGAAGAAGGACGTGGAAAAGACGTTGCGCGAGGCCTTCAAGGTGGACAAGCCGGTCATCGTGGACATCCGCGTGGAAAAGGAAGAAAACGTCTATCCCATGGTCCCGGCGGGCGCGTCCCTGACCGAGATGCTGTTGGTCTAGGAGGTCGCCATGAGCAAGCACACACTTTCCGTCATGGTCGAAAATGAGCCGGGTGTCCTGTCCCGCGTGGCCGGGCTCTTTTCCGGGCGCGGATTCAATATCATGTCCCTGAACGTGGCCCCGACCCTGGAGAAGGGCGTTTCCCTCATGACCATCGTTGCCGAAGGCGACGACGCCATCATCGAGCAGATCGTCAAACAGCTTCGCAAGCTGATCCCCACCATAAAGGTCAAGGATCTCACCGAATTGAAGTCGGTTGAGCGGGAAATGGTGTTGGTCAAGGTCAACGCCGAGGATTCCAAACGGGCCGAGATCCTGCGTATTGTTGACATCTTCAGGTGCAAGGTAGTAGATGTCTCCGCCGACGAGTTGACCATCGAGATCACGGGAGACCAGGGAAAGATCGGCGCGATCGTCAACCTGCTCACCCGTTTCGGCATCAAGGAAATCGCCCGTACCGGAAACGTTGCCATGCAGCGTTCCATGCAGATCGACCTATAATCGGCAATCACGCAACCAACCGGGCCTGGGACAACCGTCCCTTGGCCCGGGTCTTTTGCTTGTTAATATAATTCAGTAGATTGCGGCCCATCGGGGCAAAACATAGTGAGGAGAGATTCCCATGAAAGTGTATTATGAGAAAGATGCTGACCTGAGCCTGCTCAAGGACAAAACCGTTGCCGTTGTCGGCTACGGCAGCCAGGGCCACGCCCATGCGCAGAACCTGCGTGACTCCGGCGTCAACGTCATCGTGGCCCAGCGTCCCGGTGGCCCGAACTATGATCTGGCCAAGGAACACGGCTTCGAGCCCATGTCCGTTGCCGAGGCTTCCAAGCAGGCCGACATGATCATGATCCTGCTGCCCGACCAGTATCAGGCGGACGTCTTCCGCAGCGAGATTCTCCCGTACCTCGAAGAGGGCAACGTGATCGCCTTCGGTCACGGCTTCAACGTCCATTTTCAGCAGATCGTGCCTCCCAAGGGCGTGGACTGCGTCATGATCGCCCCCAAGGGCCCCGGCCACCTCGTGCGCCGCACCTTCACCGAGGGCGGAGCCGTCCCCTGCCTCGCCGCCGTGGCCGTTGACGCCTCCGGAAAGGCCATGGACATCGCGCTCGCCTATGCAAAGGGCATCGGCGGCACCCGTTCCGGCGTTATCGAGACCACCTTCAAGGAAGAGACCGAGACCGACCTGTTCGGTGAGCAGGCCGTGCTCTGCGGCGGTCTGACCGCGCTTTGCAAGGCCGGGTTCGATACCCTGGTGGAAGCGGGCTATCAGCCCGAGGTCGCCTACTTCGAGTGCCTGCACGAGCTCAAGCTGATCATCGACCTCATGTACGAGGGCGGCATGGCCAAGATGCGTTACTCCATCTCCGACACCGCCGAGTACGGCGACTACGTCACCGGCCCGCGCATCATCACCGACGAGACCCGCGAGGAAATGCGCCGCGTGCTCAAAGACATCCAGACCGGCAGGTTTGCCCGCGACTTCATCCTGGACAACAAGGCCGGACAGGTTGAACTCAAGACCATGCGCCGCATCGGCGCGGAATCCCAGATCGAGGAAGTCGGCGGTCGTCTGCGCGAAATGATGAGCTGGCTCAAGAAATAGCTCGTTCGACAGAGATATATGGGACGGCCCGCGCCAGCATTGCTGGCGCGGGCCGTTTTTTATTTTTTGCCCCCGGACGCCGGAGGCATAAATAATTGTCGTTTTTTCCGCTTGACCCGGTCGGGAAACATCTATAAATCTCGCTCTCCAAATCGGATATTGAGGGATTGTTATGAATATGGATGTCTTGTTTTTCGGGGTACTTATATTCCTTGCCGAGGTTGCCGTGCTGACTCTGGGCACGGTCCGGACCATGGTCACCGTGCTCGGCGAGTCCAGAGCGGCCTTTGCGCTCGGCTGCCTTGAGATGACGTTGTGGATTTTCGGCACCTCGGCGGTCATGCTCAAGGTGGGCGAAGAGCCGTTCCTCGGCGTGTGCTACGCCATGGGATTTGCCGTGGGCAACGTGGTCGGCATCCTGGCCGAGAAGAAGCTGGCCCTGGGCAATGTCGTGGTGCGCATCATCAGCGCGTTTCACGGCGCGGAGATCGCCCGGGCGGTCCGTTGCGCCGGGTTTATGATCACCACAGTGGCGGGCGAGGCCGCAGACGGTCCGGTCACGGTCCAGTTCGTGGTCTGCAAGCGCAAGGACATGAAGGACGTGCTGCGCGTCGCCCGGGGCGTTGACCCGGAGTTGTTCTACACCTTCGAGACCGCAGGCGGGGCCAGTTCCATTCACAGTCCGTCGGGCAGCCGGGTCGACAAGCTGCTCGGACCGATCAAGAAGGTCGTTCCCCAGATTTAACGAAAAAGCCCGGCTCATGGAGCCGGGCTTTTTCATCTACTGTCCGAGCAGTGCTTTCTTGAAGCTCTTGCCCGGTCCGGGCTTGGGGCCGATCCATGTTGCCAGGATGGCGTCCGCGAATTCCTTGCCGGGAATGGCGCCCTTGTTCATTCCCTTGACCATGACGGTGGTGCCCGCGCCGGGTTCGTAGGAAAAGGACATGGCCTCGCCGTCCTTTATGTCTTCCATCATGGACGCCAATTGTTCGAATTGGGCCGTCAGTTCCGGGGTGACCGGCTCAATGTTGTCCTGCAACCCCTCCATCCACGCATCGTTGATCTTTTTGGCCTCCACGTCGTGCACAAAGTGCATGACCATGAGCCGCGCCGAGTCCTTGCTCAGGATAGTTGCCGGATCAGAGGCTTTTTCGGCCAGGTAGAGGCCCGCCACATAGACGTCCACAAAGAATTTTTCGCGCAGGGCGATGCCGTTGAGCATCACCATGTTGGTGCCGACGAATTGGGAATCTAGCAGGGTCACGCCCGCCTCTTCGGCGGACAGGGCTGGCACGGCCATGGAGATGGTGAGGATCAGGGCGGCAAGTCCGGTGGTCAGCAATTTCATGGGTTCCTCCTCAGGAGTCCGGTTGGGTCAGGAAACTGGTCAGGGTCTCGTTGAAATCATCCGCCTGCTCATAAAAGGGTAAATGGCCGCTTTTGTCCAGAATGGCGAATCGGGAACCGGGCACGGAACCGGCCACGTATCGTCCGGTGGAGGGGCCGAAGCACATGTGCCGGGAGCGCCCGTAGAGGACCAGCGCGGGCACGGTTACCGTGGGCAGCACCCCCGTGTAGTCACGCTGCGCATAGTCTTCGTAGATGCTTGACGCCACACTGGTCGGAATCTTCAACTGCTCCCTTTTCATCCATTTCAGGCAGTGGTGCGGGGCCTGGCCTGCCAGGAACATGGCGTTGACGAACCGGTCGGCAAACCCTTCCCGGTCCTCGGCCATGGCGGCGAGGTCGTCGTTCATGGCCTGGACGCTGTGGCCGTGGCATTTGTGCATGTTCCACGCTGCGGGCGACATGGGATAGGGCGCGGTTTCCACCAATCCCAGTGCGGAGACCTTGTCCGCGCCATACTGTTGCCAGTATTCCAGGACCACGGAGCCGCCCATGGACCAGCCCAGAAGCAGGGCGTTCTTGAGCCTGAGCGCCGAGATGACCTCGCGCACGTCCGTGGCGTATCGGGGAACTGTGTGGCCGCGAGGCGTGGTCTGGGACCGTCCGTGGCCGCGCAGGTCCAGGGTGACGACCTGGAAGGTGTCGGAAAGCACGTCCTGGCGACGCCAGAAAAGCGAGCTCATGGTCCAGCCGTGGACCATGATCACGGGGCGGCCCGTGCCGCGCACGTTCACCCAGAGGCGCACGCCGTCCGTGGTCTGCACCCACCCGGCAACGTGGTTGTCGCCGTGGGTCTCTACGGCCTCGAAAAGGTCCATCGGGCTACTTTCCCTTTGGTTTCGGCTTGATGTCGATGACAGGCGTGCCGTCGATGGCCTCCAGGGGTTCCACATCCAGGGTCAGACCCTCCAGGGCCACCAGGGTGACGCGGTGCAGGCCGATGGGGTTGGGCCGGGCCGGGGAGCGGGTGGAGAAGACTCCGCGCCGCGGCACGTTCTTGTTTCCGCGCGGATGGACCATGAGCACGTCGCGGTCGGCCTTGTGGAACCAGGTGAAGATCTCCAGCTTATCGCCCGGTTTCATGGAATCGAGTCCCTGGGCGTATTTCGGGTCCAGTTCGATGCGGGCGCGCACGGCTCCCGGTTCGGTTTCCATTTTCGGAGCCGTGGTGATGTCCTTGATGGACGAGCGGATCGTGCCGATGAAGACGAGCTGGTTATCCATGATGCCTCCGGTTATTGACTGAAATGGTCGAATCCCTCCGCCGTGAACGGCTGTCCGTTCAGGGTGATGCCCGGCGTCCTGGTCACCGTGCCGATGCGGGTGAAGCCGGGCACGGATTCCGCCTTGCCCGCTTCGAACGGGGAGACCGCGCCGAGCAGGGCATAGTCCTCGCCGCCGAGTACGGCGAATTCAACGGGGTCGATGCCGATGGTTTCGGCAAAGGTGATGACGTTGCTGTTGAGCATGGACGCGTCAAGCGTCAGATCCGCGCCCAGATCCGGACCCAAGAGCCGGGGCAGGTCCCGTGCCAGGCCGTCGGAAACATCCATGAGCGCTTTGACGCCGGCAGCGTTCAGCAGGGTGCCGATCATGATTTTCGGTTTCGGACGCAAATGGGCCATGACGGCGGCGGGCAGGGTCTCTCTCGCTTTTTCCCCCACAGCTTCCAGGCTCATCATCCCGGCGCGGGCCAGGCCGATGTCGCCGATGGTGAACAGGATGTCGCCGTAGGAGCAGTTTCCGCGCCTGATAAAGCCGGTGGAGCCGCTCACGCCGAAAATGGAGATGGACACGCCTATCCTGTCCGCGCGGCTCAGGTCCCCGCCTGCCAGCACGATGTCGTTTTGCCGGGCGAGCATGGACATGGACTTGAGGAATTCGCGCCAGAAATCGTCGTCCACGTCCGCCGGGGCCATCAGGTCCATGGTGAAGGCCACGGGCTTGGCCCCCATGGCCGCGATGTCGGAGATGTTTACGGCCAGGGCCTTGTAGCCGATGTCGGCGGGGGAGAAATAGTCGCGCCGGAAATGGACGTCTTCCAGAAAGAGGTCCGAGGACACGCAGTAGTCCTTGTCGGCCTTGAGCACCGCGCAGTCGTCGCCGCGCCCGAGGACGAGGAAATCGTGCTTGTTGGGAAAGAACTCGTCGATGAATCCGAGGAAGGCTTCTTCGCTTTTCATATCTGTCTCTCTGTGGCTTTTATAATAATTCCAGGTAGTCCCCGATGATGACCTTGAGGCCGAAGCCGGGGAAGTTGACCCTGTACTTGTTCGGTTCGATAAAGGCGACGATCTTGCCCTTGCCGAAAATCTTGTGCTTGCAAAAGCCCAGCTTTCTGGGGTCGACCTTGGGGCCGCTCGGGGCCGCCTCTTCCATCAGGGTATCGGTGGACGGTTCGGGCAGGGACACGACCTGTTTGCGGCGTTGCTCCAGCCCGCCGCCGTAGGACTCGTTGAGCCGATCATATACCGTCTCGGGCAGTTCGGTCACGAACGGACTGGGCAGTGTGGGTTCGGACATGCCGGAGGCCCGGTTGAAGACCGAACTGGGCACGAGCAGGGTGAGATGTTCCTTGGCCCGGGTGCAGGCCACGTACATGAGGCGGCGCTCCTCTTCCAGGTCCTCGGCGCGCTGCATGGCCCTGCGTGACGGGAACCGGTCCTCCACCAGGTCGATGATGATGACCGCCGACCATTCCAGTCCCTTTGCCGAGTGGACCGTGGACAGGACTACCGCGTTTTCCTTGCGCTTTTCATCGTCCGGGTCGCCGTCCAGGCTGAGATCGCCGATGAACGTCTCCATGTCCGAATACCCGGCGGCGATCTGGGAAAGCTGTTCCAGTCCGGCCTGTCGCTTGGGGTAGTCGTCCGGGTATTTCTCCATGAGGATCGGCTGGTAATAGACGAGCAGCGATTCGAGGACGGCTCCGGGCTTGGGCGGCTGGGAGCGCAGCTTGTCCAGTTCCACCAGCAGCTCCCTGAGCGCTTCGTGCTTGCCGACCATCTTGGTCAGGTACTTTTCGCTCTTTCCGTCCTTGGTGTGCATGGCCGCATATATCTTGGCCACTGTCTTGGGGCCAACGCCCTTGATGTGGTCCATGGCCCGCTGCCAGGCAAGCAGGTCGTGCGGGTTGAGCACCAGCCGGATCATGGAAAGCACGTCCTTGATGTGCGCGGCCTCGTGGAAGCGGATGCCGCCGAATTTCTGGTAGTCGATGCCGATGCGCGTCAGCGCGACTTCCAGGGAAAAGGACTGGTAGCCCGCCCGGAAGAGCACGGCGATGTCGTGGAGCAGGTATTTCTTCTGAAACTTGAGAATCTGGTCCACCACCAGCCGGGCCTGGGTCTGATCGGAGAGCGGGTGGATCACCTGCGGCAGCTTGTCGCTTTTCAGGTCGGAGTAGAGGTTCTTGTCGAACCGGGCGGTCGCGCCCTGCAGGATTTCGTTGGTCAGGTCGAGGATGGGCTGCACGGACCGGTAGTTCTTTTCCAGTCGGACGATCTTGGTGCCTTCGAAAATCTTGGGAAACTCGAGTATATTGGCGACATTGGCGCCGCGAAAGGCGTAGATGGACTGGGCGTCGTCGCCCACGGCCATGACGTTGCCTTTGGTCCCGGCCAGGTGCCTGACTATGCGCGCCTGGACCAGGTTGGTGTCCTGGTACTCGTCCACCATGATGTATTTGTATCGGGTCTGGAGTTGGTTTCTGAGCGG
Organism: Pseudodesulfovibrio portus; assembly: GCF_026000375.1. Taxonomy (NCBI): domain Bacteria; kingdom Pseudomonadati; phylum Thermodesulfobacteriota; class Desulfovibrionia; order Desulfovibrionales; family Desulfovibrionaceae; genus Pseudodesulfovibrio; species Pseudodesulfovibrio portus. The sequence continues at coordinate 79,666 of NZ_AP026708.1, forward strand.
TTCGTTCTTTTCCAGCAGCTCGTCCAGGAGAAAGAGCAGGTCATCATAGTCCATCAGGGCGTGCTGACGCTTGAACTTGGCGTACCCGTCCGAAATTTCGGTAAAATCGTCCAGATAGGGATTCAGGTGGTACGCTTCGCGTTCCAGCACGGCGTCGATGGTCAGCTCCTTGTTGCGCGACTTGGTGATGACGTCCATCAGGGTCGCCTTCTTGGGGTAGGAGCGATCCCCCTTGCCGAGCTTGAGGTCGTCCTTGACCGACTTGCAGATGTTTTCGGAGTCCGCCCGGTCCATGAGGGTGAACCCGCCCTCAAAGCCGATGTCCATGGCGTTGGCGCGCAGGGTGGCGTAGGCGAACGAGTGGAAGGTGCCGCCGGATGTTCCGTGCAGTGAGCGGCCGAGGATGGCCTCGGCGCGGGCCAGCATTTCCTGGGCGGCCTTGCGGGTGAACGTCAGGAGGAGGATCTGGGCCGGGTCCACGCCCTGCTGCACCAAGTGGGCGAGGCGGTAGACGATGGTCCGGGTCTTGCCCGATCCCGCACCGGCGATGACCAGCACGGGGCCTTCGGTGGCGGTCACGGCTTCCAGTTGGGCCTCGTTCAGTTCGTGGGCGAAATCGATGCTCATTTATTCCGTTATGGCAAAATGGTGTAAAATGGTCCGACCAATATCGCGCATGCGGTCGGGGCGGGTGCCGAGGGTGTCAATGAAAATGGCTCCGTTCACCGTATGTGTCCCGGTCCGTCCATGCAAACCAAAAATGTCGTTGCGGTCGGATTTGGCCTTGAGATCAAAGCCGGGCCGGGGTTGGCAGACGATGTCCGGCACTTGGTCAGAGGTCGCACCGGGGTAAATGTCGCAGCCAAGGTGAACGGCTTCCATGACCGGCTCGTTCTCATAGGTCAGGCGGGCCAACCTTTCGGCGATCTGCACCGTGAGGGCCTGCATGTCCCGGTTGAGGACCTGTCCGCGCCGGAACCTGTCCCGCGCATGGATGTAGATGCGGCCGGGATCGAGGGCGAAGGCCTTTGACTCGGCGGAAATCATCGACATGTCCCATTCGTCGGCGGGTTGACCGCCGAAGAAGAGGAGCCCTTGCTTCCTGAGCCAGGTGTTGAGGCAGACCTCGGTCCTGATCTCCGTGAACCCGTGATCGGCCATGACCAGCAGCCGTTTGGGGTCGGGGAGCGCGTCGTAGCGGGCCAGGAATCGGCCCAGCGCAACGTCCCAGTCGGCCAGGAAGCGCATGCAGTCCAGGTGGTGCGGATGGCCGGGGTGGACCACCGCGTCCATGAAAAAGTGAAAGAGCCGGTCGGTCTCGGTGAAGACGTGCACGAACAGGTCCCAGCCCAGGTCGGGCCAGAGCATGTCCAGGGCCGACAGTCGGGAGCTCAGGGTGTTGCGCAGCTCGCTCAACAGATAATCGAGGTCGGCGCGGCCCCGGTTGGTGTCCGCTTCCAGCTTGTAGCCCGCCTCAAGGAGCTTGCCGCACAGGAAGGGCGGGTAGGCGGCCTGCTCCATGTCGTGGGACACGAATCCGGAAACGCCCATGCCGCGGAAGGGCCGTACCGGGTAGGTGTTGGGCAGGTTGACGAAACGGGAGACCAGGCCGTTTTCCCCCAGCCGGTCGAACACCGTGGGACAGGCCACGTCTTCGAAGTCGGTGATCCGCAGTGCGTAGGTCTCCGGATCGATGCGGGAGAAGCCGAACACGCCGTGCCTTTCCGGTCCGTTCCCGGTGAAGAAGGCGGTCCAGTTGACCGGGGACAGCTCGGGAATCTCGGCGCGGACGGTGGTCGCGTTTCGGGCGATGCGGCCCAGGTTCGGCAGCGATGCGCCCAGGGTGCGGGCGAGGTCAAGCGGCAGCCCGTCCAGTCCGAGGACGACCAGTCGTTTTCGCGGTACCGAGTCGAGCAGCAGTGACATAACCTATAGGATTGTTGCCTCGAACTTTTTCAGGAAGAATACGGGGTTGTAGGACAACTTAGCCTTGCGCAGCCCCTCGTCTCCCAGGTCCTGTTCGCGGTTGACGTTGGTATATTCGGCGGCCTCGTTTTCCAGGAACATCTGGTTGATGGCCTGGTAGACGCCCTTGTAGCGTATGTCGCCCTTTTCAAAGTGGATGACCAGGGAGTCCTCGCACAGGGGTTCGGCGACGGTGTAGGCGATGACCTTGCCGTCCACCCGCAGGGTCGCGCCCATGAGCCCGCAGATCTGGTCGATGTTGTGCAGCACGCGGGTGATGGCGTGGTTTTCCGCCTTGAGGGCCTCGGACGGGTTGTTTTCCTCGTACCACTTGTACCATTCGTCCTGCATCTCGAGGACTTCCTCGACGCACTCCGGGGCCATGGGTTCGTACTGGTAGAGGTAGTTTTTCTTGAACTGGTTGAGCAGGTTTTTTTTCTTGTGGAATTTCTTGCCCTTGAGGGAGATCAATTCCTCGACGGCGTAGATGTAGTCCCAGTGCTCGCGGCTTTCCTCTATGACGATGTTGTTGCCGAAGGCGATGGACCACATGCGGGTCAGGGCTTCGGGCACGCGGATGAAGCGTCCCGTTTCGCGCATGGCCCCGCAGGATGCCCAATTGTAGTTCTCCCAGGGGCCCACGGGAGCCCAGTAGACCGTCTCGGGCTTGGTCTGGCGGATGAAGCACAACCCCTTGTTGAACGCCCACTCCAGGCCGTAGTGGTCCGCCCAGCCGTAGACGTTTGCGAACGAAAAGTCGCTGGTCATGAGTTGGGGGCACCCTTCGAGGGAGTCGTGATATTCCTTTTGCCTGTCGAGGCTGATCGGTTCGAAAGTCAAAGACATGAGGAATCCTTATCGGGTATGGCCGTTTCGGCTTTTGACCATAGCGAAACGTTGCCAGTTTTTGAAGGTGAAGACATAGAACAGAACCGAGGACTGGACGATCTGGGAGGCGAACATGGCGATCCAGATACCCTCGGCGTTCTGCAGGAACAGATGCCCGAGGCCGTATGCCAGCGGCAGCCGGATGCCCCAGGTGGCCGCACCCATTATGACCATGTTGAGCAGGGTCGCCCCGGCTCCGTTGAATACCCCGGCCAGGATCATGGAGGTCAGGGTGAATGGGATGGCCAGCATATTCCACTTCAGATAGTTCACGGCCTGTGCGGCCACGGCCGCGTCGCGCGTGAGCAGGTCCACCCACGGCCCGATGAACTGCCAGACCGCGATGGCAAAAATCGAAATGGAAATCAGCCCGATGCGCAGGATGCGGAAGCCGAATTTCCTGGCTTCTTCGGGTTGGCGCGCACCGAGATAATGGCCGATGAGGATGGATGCGGTCATGTTGAAGGCAAAGGCGGGAAGGAAGAGCAGGGCTTCGATGCGCAGGCCGATGGCCATGCCTGCCAGGGCGTTCACCGGGTTCCAGGGCAGGCTGGCGGTGATGGCGTACAGGAAGAGATACCCGGACTGCCAGACGATCTGCATCAGGCCGGACGGCCAGGCAACCTTGATCAGGTAGGGCAGCGCCCGTTTCACCCATCTCCAGGGCGCGAAACTGTCGCGACGGAGCACGCCCTGCCGGGAGAGGACGAAAAGGTTGAGCATGGCGCCGGCGGATACGGAGCCGAAGGTGGCCCAGGCCAGCCCCTTGAAGCCGATGTTCGGCATGCCCCACCAGCCCAGGCCCAGGCCCAGGTCGAGCACGGTGTTCAGCGCGGTGACCAGGATCATGGAATAGAGCGGGTACATGACCTGCTTGCGCGCCCGGAAGATGGCGTTGGTGATGAGCAGTATGTAGTAGGGCAGCAGCAGGACCAGGTAGACTTCAAGGAAATATTCGGTAACGGGCCGCATCTTCTCCGGCACCTGGAGGGCCGCCAGCAGGAGCTGCTTGAGCGGCAGCCCGGCAACGGTGAATGCGCCGCCCAGCAGGACGGCCAGGATCAGACAGAGCCCGACATAGCGCTTGACGCGCATGAACAGCCCCGCGCCGAGGGACTGGCTGATGGCGGCCACTGCGCCGTTGGCCACGGCCATGGCCACGACCAGCAGGAAGAACAGTGATTGGGAGATGATGCCCAGGGACGCCTGGACCTCGCGGTCGATGTACCCGGCCACCCAGACGTCGGCCATGCCGATGAGAAAATGGAACAGCATCATCAGGAGCTGGGGCCAGGCCAGGGTCCAGATGGTGCGGTACGGCGCGCGCGACATGTCGGCTGTGAGGTCTCTGGGCATCGGTTGAACGGGAGGTTTCAGGCAAGCCGGGATTGGCGGGCCGGAAAAGAGTATAGGACTTTATCCAGCAATGCCAAGAGGGGCACGGATATTTCTTTGGTGTGCAGGAGTGTTGCGCAGGCAGAGGTCAGTGCTGGTGCGGTACGTCGCCTTCCTCGTGCACGTGGATATGGGTATGCGGCTTGAGTTCGCCCGGGCGGATTTTTCCGTCGCGCATGGCGATCAGCCTGTCTGCCGTTTCGGACAGAAAATCCATGTCGTGGGAGACCACGAGCCGGGCCATGTCCAGGTTGGCGAGGATACCGGCCAGCCGGTCCTTGGCCTCGGGCGAGAGCCCCGTGGTGGGCTCGTCGAGCACCAGCACCTCGGGCTGCATGGCCAGGACGGTGGCCAGGGCCACCAGCTTCTTTTCGCCGCCGGACAACCGGTGGGGTACGCGGTCACCGAAACCGGCCAGGCCTACGGTCTCCAGGGCCTCTGCGGCTCGTGCGGCGGCCTCTTCCTTGGTCAGCCCCTGGTTCAGAGGACCGAAGGCCACGTCGTCCAGCACGGTGGGGCAGAAGAGTTGGTCGTCGGAATTCTGGAACAGGAAGCCGATGCGCAGACGGGCCTGGTCGAATTCCTTGGCGTTGGTCATGGGGGTGCCGAAGAGCTTCACCTCTCCGCTGTCAGGGGCGATCAGTCCCATGAGGATGTGGAGCATGGTGGATTTGCCTGCGCCGTTGGGGCCGAACAGGCCGAGCTTTTCCCCCTCGTGCAGGTGGAAGGACAGACCGTCCAGGGTCGTGTCGCGGTCCGGGAAGGCGTAGCTGATGTCGATGAGTTCGATGACGGCGTGGCTCATAGCGCCCCCTTGCTGGTGAATTCGAGGTAGATGATGAACGCCGTGAAGAGCAGGCATGCGGCGAGGAATCCGTAATCCCGGGTCCGGGTCTCGAACCGGGCCAGGGAATAGAAGCGGCCCCGGAAGCCCCGGCAGCGCATGGCGTCGCGTACCCGTTCTGCCCGATCCCAGCTGCGGACCAGGAGCATTCCCACCAGCCAGGCGTAGGTTTGATAGGTGTGCCTGTTGGTCCGCGGCTTGAAGCCGCGTGCCCGCATCGCCTGGCGCATTGTCATGTATTCCTTGTGAATGACGAAGATGTAGCGGTAGGTGAAAAGCAGGATGTGACAGAGCTTGTCCGGGGCCTTGAGCCGTTGCATGGCAGGGCCGAGGTCCTGCACCGGGATAGAGCCGAGCAGGGCCATGAGCGCCAGGACGATCGCATTGGACTTCACCGTGATCAGCAGGGCCAGGTCGATGCCCTCCCTGGAGGCGTGAAGCGGCCCCAGGGACCAGAGCACGTCGCCCGGTTGGGAAAATGGCAGGAAGACCCACAGAAAGGCGATGAACACGTTGACCACGGCCAGCCGTTGCATGACCCGGATGAGATCAAGGCGGGCCATCTTCACCAGCAGAAGGCCGAAGGCAAATGCAAGCCACGCGGGCTGGGATGCGGTCAGCAGGGCGACCGGAACGGTGACCGCGACCCCGCTGGCGAGGCGGATGCGCGGATCAATGCGGTGTATGGAGGAATCGCCCGAGGCGAAGAGTGCGTCGTTGAAAGCCAAAAAATACTCCCTTTCCACTGAAATCACGCGATTTAAGTCAGGAAAGGGAGTAATACAAATGCGCTATTCGTGCAACCGGAACTATTGGTCGGCAAGCCCCACTTCCGGGGCGATGGGCACGATGGAGCCGATGGCGATTTGCAGGAATTCGCCCAGCTCCAGGCCGATCTTGTCGCATTCGCGGATACAGTCGCGGTTGACCGAAGCGGCGAACGCCTTGTCCTTCATTTTCTTTTTCAGGCTCTTGACCTTCATGCCGTCGATCTTGGTGGGCCGGACAAGGGCTCCGGCGTGGACCAATCCGGTAACGGTTTCGCCGCAGCGCAGGGCGAAGTCGAATTCGGTTTCCGCAGATTCGGCTCCGTTCATCTCGAAGGCGTGGCGGCGAATTGCGGCCAGGGCCTCGTCGGGGAGCTTGCCTTTGAGCATTTCTGCGGTGTCCAGGCCGTGGCGGCTTTCATTTTCCATGGTGGAATAGTCCAGGTCGTGCAGCAGGCCGGTGACGCCCCACAACTCTACGTCGCGACCGAGCTTGGCGGCCAGGCCGCGCATGACGGCCTCGGATTCCAGGCTGTGGTTGATCAGGTTGGGTTCCTTGATGTGTTCCTTGAGCAGGGTAAGTGCTTCATCGCGGCTAATCATGACGTATCCTTCGAGTTTGATTGAATGTATTGGCAATCATGCCCGAACAGGCATGGGCGGTCCAGTGACAGATACCCGGAAATTTCAGCGGTACAGGGGTCACTCCGAACCGTACAGCCAGCATGCGGTTTTGACGCCTGTGTCGAGCGGCATGAGGTTCGGGCGGCCCCGGCGGCACTTGTCGAACGCCTCGGGGCAGCGGGGGTGGAACGGGCAGCCTGACGGCGGGTTCATGGGCGAGGGCAGGTCGCCTGTCAACGCGATGCGTTCCGCCTGTCGGGTCGGGTCGGGCAACAGGACCGCCGAGAGCAGGGCCTTGGTGTAAGGGTGCTTGGGGTCGGCGAACAGGGTCTCGCTCGGTCCGATCTCCATGATCCGGCCCAGGTACATGACGGCCACGGTGTCCGAGATGTGGCTGACCACGGACAGGTCGTGGGAGATGAACACGTATGTCAGGTCGAACCGGGTCTGCAGATCCTTGAGCAAGCCGATGACTTGGGCCTGTACGGATACGTCCAGGGCGGACAGCGGCTCGTCGCAGACGACCAGGTCCGGGTCCAGGGCCAGTGTCCGGGCCACGGCCACACGCTGCCGCTGGCCTCCGGAAAATTCGTGGGGGTAGCGCTGCCCGTGCTCCTGGCGCAGGCCAACCAGGCGCAGGAGCTCGATGACCTTTTCCTTGCGTTCCTCTTTGGTGCCGATGTGGTGGATGTCCAGGCTCTCGCGGATGATGGAGCCGATCTTCTGGCGCGGGTTGAGGGAGGAGTATGGGTCCTGAAAGACCATCTGCATGTTGCGGCGGAGCTTTTTTTCATCCCATGAGGACAGGGAGCGGCCCTTGAACACCACTTCGCCGGAGGTCACGCTTTCCAGGCCCATTATGCACTTGGCGAGCGTGGATTTGCCGCATCCTGACTCGCCGACCAGCCCCAGGGTTTCGCCTTTGTTCACGGTCAGGCTGACACCGTCCACGGCGCGGACGGTTCCGGCCTGGAGGCCGAGCATGCCGCTTCGCACCTTGAAGTGCTTGGTGACGTTGATCAGTTCGAGCAAAGGGGGCATGGGCTTAGTCCTCGTAGAGCCAACAGCGGACCTGGCGGCCCGGTTTCGGCTCAAAGAGCGGGGGCAGCATGAGGGCGCATTTCTGAAATGATTTAGGGCAACGAGGGTGGAACCGGCACCCCTCGGGCAGGTCGAAAATGGACGGCACGATGCCGGGAATGGGGTTGAGGCGCGTCTTTTTGCCCAGCACTGGCACCGAGGCGAGCAGTCCCTGCGTGTACGGGTGCAGCGGTTCGGCGTACAGGCCGGCGGCGTCGGAGAACTCCACTATCTTGCCGGAATACATGACCGCCACCTTCTGCGCCATGCGCGCCACCACGCCGAGGTCATGGGTGATGAGCATGAGTGAGCCGTCCATGCGCTCCTTGAGTTCGTTCATCAGGTCGATGATCTGCGCCTGGATGGTCACATCCAGGGCCGTGGTCGGTTCGTCCGCGATGAGCAGGTCCGGGTTGCAGGCCAGGGCCATGGCTATCATGACCCGCTGGCGCATGCCGCCGGACAGCTCGTGCGGGTAGGACTTGACGATCTTGGCCGGATTGGGGATGCCCACCAGGTCGAGCGCCTCCACCGCTTTTTCCAGGGCCTGGGCCTTGCTGAATCCCTGGTGGAGCCTGAGCGGTTCCGCGATCTGGTCGTCCACCCGGAACACCGGGTTGAGCGCGGTCATGGGCTCCTGAAAGATCATGGAAATGTGATTGCCGCGAATTTCCATCAGCTCGCTGTCCGACAGGTCCAGGAGGTCTTGTCCCTTGAATGATATGGAACCTTCGGTGACGCGGCCCGGCGGATCGGGTACAAGACCGAGTATGGAAAGGGCGAGCACGGTCTTGCCGCAGCCGGATTCGCCCACCACGGCAAGGGTTTCTCCTTGCATTACGGAAAGGCTGACGGTATCCACCGCCTTGGCAATGCCCTGGTGGGAAGCAAAGCAGGTGGTCAGCTTGTGTATGTCGAGCAGAGGGCGTTGTGTCATGTATGATCCACAGGTTTGTCCGTATATACGGTATATCACGGCGAACGTAAACGATACCAAGGATATGAAATGGCGGAAGTAGCGATAATCGGCGGCGGATTGGCCGGATGCGACGCGGCCTGGCAACTGGCGCAGGCCGGGATTTCGGTCACGCTGTACGAGATGAAGCCGGAAAAGCGTTCCGAGGCCCACACCGAAGACGGCCTGGCCGAGCTGGTCTGCTCCAATTCCTTCCGCGCCACAGGGCCTGCGGCGGCCATCGGGCTGCTCAAGGAGGAGATGGAGGCGCTGGGCAGCCTGGTCATGGAGGCGGCTTTCGCCACGCAGGTGCCTGCCGGCGGAGCGCTTGCCGTAGATAGGGCGCTGTTCTCCGAGTACATCACCGGCAAAATCGAGTCCCACGAGAACATCACCGTGGTCCGCAAGGAGATCACTTCCCTTGATGCCGAGGAACTGTCGGGCAGGGACGCGGTGATCATAGCCGCCGGTCCCCTGGCTGGCGTGGACCTGACCGAAAGCCTGATGCAGACGGTGGGTGACGCGAGGTTGTATTTCTACGACGCCATCGCGCCCATTATCAGCGCCGATTCCGTTGATTACTCCAAGGCATTCTGGGGATCGCGCTGGAAGCCCGAGGATGACGACTATCTCAATTGTCCCATGGATGAGGACGAATACAAGGCGTTTGTCCAGGCCTTGCTCGACGGGGAGAAGGTCAAGCCCCGCGAGTTCGAGAAGGAAAAGCATTTCGAGGCCTGTCTGCCCGTTGAGGCAATGGCCGAGCGGGGTGAGATGACCCTGGCCTTCGGCCCTCTCAAGCCGGTCGGCTTCACGGACCCGAACACCGGGGAACGGCCGTTCGCCATTGTCCAGCTTCGGCTGGAAAACAAGGACCGGACCGCCTTCAACCTGGTGGGATTCCAGACCAAGCTCAAGTACCCGGAACAGAAACGCATCTTCCGCATGATCCCCGGTCTGGAGAACGCCGAATTCCTGCGGTTGGGCTCCATCCACCGCAACACCTACGTCAACGCGCCCCAGGCGTTGGACGAGACCCTGCAACTCAGGAAACGCCCCGGTTTCTATCTGGCGGGCCAGATCACCGGCGTGGAAGGGTATCTTGAATCTGCGGCCTGCGGGCTGTGGCTCGGCCTGTCTTTGGCGCATCGGCTGAACGGGCGGGAGGTGGCCGTGCCGCCGCGTGAAACCGCGCTGGGTGCGCTGCTCGGCCATCTGCGCACCGAACCGGACAAGGAGTTCCAGCCTTCCAACGTCAATTTCGGCCTCATGCCCGGCCTGGAAAAGAAGATGAAGAAGAAGCTCCGCAAGGAGGCCTACGGCATACGTGCCCAGGAGGTCTTTGCCGCCTGGATCGGGGAGGCCGGTCTCAAGGGCTGACCCGTCCATTCCCCCGACTGATGGCAATTATAACCAATTGCATTGGCTAACCCTCTTGCCAACGGGCCGTGGATGCCTCACTCTGTAACGGTCCGATACGAATTCTTAGGAGGCTGACCATGTCCGATAAGCGCTATGGTCCCCATACATTGGCCCTGCACGCCGGGCACACTCCCGACCCCACGGGGTCCCGCGCCGTGCCCATTCATCTGACCACGGCCTATCTTTTCAACGACACCGAGCACGCGGCCAATCTGTTCGCCCTGAAGGAGCCGGGGTACATCTACACCCGGCTCAACAACCCGACCACGGACGTGCTGGAAAAACGGCTGGCCGCCCTGCACGGCGGTGCCGGAGCCGTGGCCACGGCCTCGGGCATGGCCGCCATCTTCTACGCGGTGACCGCCGTCACCTCTGCCGGGCAGAACATTGTCACCGGTTCCAATCTCTATGGCGGCACGCAGACCCTGTTCGAATACACCCTGAAACGATTCGGCATCGAGGCCCGGTTCGTGGACTCGAGCGATCCGGCCAATTTTGAGGCCGCCATCGACGAGAATACCCGGTTGATTTACTCCGAGGCCATCGGCAACCCGCGTTGCAACGTTGACGACCTGCTGGGCATCGCCGGTGTGGCCCGCAGCCACGGCCTGCCGTTCATGCTCGATTGCACCGTGGCTCCGCCGCCCATTTTCAATGCCTTCGAATTCGGCTGCGATATAGCCCTGTATTCCTTGACCAAGATCATCGGCGGTCACGGTGTCGCAATGGGCGGGGCCATCGTGGAGAAGGGCGATTTCGACTGGGGGGCATCCGGGAGATATCCCGAGTTGACCGCTCCTGACCCGACCTACAACAACGTCAACCTGTGGGAGGCGCTCGGCGGCGGGTCAGGCAAACCGTGTCCGGTTTTCACTTCCAAGGTCCGCATCGGCCTCTTGCGCGACACGGGCGCGACCATCTCCCCGCAGAACAGCTTCCAGATCATCCAGGGCATGGAGACCCTGCCCCTGCGCGCCGCCCGGCACTGCGAGAACGCCCAGAAGGTGGCCGAGTTCCTGGAGACGCATTATGCCGTGGAATGGGTCAACTACGCCGGGCTGGCCAGCCACCCCGACAATGACCGGGCCAAGAACACCTTCCCCCTCGGACCGGGCGCGGTCTTCGGCTTCGGCGTCAAGGGCGGCCTGGAAGCGGGGCGCAAGTTCATCAATTCCGTTGAGTTGTGTTCCCACCTGGCGAACATCCTCGACGCCAAGACCCTGGTCATCCACCCGGCCTCCACCACACACGGCCAGTCTACCCCCGAGGAGCAGCTGGCCGCAGGCGTGCCTGAGGACCTCATCCGCATTTCCGTGGGACTTGAAGACGCCGAGGACATCATCGAGGACCTGGATAGGGCATTGTCCAGGGCGCAGTCATGATTCATTGCCGTATACACAATGCGAAAGGGCCGGAGACTGATTCTCCGGCCCTTTTTCATCTGTGGGATAATCTAGAATAATATCTTTTCCGGCGGACGCCTCTCCGGCACCACCTGTTTTTCAATGGTGCCGTCGTTGTATTCCTTGCTCACGTACAGGGCGCAGTAGCAGGCGCCGAACTCCTTCACGTCATCCTCGCGGTAGGTGCATGGACAGATGATGTCCCTGTCGGCGTCGATCTCGCCGTTGGCCAACCGGCAGGGGCAGGCCATGTAGCCCAGCCGTTCCTTGTTGATGAGCAGGCTCTCAAGCAGCGGCATGGTCATGTCCATGTCGTCGTTGAAATGGTATCCTTTGGGCTCCTGGAGTTTTTTCAGGCTTTCGAAGAGCTGTTTGGCGTCCACGGCTATTCCCCCTTGAGCGCGGCGTCGATCTTGTCCTTGTGATACCCTACCACGACCTTGTCCTTGATGACGATGGTGGGGAAGGAGACCGCCGGGTTGTGTTTCTTGATCTCGTCAACGGCCTGTTTGCGCTCGTCGCCGGTCAGCTCGTCCACATGGACGCATTCGTATTTGACGCCGCATTCGTCGAGGTATTTCTTGGCGTTGCGGCAATGGATGCAGGTGGAGAGTGCGAATACCTTGACATCATTCATTCTGAAGGCCTCCAGGTCGAACGGTGAGCTCGTTTGTTGGTTTCGGGAATCAGGCGACCGGTCGGATTGACTGTCTTCGGCTCCCGTGAAGAAATTTTTAATCAACTCAAGCACAGATCAGTCCCTTCTCATGGTCAATTCCAATTTCCTGACGGCCAGGGAGCACAGGAACGTCAGCACGAAATACATGCCGAGGACCGTGGTCCAGATCTCGAAGCTCCGATAGGTGGTCGTCATGAGCTGCTGGGCCTGGAACGTCAATTCCTCGATGGAGATGACCGATACGATGGCCGAGTCCTTGATGGTAGATATAAACTGTCCGGCCAGGGCTGGCAACATGCGTTGCATGGCCTGGGGCAGGACGATATGGACCATGGTTTGGAAACGGGTCATGCCCATGGAAGCCGCCGCCTCCCATTGGCCCTTGTCAACGGACTCGATGCCTGCGCGCACGATCTCCGCGATGTAGGCCGCCTCGAACAGGGCCAGGGTGATCAGGGCGGACAGGAACCTGGGAAAGCGGTTCATGGGCCCGAAGAGCCAGCTCAGGGCTTCCAGCGCCGTGTCGGACAGCCCGTAGATGGCGTCCTCCACCCTGAGCAGGGTCATGATCTGGTCGCCGATGAAGAAGTAGAAGACGAAGATCAGCACCAATGGCGGGGTGTTGCGGATCAGCCCGACGTAGGCCGAGGCGACCTGGCGTTTGAACAGGCTGGGGCTGACCCTGAACAGTCCCATCACGGTGCCGAGCAGGAGGGCCAGAATTCCGGCCCACAGGCTCAACCGGATGGTGGTCAGCAGACCGAGGGTCAACAGTCCCGGTTTCCATGATTGTGCGGGCTCGTCGAAGCGCAGCAGGAACTGCGGGATGATCTCCCAGTTCCAGTGGTAGTTCAGCCCGGTCAGCGCCTTGAAGGCGACGTAGCCGATCACCCCGGCCAGCGCCGCCAGGATGGCGGCGTCCAGCCAGGTGATGGGAATGCGTTTGGTGTTCGTGGATCGATTCAAGAAACCGGCTCTACTGGATCTGGTCTTCCCATTCGTTGGTGTAGAACCAGTACTCGTACCGGTTTTGGAGCCAGCCCTTGCTTGAGGTGAAGCGCACCCAGTTGTTGAGCCAGTTCAGAAAATCGGGATCTCCCTTCCTGACGGCAAAGGATATGGGCTCCTGGGTCAGGTCTTCCTTGACGGGAAGGTAGAGCTGATCCGGGTATTCCTTGGCCAGGTTGAAGGGCAGGGGGTTGGAGGCCACCAGGGCGTGGACGCGTTCGTTGAGCAGTTCCTGAATGGTCTGGGATTCCTCGTCGAAGAAAAGAATCTTGGCCTTGGGCAGGAAGTTCTTGGCCGCTTCGGCCGCCGTGGTGCCGAGCCGGACCGCGATGGTGGTGTCGGGCGTGTTGAAGTCGGCGATCCGGGTACGGTCGCCGGCAAGCTTGCGGCTTGCCGTCAGGGACATGCCGGAGAATTCATAGGGCACGGAGAAGTTGACCTTGAGGTTGCGCTGCGGGGTGATGGACATGCCGCCGATGATGATGTCGAACTTGCCGGTCAACAGGGCCGGGATGATGCCGGACCACTTGGTGGGCACGAACTCGGCCTTGACGCCCATGTCTTCGGCCAGACGCTTGGCGACTTCGATCTCGAAGCCGATGTAGTCGCCGTTCTTGTCCTTCATGGCCCAGGGCTTGAATGTGTCGAAGCCGACCTTGATCACGCCGCGCTGGAGGATGGTTTCCAACTGGCTGACCTTGGTGTCGGCGGCTTCGGCTTTTTGTGTTTCTTGGGGTGCCTGGCTGCAGCCCGTCATGGGCAGGACGAGCAGGCAGAAAAGTGTGACGGCGACAAAGATGCGTATGGGTTTCATCGAATTCTCCTTTATCCGGCGACGCGCCGGAACGGTTGTGATTATTTGCAGGAATCCTGGGCACAGGTGATGTGCGACACTCCTTCGATGGCGATCATGATGGTATCGTCCAGTTTGGTTGCCCGCCAGATGGTCATGGTTGTCTCCTTTGGGTTGAAGGGTGTTTATTATACGGTTTTATACCGTTTTTCCAAATAATTGGCGGCGCCGGCCAGGGCCAGTATGACAGCCAGATAGATGGCGGCGACCGTGAACCAGATTTCAAAGGTCAGGAAGGTTTCGGCATCGATCATCCGTCCCTGTTGAGTCAGGTCCAGGATGGCGATGGTTGAGACCAGTGCCGAGTCCTTGATCAGCGAGACGGCCTGGCTGGTCAGCGGGGGCAGCACCCGGCGTACGGCCTGGGGCAGGATGATGTGGCGGTACATGGCGTACGGCCCCATGCCGAGGCTCTTGGCCGCTTCCCACTGCCCTGTGTCGATGGAGGTGATGCCCGCCCGGAAGATTTCGGACGCATAGGCCCCCTCGAACAGGCTGAGTGCGATGACCGCGGCCCAGAAGGCGGACATGTCCAGGATGGGCGCGGCCACGAAGTAGATGAAAAATATCTGGATGAGCAGGGGGGAGTTGCGGATCAGTTCCATGTAAGTGCGTGCCACGCCGCGTCCGGCCCAGGACCTGGACATGCGCAACAGCGCCGTTCCCATGCCGATGACCAGCATCAACCCCATGCTCACGGCCGTGATCTGCAGGGTCACGCCCAGCCCCAGGAGCAGGTTGCCCCAGGTGAATCCATGGTCCGTGACCTGCCACAGGTATTGCGGGATGCGGTACCACTGCCAATTGTACCCCAGCCGTTGGGTGCCCGCTGCCAGGAGCCAGATCAGGCAGCCGGCAAGGGTGATGAACTTGGCCGTGTCCGTGATTGCGGAAACGGTCAGCCAGGGTTTGCGAGGTGGTGTGTGGGCAATCGGCATTCGGCTCTCGAAACGCTGTTTGTCGGCGTTGAGATGTCACAGTAGCAGAAACCGGCACGGAGTGCAGGTCTTTTTCCTTTTCGTTCGGTGAAGATGGAATGATCAGGCGATTGCAGCCAGGCGTTCGTCGAGAATTTCCTTAATGCGTTCAAATACTTGTTCGGGCGAATTGTCGGCATTGACCACGCGCATCCGGTCCTTGTTGAAGGCCGCCCATGTGAGGTAGCCCTCGCGGATTTTATTATGGAAGGAGATGTGTTCCGCCTCGAACCGCCCTTCCTCCTTGGCCTTGCCGTCCTCGATGTTGCGCAGCATGGCCCGCTTCAGGCCGATTTCCGGGTCGATGTCCAGGACGATGGTCAGGTCGGGCCACAGTCCGTCCACGGCCACCTCGTTGAGTTCCCTGAGGGTCTTGGTGTCCAGGCCGCGTCCGTAGCCCTGGTAGACGATGGTCGAGTCCGCGAACCGGTCGCAGAGCACGACCTTGCCCGCGTCGAGTTCGGGCCTGATGACCTGGGCCACGTGCTGGGCCCGGTCCGCCAGGTAGAGAAAGAGTTCGGTGATGGGCGTGATGTCCCGGTTGTCCACGTGCAGGAGCATCTTGCGCAGTTCCCTGCCCACACGGCTGCCGCCCGGCTCCAGGGTGAGGAACACGTCCCGGCCCTTGGATTCGAGGTATTCCCTGACCTTCTTGATCTGCGTGGACTTTCCGGTGCCTTCTATGCCTTCAAAGGTAACAAACATTGATTCTCCGGCTTGCCGTTGTTCTTTTTCGATTTGTCAGGGGTTTGCGTAGGGCGATAAACGTTTCGCTCCAAAAAGCGCATGTAGGGCGACCAGTCCTGCCCGGTCTTGTCCATTTCGGCGTATGCCTGGTCGATGATGTTCAGTTTGGCGTCCATGTTATCCGCGAAGTGGAGGATGAAGGCCTCGGGCGTCTTTGGGCGGACCGGAGAGCCGAACTCGTGTTCCCCGTGGTGGCTGGTGATCAGGTGCTTGAGGTGCATCTTGAGGCCATCGTCCAGGGTCTTGCTCTTTTTCAGGAACGGCTCGAGCTTTTCCACGCCGATCTGGATGTGGCCGAACAGCCGTCCCTCGTCGGTGTAGTCGTTGGCCGGGCCGCCGGACAACTCCCAGGCCTTGCCGAGGTCATGAAAGATGGCCCCTGCGAGCAGGGTCTGGCGGTCCAGGGCCGGATACACGTCGCACAGGGCCATGCAGGCGCGGGACACCTGGAGGGTGTGCTCGAGCAGGCCGCCGACGTATGCGTGGTGAACGGTCTTGGCACCCGGCGCGGTCAGCATCCGGCTTCGGATTTCCGTGTTGCCCAGGACCTTCTTGCAGAATTTTTTCCAGGGCCCGTGCTTCATGTGCTCGGTAACCAAATCCTCGACGGCCTCCATCAGTTCTTCGGGAGGCACGCAGGAGGTGGGCAGGAAATCGGCCAGGTCCACATCGGGGTCGTCGGCTTCGAGGATGGCCATGTGGTCCACCCGAAGCTGGCTCTTGTCGCGATAGCTCTCGACAAAACCTTTGACGCGCACGACGAGCCCGGGTTCCAGGGACGGGTAGTCCTGGCTCTTGGGGCTCCATATCTTGCCGTCGATCTTGCCGGTTGCATCCTGGAAGGTGATGTTCCAGTAAGGGCCGTTTCGGGACTGCGCCTGGTTGGCCGAGGCCAGGAGAAAGAGGTCGTCGACCGGTTGGCCGGGGGCCATTTCATGGATATGTTGAGACTTTTTTCCCACGTATCTTGCCATTGGATTGATGTTGAGATACCCGGTCCATACGCGTATGGTCGCATTGATTGCCGAGTGAACGCGGATTCGTCCGCTCCATGGTTATGAACCTGATTTCACTCCTCTTGTCAAATTGAAGAAGCGCATCAGAGCGGAGTAATGATGAATATACTTCTGGCCAACGACGACGGCATCCAGGCAGTGGGGCTCCGCGCCCTGTATTTTGCCCTGGTGGATGCCGGGCACGATGTCCATGTGGTGGCCCCGGTCACCGAACAGTCGGCCGTGGGACACGCCGTGACTTTGTCCATGCCGGTGCGGGTCAAGCAGTTCAAGGAGAACGGCTTCGTGGGGCAGGGCGTCTACGGTACGCCTGTGGACTGCGTGAAGCTGGGCCTGTCGACGCTGCTGCCCGACAAGCCCGATCTCGTCCTGTCCGGCATCAATGCGGGCGCCAACGTGGGCGTGGATATCCTCTATTCGGGAACCGTGTCCGCCGCCACCGAAGGCGCGCTCATGGAGATTCCGGCCATGGCCGTGTCCATGGATAATTTCAATCCCGAGGACCTGAGCGGCCAGGCCCGTTTCACTGCGGAGTTGTTGCCGAAAATCCCGTGGCTGGATCTGCCCCGAAAATGCGTGCTCAATCTCAATTTTCCTGATTGCCCTGTTGAGGAAGCCGGGGAATTGGTGCTGTGCCCGCACACCCGTGCCTCGTACACGGACTGGTACGACACGCGCAAGGACCCGCGCGGCAGGCCGTACTATTGGTTGGACGGTGCAATTCCGCCCGAGCGGATCAGTCCGGACCGTGATCGGGCGTTGCTCACGGACGGGCACGTCACCCTGACGCCGTTGCATTTCGATTTCACGGATCATGATGCGCTGAATCTCCTGAAAGCTGCGGGAATGTGATACTCCGTTGACGGATAATAATTGCAAACGTATTGTGCCTCTCTAGACTCGAATATTGAAAAAATGCTCACGCAGAGGAGGAAGCTGCCATGGCAACACGCATAGGTTTGAACGGATTTGGACGTATCGGTCGGTATCTCACCCGGTTGTTGGCGAGTGAAAGTGATTTGGAACTGGTTGCGGTCAACGCCCGAGCGTCCAATGAGGACCTGGCGCATCTGCTTAAATATGACTCCGCCCATGGTCGTTTCATGGATGTGGAACCCACCGCCGACGGGTTCAAGGTGGCCGGAAAGCCGGTCAAGGTGACCCGCAACGCTCCGGGCGAATGGACCTGGGGAGACCTTGGATGCGATATCGTAGTCGAATCCACCGGCAAGTTCACCGACCGGGAGAGCTGCGAGAAGCACCTGGCCTGCGGCGCCAAGAAGGTGATCATCTCCGCGCCTGGCAAGGACGCCGATGTGACCGTGGTCGTCGGCGTCAACGAGGAAGCCCTCAAGCCCGAGCACAAGATCATTTCCAATGCTTCCTGCACCACCAACTGCCTGGCCCCGCTGGCCAAGGTGATCAACGACACCTACGGCATCAAGCACGGCATCATGACCACGGTTCACTCCTACACCATGAGCCAGCGCATCCTGGACGGCTCCCACAAGGACATCCGTCGCGCTCGTGCCTGCGCCGTGAACATGGTGCCCACCACCACCGGCGCGGCCCGCGCCGTGGGGCTGGTCATCCCGGAACTCAATGGCGTGCTGGACGGCATGGCCATTCGCGTTCCCACTCAGAACGTGTCCCTGGTTGATCTGGTCTGCGAACTGAAGAAGGAAGCCACGGCCGAGGAAGTCAACGCCGCGCTCAAGGCTGCGGCCAACGATTCCATGGGCTATTCCGAAGAGCCGCTGGTCTCCATCGACTACATGGGCTCCACCTTCGGCGGCGTGGTGGACAGCGCCCTGACCCGCGTCATGGGTGGCACTCAGCTCAAGCTGATCATCTGGTATGACAACGAGGCCGGTTTCACCAATCAGCTCCTGCGCCTGACTAAGAAGGCCGCCGGAATGCTGTAATTTCACTGATAAATTGACGAGATGGCTGCCCTGCGAAAGCGGGGCGGCCTTTTTTTTGCCCTGGCATGAAAAAAATAAAAGAAAAATAGTCTTAATAAAACTAAAGGATAAGGTAAATTGATGCAGTAATTTGAAAATCGTAACTAAAATCAATGTTTACGTACATGTCTCGTTGGAGTAGGTGTTGAAATGACTGTTTCAAATGAGTGTTGCAAGTTGAATGGAATGACGATTTCCCGAAATGCTGTGAGGCTGAGTATGGATACTGCGCAAGCTGCTGACCTGAGTACGGATGTGATGCGCATGATTGTCAGACGACCGATTTTCAAGCGGGACAGGAGCGTCTGGGGCTACGAGCTTGTATCCGACAAGCCGTGGTCTTCCGATGGCGTCGGGACCGTGTCGCTCAAGAGATTGGTTTCCGGCCAGTTGGAAAAACTGGCCGCCCTCGGTGTCGGCCCCGGGGACGGCAAGAAACTGTTCCTGAACATCGACAGCGAGGATTTGTTGCACGACGCATGGTCCCGGAAGTGGGATCAATGCGTGTTCGGCATATGCGGGGGGGCCGTTTGTTCGCAGGCCTGCTCCGGCTTTGCCGACCGGGCGCACGAACTGGGTGGGAGCGTCGCCCTGGAGGCCGACGGTCCATCCGGGGCCGCTGTTATGGACAAGTGCGACATAATCAAGGTTTCCCTGGCCGGGAAAACACCGGCGGATATTGTCGGCATTCGCAAGAGATACAAGGAGTTCAGCGGCAAGCTCCTGGCTACCGACATCCCTGATTGGGAGACTTTCGAGGGGACAAAGGCATTGGGGTTCCACTATTTCCAAGGCCCGTTTTTCGTGGAGCCCCGGATAGAGAAGGGTGCCAAATTACAGCCGAGCATGGTCTCCAAGCTGCAATTGCTCCGTGAACTGGGGGCGCCGGTCTGCGAGATGCAGGAGCTGGCGCGGATCATCGCGTCGGATGTTTCGCTGAGTTACCGCATCCTGCAGTATATCAACTCGGCCTCCTTCGGCCTGAAAAACAAGATCAAATCCATTCAGCAGGCCATCTCCCTGTTGGGACTCGATGAGCTCAAGCACTGGGCAACGGTGGTGACCATGACCGACCTTGATTCCACGCCCAACGGAGAGGAGTTGGCATACATGGCTTTGCAGCGCGCACGGTTCCTCTCCGGGCTGGCATCGACCATCAAGGCCTGCAGACACACGCCTGAGACCATGTTCTTGCTGGGGCTTTTCTCCATGCTCGACGCCCTGTTGGATCACCCCATGGAAAAGGCGCTGGAGGGGATTCCTTTGGCCATCGATCTCAAGGAGGGGTTGTGCGGTGCAGACAACGAATATGGAGATTGTCTGCGGATGCTGGCTGCCGTGGAACGCGGCGACTGGGAGATGGCCAACGGGCTTCTGAGTCGATACGGGGCCTGTGTCACCAAGGCGGCCACCGAATATCTCAAGGCATCCAGGTGGGCGGCAAGACAATTGCCGAACATGAAGTGATGTTTTTCACGACATGCACGCAAAAAGGCCACCCGGATATCCGGGTGGCCTTTTTGCGTGCATGTCGATCGATTATTTGTGTTCGTCCTTGAACAGCTTGTAGTTGATGGCGTCCACAACGGCCTGCCAGCTGGCTTCGATGATGTTGTGCGAGACGCCCATGGTGGTCCAGTGCTCGTTCTTGTCGCCGGATTCCACCAGGACTCGAACAAAGGAGGCCGTGCCGCCGGTGTCGCGGACCGCCCCGGACAGGACGCGGACCTTGAAGTCGTGGAGCTTGATGTCCGCCAGGTTGGGGTAGAACCGCTCAAGTCCCTTGCGCAGGGCGCGGTCCAGGGCGTTGACCGGTCCCATGCCCGTGGCAGCGGTGTGCTCCTGCTGCCCCTTGACGTCCACGATGACCGTGGCTTCGGTAAAGGGCTCGGCGTCTTCCTCACGCTTGGCGTCAACTACGAAGAAGTTGCGGAAGTGGAAGTAATCGAGCGGCTTGCCCAGTGCGCGGAGGAGAATGAGTTCAAAGGAGGCGTCGGCCACCGAGTACTCATAGCCCATGCTTTCCTTCAGCTTGAGTTCCTTGAGCAGCCGGTCCACCGTGGGGTCGTTCTTTTTCAGGTCGTATCCCAGCTCGCGTGCCTTGAACAGGATGTTGGACTTGCCGGCCTGGTCCGAGAGCAGGACGCGCTGTTCGTTGCCCACGGCCTCCGGCTCGATGTGTTCGTAGGTCTTCGAGTCCTTCATGATGGCCGATACGTGGATGCCCCCCTTGTGAGCGAAAGCGGAGGTGCCGACGAACGGCTGGCGCAGGAAGGGCCGCAGGTTGGCCGTCTCACTGACGTAGTGGGAGGTTGCCACAAGCCGCGACAGATTGTCCCGGCCGATGGTTTCTATGCCCATTTTGAGCTCGAGGTTGGGAATGACAGAGCAGAGGTTGGCGTTGCCGCACCGCTCGCCGTAGCCGTTGATCGTTCCCTGGACCTGGGACGCGCCAAGGCGGACCGCCTCGATGGAGTTGGCCACGGCCACTTCGGAGTCGTTGTGGGCGTGGATGCCGAAACTCGCGTCCGGCAAGTGCTTTTTCACTTCTGTGACGGCCTCGGCCACTTGGCTGGGCAGGCTGCCGCCGTTGGTGTCGCACAGGATGAGCCGAGCGGCGCCGGCCTCGTGGGCGGCCCGGATGGCCTGCAGCGCGTATTCGGGGTTGTGCTTGTAGCCGTCGAAGAAATGCTCGGCGTCGAAGATGACCTCGTCAACCCGTTCGTTGAGGTAGGCCACGGAGTTGGCGATGAGTTCCAGGTTGCGTTCCAGGGGTATGCCGAGCGCCGTGGTGGCATGGAGATCCCAGGTCTTGCCGAATATGGTGATGACCGACGTTTCCGCCGCCAAAAGACCGGCCAGGTTGGGGCAGGCCTCGGGCGTGGTCCGGGCAAGATGCGTGGACCCGAACGCCGTCAACTTGGCGTTTTTGAAGGGATGCTTCTTGATCTCTTCGAAGAACTTCTGGTCCGTGGGATTGGCCCCGGGCCAGCCGCCTTCGATGTAGTGGATGCCCAGCTCATCAAGCTTGAGGGCGATGCGCACCTTGTCCTGGGTGGTCAGATTCAGTTCTTCGGCCTGTGCTCCGTCGCGTAAAGTCGTATCATAGATCGTAACGTGTCTCATTATGGCTACTCGGTATGGTTGCCTTCCTCTAAGCTGAAGGCTTTGTGAAGTGTGCGTACAGCCAGTTCGGTGTACTTGTCGTCGATCAGGCAGGTGACCTTGATCTCGGACGTGCTGATCATCAGGATGTTGACGTTCTCATCGGCAAGCGCCCGGAATGCGCGGGAAGCGACACCGGAGTGATTACGCATGCCGACGCCGATAATCGACACCTTGGACACGTTCAGGTTGTGAGTGAGCTCTTCGTAGCCGATCTCGTATTTCAGTTTTTCCAGGATCTTGATGGTCTGGTCCACGTCGGCACGGGGAACCGTGAAGGTCATGTCGGTCAGGCCGTCCTTGGACGGGTTCTGGATGATCATGTCCACGAGAATCTTCTGGTCGGCCAGGGGGGAGAAAATCTGGGCGGAAACGCCGGGCTGGTCCTTGACGTGGACGAGGGTTATCTGGGCCTGATCCTTGTCATAGGCAATCCCGGAAACAAGAACGGATTCCATGCTTTCATCCTCCTGCGTGACTATGGTGCCCGGCTCATCGGAAAAAGTTGAGCGGACGTGAACGGTTACGTTGTATTTCTTGGCGAATTCGACGGATCGGATCTGGAGCACCTTGGCGCCCATGCTGGCCATTTCCAGCATCTCGTCATAGGCGATCTTGTCCAGCTTGCGGGCGTCGGAGCACATGTTCGGGTCGGTGGTGAACACGCCCGGCACGTCGGTGTAGATTTCACAAACATCGGCCTTGACGGCGGCGGCCAGGGCCACTGCCGAGGTGTCGGAGCCGCCGCGGCCCAGCGTGGTTATGCGCAGGCTTTCGTCGCAGCCCTGGAATCCGGCCACGACCAGCACGTCATATTCGTGGAGCATGGCCTTGAGCTTGGTCTCGTCGATGTCCACGATGCGGGCCTTTCCGTATGCGCAGTCGGTCTTGACCGGGGCCTGGAAGCCGAGCACGGAGCGACATTTCACGCCTTGCTGCTTGAGGAGCATGGCAAAGAGGGCGCAGGAGATCTGTTCGCCCGTGGAGACCAGGGAGTCCGCCTCGGCGGGATCGGGGTTGTCCGACCATTCCTTGGCCAGGCTGAGGAGGCGGTTGGTTTCACCGGCCATGGCCGACAGAACCACGATGACCTTGTTGCCTTCCCGGTAGGGGCGCAGGACCTTCTGCATGACCTGCCGCTGGCATTCCAGGTTGCGGACGGAGGTGCCGCCGAATTTTTGTACGACGATGTTCATGTTCAATCTGCTTTTGAGCTAAATCTTGTTGAATTCCGGAGTCAGGGAATGGAGAATTCCATTCGCCGCCTCTCCCATTGCATGCAAAGCGAGGCTTCGTCCAGTCTCGGAAGGCTTCCACTCCAAAAAAAGTGCGTCCCCGGGCCACAAGCGACGATCCAGGAACTGCACCCACTCCACCACTGTGACCGCCTCATCGTCCTCAAAGCACTCGAAGAGCGCGTCGTCCGGCTCCATTCCCTCCAGTCGGTAGAGATCGAAGTGGGCAACCGGCGGGGTGGTCGGGTAGAGGTTGAAGATGTTGAAGCTCGGGCTGGAGACTTCCGCCATGGCCGCGCCGGGGAGGGATTCTACCAAGCCCCGGACCAAGGTGGTTTTGCCCGATCCGAGCTCGCCTTGCAAGAGCAATGCAGGCGGATTCGGGGTTTCGGCCAGTTTTTTGGCCAGAATGCGTCCGAGCTTGAGGGTCGCGTCCGTGTCCTTGAGATGCAGTTCCACGGCCTTACTATGCCTTCAGCAGCGTTTTGAGAACGTCTTCCTTGCCCACCACGCCGACCAACGCGCCGTTGTCCAGGACGGGCAGGGTGTAGAGCTTTTCGTTGGCCATCAGGGTGGCGATGTCCTCGATGGAAGTGCCCGGGTTGATGAAGGTGGGGGCGGGGGTCATGGCCTCGCCCACCTTGGTGGCAGCGATCTTGGTCATCTCCTTTTCCAAGTCCTCGTGGGAGGAGAGGGGAAACACGCCGTCCAGCAGTGTGAAGAAGGAGGGCAGGGTGATCTTTTTCTGCTGGGCGACCAGGTCGGACTGGCAGAGCACGCCCACCACGGTCCCGTCGTCAATGACCGGCGCGCCGTTGATGGAATTGTCGAGCAGCGCCTTGGCCGCCGTGGCGATGTCGGTGTCCGGGGTCAGGGTTATGCAATCCGTGGTCATGATGTCTTTGGCTGTAAGCATAATCTACTCCTGGTTGGATGGTATGATGTGGGGCAGCATCCCGGCGATTTCGGACGCCAGGTTGCCGCGCAGGGGATAGTCTTCTTGCAGGGCGCGGCCGGCCATGCCGTGCCAGAACACGCCCAGGCAGGCCGCCTCCATGGGAGCGACGCCTCTGGCGAGTAGGGAGCCGATGACGCCGGAGAGCACGTCGCCGGAGCCGGCCACGGCCAGGTTGGGTTCGGAAAAGGGGCTCAGGCAGGTCATGCCCGGACGGGCGATGAGCGTGCCCGCACCCTTGAGCACCAGGGTGCCGTTCGATCTCTCGGTGAATCGGTCCACTGCACCGAGCCGGTCGGCCTGGATTGTTGCCGCGTCAGTGTCGAGCAGCATGGCCATCTCGCCGGGATGGGGAGTGAGCACCGCCTGCTCCTTGAGTTCGTTTACCACCTTGGGGAAGCGGGCAAGGCTGAACAGGGCGTCGGCGTCCAGGACCATGGGGATGGCCTGCTCGGCCACCACGGACAGGACGAAAACCGGGGTGTTGGACGATCTGCCCATGCCGGGGCCGATTACCGCAGCGTCGAAGCGTTGGAGGTGGGGGAGCAGAATTTCCATCATGGAGGGCGACCAATGGGTCCCGGTCTCCAGGGGCAGGGTCATGATATCGGGCGAACCTCCCTTTATCGAGTCCGCCAGCCCGCCGGGACAGGCCACCGTGACCAGCCCGGCCCCGGCCCTGAGCGCACCCATGGCCGCCAGGTGGGGCGCGCCGGTCAGTCCCTCGGAGCCGCCGAGGATGAGCAGGTGCCCGCCCTTGCCCTTGTGCATGGACGGCGTCGGGGCCGGAAAGGCGTGAAATATGTCGCTGGTGATCAGATGGTGTCTGACCGGATGTTCTTCCTGTATTTTTAATGGAATGCCTATTGGACAGACATGGACATGCCCTGTGAATTCGTGCGCTTCAGGCATGACCAGGCCGAGTTTGGGGACTTGAAAGGTGGTTGTGACGTCGGCCCTTACCGCCTCGGGCTGGGGGGTGCCGGTCAGGCCGTTCAGCCCCGAGGGAATGTCCACGGACAGGACGAAAGCGCGCTCCCCTAAGCGGTTTATGGTCCGGACCAGTGCCAGCACATCTTTTCGCAGTTCACCCGCAAACCCCGTTCCCAGGAGGCCGTCGATGACGATGTCCGGCTGGGGCAGTGCGCCGAGGTCGACGGAGGCCAGGTGGATGAGCGGGATGTCCAGTTTTTGAGCCCAGAGCAGGTTGGTGCGCGTCTCGGCCCGGTATTGCTTCTTGGGTCGGGTGTGGAAGACCGTCACGTCCGCGCCGAGGTCGGTCAGATGACGGGCCATGGCCAGCGCGTCGCCGCCGTTGTTGCCGGGTCCGGCGAAACAGTGGATTTCGCAGCCGTCCACCGGACCGTACTCCTCGACGAGGGCGGTGACCGCCTCCCGGCTGGCCGACTCCATGAGGGTGATGCCCGGTATTCCGACCGATTGAATGGTTTCCCTGTCCCAGAGGGCCATTTCGTCGGGAGTCGGCAGAGGTAGAAGCATGAGGTCTCCTGGCTGGGGTTCGGGGTCTATCCTTCAAGTATCACGGTGGCGGCTGCGGTGTCACGGGTATGAGTCAGGGAGATGTGCGCCCCGGTCACGCCGAGCTCCCGGCACTTCTCCCTGCCGCGACCATGAAAGGTGATCTCGGGCTTGCCGCTGGGCAGATGCAGAATCTCGATGCTTTGGAACCCGATGCCTTCCCGAAAGCCGGTGCCGAGAGCCTTGACCGCCGCTTCCTTGCCTGCAAACAGGGCGGCCAGGCGGGGGACCGGGAACTTGGCGGGCAACTGGGCCTGTTCGGCCTCGGTCAGCAATTTTTGCGCGAACCGTTGCCCGAATCTGTCCCATAAATCCTGGATGCGGTCGATTTCCGCGAGATCGAGTCCTATTCCCTTGATCATGATGCGTCCTAGTCCGCGAAGGTGCGGATCAGTTCGGCCATGTCCCTGACGGCCCGGTCGATGCCCACGTAAATGGCGCGGGCCATGATGGCGTGGCCGATCGAGTATTCCTTGATGCCGGGGACATCCTTGAAATTGAGTATGTTGCGGTAGTTGAGGCCATGGCCGAGATTGACCTTCAAGCCAAGGTCGTTGGCCAGGACAATGCCTTTGAGTATCTTTTCCAGTTCGACGTTGCGGGCATCGATTTTTTTGGCGTCCGCATAGTGTCCGGTGTGGATTTCGATGAATTCGGCCCCGGTTGCCGAGGCCGCCTCGATCTGCTTGGGGTCCGCATCGATGAACAGGGAAGCGCGGATGCCCTTTTCGTGGACGGGCGCGAGAAAGTCCTTGAGTTCCTGCTCCCGCCCAATGCAGTTCAGACCGCCTTCGGTGGTCAGTTCCTGGCGTTTCTCCGGCACCAGGCAGACCATCTCCGGTTCGGTTTTCAGAGCGATGCGCTGCATCTCGTCCGTGGCTGCCATTTCCAGGTGGAGCCGCGTGTTGCAGGTCTCCTTGATCAGGCGAACGTCCCTGTCCTGGATGTGCCGACGGTCCTCGCGCAGGTGGACGATGATGCCGGTGGCTCCGGCCTGTTCGGCCATGTAGGCCGCGGTGACGGGTTCGGGCTCGATCCCCATCCTGGCCTGGCGCAGGGTGGCCACATGATCGACGTTGACAACGAGTACCGGCATAGTATTCTTCCTCCGAAGTGGGTAATAGCGTGATATCTTCAAAGTTTAAGCTTAATGACTATGAATGGCAATAGTTGTGACAATCGGGTATCATTTTGCAATGATGTTGACGGGGCAGGGTGTTAACGGTATCGGCTAGGCCTGAAATCGTTTTGAATCAATTCATGGAGACAACATAGATGAACGTTTGCATCGTCGGCACCGGCTACGTGGGATTGGTTTCCGCAGCCTGCTTTGCCGAAATGGGTAATAATATCATATGCGTGGACGTCAACCCCAAGGTCGTGGAGACCCTGGAGAGCGGCAAGGTCCACATCTTCGAACCCGGTCTGGAAGACCTGGTGAAGCGGAACACCGAGCAGGGACGGCTGCACTTCACCACCGACCTCGGCGAGGGTATTGCCGAGAGCGAGGTCGTCTTCATCACTGTGGGCACGCCCTGCGGCGACGACGGTTCCTGCGACCTGCGCTATGTGGATGCCGTGGCCCGCGAGATTGGCCTGAAGATGGCGGCTCCCAAGATCGTGGTGGACAAGTCCACGGTGCCTGTGGGCACGGCGGATCGCGTCCGGGCCATCATTTCCGGTGAACTGGAAAAGCGCGGCGAGTCCATTCATTTCGACGTGGTCTCCAATCCCGAGTTCCTGAAAGAGGGCGATGCGGTCAACGACTTCATGAAGCCGGACCGGGTCATTGTCGGCACCGGGGACGAGAACTCCGCCGCGGTGCTCAAGGCCCTGTACGCGCCGTTCGCGCGCAGCCGCGAGAAGCTCATCGTCATGGGCGTGCGCTCGGCGGAGATGACCAAGTATGCGGCCAACTGCATGCTGGCCACCAAGATATCCTTCATCAACGAGGTGGCCAACATCTGCGAGCGGGTGGGTGCCAACGTGGCCGAAGTGCGGGCGGGCATCGGTTCGGACAGCCGCATCGGATACAGTTTCATATATCCCGGCGTGGGCTACGGAGGCTCCTGCTTCCCCAAGGACGTCAAGGCGCTCATCGGCACAGCCGCCGAGCACGGTTACGACGCCCGGCTCATCCGCTCCGTGGACGAGGTCAACGACGCCCAGAAGCATATCCTGGCCGACAAGGTCAGGGCTTATTTCGAGCCGCAGGGTGGAGTTGAAGGCAAGACCCTGGCCCTGTGGGGCATCGCCTTCAAGGCCAACACCGACGATATCCGTGAGGCCTCGGCCACCGAGGTCATCAAGGATCTGACCGCGCTGGGCATGAAGGTGAAGGCCTTTGACCCGGTGGCCAACGATCGGGCCCGGGAGGAGATCGGTCATATAGAGGGTCTGGAGATCTTGGACGACCAGTATGGAGTGCTGGACGGGGCGGACGCCCTGGCCGTTGTCACTGACTGGAATCAGTTCCGCAACCCGAACCTGGATCGAATCAGGGAATTGCTCACGGTTCCGCTGGTCTTTGACGGACGCAATCTCTATCAGCCCGAGCGCATGGGGCAGGCGGGTTTCGCCTATTTCAGCATCGGGCGTACGCCGGTTTTGTAGGCGCAACAACCACAAGACGCAAAAAAAATCCCCGCTTCCTTGGAAGCGGGGAGTTTTTTGCGGGCGTATCTAGAACTGGCCCTTGTAGCAGGTGCGGTACTGCAATTCCTGCAATATGACCCGTTCGTATTCGGGATTGTATTCTATGTCGGTCTGTTCGTCCTGATCCAGCATTTTGGCAAGCTGTTGCGTTTCTTCCCAGAAATCAAGCAGCTCTTCGTCGGCCAGGCTCTTGACCTGTTCTTCCAGGGAGCCGTGATCGTTGAAACTGGCATATTGACCCATGTGCGATTGGCCATCCTAATTTAAAAAGTCAAAAAAATCAGATAAATAGGGGTAAAGTGAAACATACGTTAGTCCTTTATATCTGCATCGTCAACAACACTTTGCGCGGTCCGATATTATAAATTCCTCAACAGCTTTTATTCATTGGCGAAAAAAATGAAGTCCCATAACGGGCTCTGTAATTGAGCCGGGAGTGCTCCAATCGGTTGGGTCAATGGAATTATGATTGACAAAGAAACGGCCAGTTGACACATTCAATACCTGAAAATCGTGGTCCTTTTTTATAGACTGAACCAGCAAGGACAGGTTGCCATGAACCTTGATGTCGAAGAAAACATCGATGTCGAAGAGTCGGAAATCGATCAGGAATTGACCCAACTGGTTACCTTCAGCATCGGCGAGGAGGAGTTCGGGGTCAATATTCTTCAGGTGCAGGAGATCATCCGCACCATGGAGATCACCAACGTTCCCCGAGCCCCGGAATTCGTCGAGGGCGTCATCAATCTGCGCGGCAAGGTCATACCCATTGTGGACATGCGCCGCCGGTTCGGCCTGGCGTCCAAGGAACACGACAAGTATACCCGCATCATCGTCATAGAGAACGAAATGATCATTGTCGGTTTCGTGGTCGACTCCGTGTCAGAAGTCCTGCGCATACCGGCCAGTTCGGTACAGCCCCCGCCGCCCGTGGTGGCCGGCATGGATGCCGATTACATTCACGGCGTCGGCAAGTTGGGCGACAGGCTGCTGATCCTCCTGGATCTCGATTCCCTGCTCGACAATGAGGAAATGGAAGCCCTGAGCGCGGTCTAGCAGGGCCAATTTAGTTGATGACAAGCCGCCTTGCTCCCGCTAGGGAGTGGGGCGGCTTTATTTTGCCGATACCTGTGCGATTGCAGCGCTCTGCGAATTGCAGTCGGTCATACACACTTTCGTTTTAGATTAAATGGAAATATCCTGTACCCATGACGACCGTATTCCCCAGTGAAATAGCTGAATTCATGCGCGGCGCATCGGATTCGGTCCGTATCTTCAAGAGCGGCCCGGCCTCACAGGCGTTGCTGGCCGGTTCATTGCTGTCCAAGGGTGAAAACGTTGTCATCGTGGTGCCCGGCGTGACCGAGTTCAGGGAGATGCGGGCGTTGCTGTCCCTGTTTTCCTCCGGCACGGAAGGCGACATCCATCGGCCGGCCTGGGAACGGGACTGGCTGTTCCTGCCGCCGTACACCTCGAAGACCCCGGACGCTGAAACGTGGAGCGAACGCTGGTCCGCCATCTATGGCCTGACCTACGGACGCCGCCCGTTCGGCCTGCTGATGACCGTGGACAACCTCCTGCCGCACTGGCCGGGGGAAACGGTCCTGCGCGAGAACTGGGTGTCCCTGACCAAGGGCGAGGAAATGTCCCCGGACATCCTGCTGGAGCAACTGGTGTCCTGGGGATACGTGCGCCGCAAGCTGGTGTCCGGTCCGGGCGACATGGCCATGCGCGGCGACATTCTCGATATCCATGCACCCGGCTACGAATTGCCCCTGCGGCTTGAATTTTTCGGTGATACCCTGGAGGAGATTCGGCTTTTCGACCCTGCTTCCCAGCGCTCCAGGGCGGATATGGCCGAGGCGGTCCTGATGCCAGTCGCACCGGGGATCACCACCTCTGATCGGGCCATGCGCGCTACCGATTTATGGGACAAACTCAGGAAGACCGGTGAGATATCCGCTGCTCTCGAGCATTCTCTCTCCGAGCGGCTGGAAGCCAATGACGGATACGTCTGGCCGGGCCTGTATTATGACGAGCCTGTGGGGTTGGAGGAATACTTCCCCAATGACGCGATCTTTCTCCTGTCGTCGAGCGGCGCACTCAGGGCGCGGCTGGAAGACCGTGTTCAGGCGTGGCGTGACTATCTCAAGGAGGAGGAACGCCAGAAGGGGGTCGCCTGGCCCCGGCGGTTCATCTGTCGAAGCGACGAGGCGGCGCGCGGGGCGTGGCGCAACGCACGGCAACTGGTGTTCGAGGAGTTGACCATCGGTAGGGAAAAGACCGGCGCGGACCTGTCCGAGACCCCGTACAGCGAATTTTCCGATCTGTTCTGGAAGCCCGAGGAGTCCCGGCGGCCCTGGGTCGCGCTCATGGCGGGCCTCAAGGAGTGGAACCGCGCCGGGCAGACCACCATCTTGAGCTTCCGCACCGTTCGCTCGCGCACCAAGTTCCTCAGCCTGGCCCAGCAGGAAGGGCTGCCCATGAGCCTCGAATTCACGCCGGGCCGCCGGGGCATTTTCGCTTTGGTGTCGCCCCTGCGCAAGGGCATGGAGCTTGCCTGGAACCAGACGCGCATCCTGGGCGAAGAGGTGTTGCAGCCTCACGCTCCGGCGATCCATGCTGATCGCGACAAGCCCTTCAAGGGGCTGGAGCGGTACGACGACCTGTCCGAGGGCGACCTGCTGGTTCACCGCGACTACGGGCTGGCCCAGTTCGGCGGGCTGCATCATATGTCCATCGGCGAGGGGGCCAACGACTATCTGCTGTTGTATTTTTCGGGTGAGGACAAACTCTATCTGCCCGTGGACAGGCTCAATCTCGTGCAGCGGTTCAAGGGGCCGGAGGGAGCCAAGGCACCGGCCCTGGACAAGCTGGGCGGCACCCGTTGGGCCAAGACCACGGCCAAGGTGCGCAAAGCCATCGAGAAGATCGCCCATGAGTTGGTCGAGATGTACGCCTTCCGCCGCGTGGCCAAGGGGTTCGGTTACGGACCTCCGGACGAGATGTACGCCGAGTTCGAGGCCTCCTTCGGGTTCGAGGAGACCCCGGATCAGGACAAGGCCGTTGCCGACGTGTTCCGCGACATGGAGAAGCCCGAGCCCATGGACCGGCTGGTTTGCGGTGACGTGGGCTTCGGCAAGACCGAGGTGGCGCTTCGGGCTGCGTTTCGGGCCGCGCTGGAGGGGCTTCAGGTGGCTCTGCTTTGTCCTACCACCGTGCTGGCCGAGCAGCATTACCAGACGTTTACCAAGCGCATGGAAGGGTTTCCGGTCCGGGTCGGCATGCTCAGCCGTTTCGTGTCCGCCAAGCGGCAGAAGACGGTCATCGAGGCCGCATCCAGGGGCGAGATAGATATTCTCATCGGCACCCACCGCATCCTGTCCAAGGACGTAGAGCTGCCCAACCTCGGCCTGCTCATTCTGGACGAGGAGCAGCGGTTCGGGGTCAAGCACAAGGAAAAACTAAAGCATTTCAGGCAGAATATTGATGTGCTGACCCTGACGGCCACGCCCATTCCGCGCACCCTGCAGCTTTCCCTGTCCGGCATACGGGGGTTGTCCGTCATCGAGACGCCGCCTCTGGACCGCAAGCCCGTGGAAACCGCCATCATGGAGCGCGAGCAGCTGGAGTTGAAGGCCGTGCTGGAGCGGGAACTGGAACGCGGCGGCCAGGTGTACTGGGTCTACAACCGGGTCAACGGGCTGGAGCGCGTGGCCGAGTATGTCCGTGAACTGGTGCCGGAGGCCAAGGTGGGCATGGCCCACGGGCGCATGGGCGAGAAGGCGCTCGAGGAGGCCATGCGCGACTTCTGGCACGGCGAGCTCGACGTGCTCGTGTGTACGTCCATCGTCGAGTCCGGCCTGGATTTTCCCAACGCCAACACGCTCATCGTGGATCAGGCTCAGCTGTTCGGCCTGGGGCAGCTCTATCAGCTGCGGGGTCGGGTAGGCCGAAGCGAGCGGCAGGCGTATGCCTACTTCGTGGTCCCATCCGTCAATGATATTTCGGAAATTGTGCGCAAACGCTTGCGTATCATTCTGGACATGGATTATCTGGGTGCAGGGTTCAAGGTGGCCATGGAGGATCTGCGCCTGCGCGGCGCGGGCAACATTCTGGGCGAAGTGCAGTCCGGTCAGATGGCCAAGGTCGGGCTCGATCTCTTCCTTGAGATGCTTGAAGAGGAGGTCCGCCGCATCCGGGGCGTGGAGGATACCCGGGCCAGCGATCCTGAACTCAACTTTGTTTTCGAGGCGCACATTCCGGGCGGCTACATTCCGGACTCGAAGGAACGGCTGCGTTATTATAGGGCGTTGTCCGCGACCACGGACGACATGGGGTTGCGGGAACTGGAAGCTGAAATTCGCGACCGTTTCGGCCCGCTTCCCGAGGAGTTGGAAACGTTCCTGGGCGTATTGCGCATCAAGCAGACGCTCTCCCGGCTGCAGGCGGCCCGGGCCGAACTGTATCCCGGCAGGGCGGTCGTGACATGGAACGACGGCGCGATCGCGGTCAGCCCGGAAACCCTGATCGGTTGGGTCGGACAGCGGAGCGGCAAGGCCAAATTGCTGCCCCCGGCCAAACTGGAAGTGCGCCACGGCGAGGCGGCGACCATGCGCCAGGCCCTTGAGGACACGGCCGCCGACCTGGAAACCATGCTCGACAGCGGCGCAGACGCCGCGTAAAGCCAAGGCAAAGAATGACACTATTTCGCACCACCATGATCCTTCTGCTGCTGGCCGTGCTTTGCGGCTGTTCGGGCGACGCCGACGATATCGGCATCGTCGCCCGCGTCAACGGCAGCCCCATCTATCTGACCCAGCTCGAATTTCAGCATGACCAGATTCAGGCCGATTCCGTGGGCGCCTATGTTCCCAGCGTGGAAAAGCTCAGCAGCGAATACGGCGACATACTGGCCGACCTGATCGTGCAGGAATTGGTTTCCCAGGAGTTGAAGCAAAGGGATTTGGCGGTGACCGACGAGGAATTGCGGAAGGCCGAGGACGCCGTCCGGTCGGATTACCCCGAGGGTGCCTTTGAAAAGGTCCTGGTGGAGGAATACATCGACCTCAAATCCTGGCGGATGCAGCTTCGGTATCACCTTGCCCAGAAGAAGTTCTATCAGTTGGTCCTGCGGCCGCAGATCAAGATCGACTACAAGGAAGCGGAGAAATACTACCGCGACCATATTTCCGATTTTTACCTTCCCGAAAGCCTGCGGATACTCGTGGTCAGAGGCCCCAGCCGGGAACTGGTGGAAAAGGCCGTTGAAAAGTACCGGCAGGACCGGGACCAGATGAACCTGACCACGGCCTTCGGCGAGGTGGAAACCCGCGAGGTCGTGGTGCGTGAAGGACGCATGTCCGCTGCCTGGAAAAACGCCGTTTCCGGGCTGGAAGCCGGACAGTCGAGTCCGGTCCTGGCGGACAAGTTCGGTTTCGAGGCGCTGGTACTGCTGGATCGGAGCGAAGCCAAGGTGCTGGAACCGGCCCAGGCCTACCCCCTGGTGGAGGAGGCCCTCCTCGAGAGCAAGCTGCACAGGGCTTTCGAGCAGTGGTTGTCCGACAAGCTGGCCACCGCGAAGATTTCCGTTAGCGAACACCTGCTGACCCAGACCCTTGAGGACAAGCCCCTTGAGGAAGTCGGGGAGCCCGAAGAAATCCCGCAGGAAACGCCCGAAGAGGCTGGAGACTTTGTGGAATCCCAAGAACCCCCGGAGAATTAATCCGGTGCAATCGTTGCATAGTCAGCGTAAACCGACTAGAATTCGTCAAAAATTTGGTGGGAAGCCCCAAGGGCCCGCCGCTTTGAGGAGTATATCCAGAGTGAAAGTCCTATCCCTGCTTATCATCGCCTTGTTGGCCATGCCTTCCGCACAGGCCTGGGCCACCGGCCAGGTGATCAATCGCATCCTGGTAAAGATAAACAACAATATCATCACCCAGTACGACCTGGATGAGAAGCTTCAGCCGATTCTTGACCAGATCAAGGATCGCGAACTCTCTGCGGCCGAGCAGGAGCAGCTCAAGGCTCTCCGCAAGCGTGCCCTGGTCGACATGGTCAACGACATCCTGATTCAGCAGGAGGTTGAGCTGTACGGCATCGCCATCACCGATGAGGACGTTGAAAAGGAAATCGACCGGATCAAGCAGGAGCGTGAACTGGACGACGACGCCTTCGAGGCGGCCGTGGCCCAGGACGGCCTGACCGTCGATGAATTCAGGGAACGTTTGAAGCAGATGATGGAGAAACAGGAAATCGTCGGCCACAAGGTCAACAAGAAGGTCCTGGTCACGGATTCCGAGATCGAGGCCGAGTATGAGGCCCGAAAGGACCAGTATTCCCTGGACAAGACTGTGGAGGTGGCGCTTCTGCTGCTGCCCGTTGACGTGTCCGCCGTGGAAGTCAGGACCCGCATAGCCGATGGCGAGATGACCTTTGCCGAAGCAGTGGCCAAGTACAGCGTGGGACCGGCCGTGGACAGCGGCGGCTCACTGGGCGAAATGAAGTACGCCGATCTTGCCGAGGAGTGGAGGCAGGCCCTTGTCGGCGTGCCCGAGGATGGAGTCAGCGATCCCCTGACCATCCAGGGCCAGCAGGCGCTCCTGTCTCCCCTGAAGATATCCGAGGACGCGCTCGTGCCTCTTGAAGATGTTCGGGATGACCTCTTCCAACAGTTGATGCAGAAAAAACGGGAACAGGCTTTCACTGAATATTTTGATCAGTTGAAGGAAAGCGCGGTCATCATTTACATGGACGAGTCCATGAAGCCCGACGATGGAGAGTGATGCAATGGATTTCCAGGAACTTGGATTGACGCTGCAACGGGAGCGAGAGGCCAGAGGACTGACCATCGAGGCGGTCATGGAAGCCACGAAGATCAGTCGAATCAATCTGGTCGCGCTCGAAAAGGGTGACCGTTCCTCCCTGCCCCATCCGGTGTATACCAAGGGGTTCATAAAGAGTTACGCTCGGTTGTTGGGTCTGGATGCCGACGAACTGTCCATGATCGTGGATCGGGAGTACCAGTCCGAGACGCCGGAAATCGAGGAAGTCTCCTACGACGTGTCTCCCGCAGCGGAAAAGGCGTTTCAGGAAATGGATGCGCCCAAGAAGCGGAAGCGGCCCGTATGGCCGTCCATCCTGGTCTTTCTGGCCGTTGCCGTTGCCGTGGTGTTGCTTGTCCTCAACCTGAACAAGACCGGGGACACCCCGACACCGCCCGTCAAGCCCGCCCAGGTGAGCGAACAGCCTGCCGCCCCTGTTGAGGAACCGGTCGAGTCTCAGGCGGAGCCCGTTCAGGATGTTGCTCCGATGGAGGAGGCTGCTCCGGATGCAACTGACCGGGAACCTGTTTCCGGGTCCGAAGCTCCGGTCCCGGTCGAGCAGACGGGACTCGAAGCCGTCGTGCCCGAAAAGCCGCTGGCCGAAGACGCCGAAGCCGTGGACAGCACCACCCAGACCTCGGAGGAGGAGGGGGTGCGGTACGCCCATGTGCTGATCATCCGGGCCACCACGGACAAGGGGTGCTGGGTCGGCTTGTGGAAGGGCGACGAGGCCAATATGGCCCGCGATTTCGTTTTGAAGAAGGGCGAGCCGCTTAGGTTGATGTTCAATAATCCCAGACGGATTCGCATCGGCAATGTGGCTGGGGTCGAAGTGACATACAATGGCGAGCCCTATCCCCTGGAAGATAACAAGAGCAATATCCAGACACTCGTCTTCGGGGCGAGCCGGTAACGTCCCGAGGTCCCCGTGAACGCCACCGAGAAGTGTCTGGTACTCAAGGTCGGATGCTTTCGGGAGGCCGACTGCTGGGTCAGGTTGCTCACGCCCACCAGGGGCATATTCAACGGTTTCGCATTCGGCGGAAACCGGAGCCGACGACGGTTCGTCGGCTGTCTCGACCCTCTTTCCCACGTTCTCTTCACCATCGGTTCGAACAAGACCGGTACCTACACGGTCCTTGAAGAGGGCACGCTGCTGAACAATTTTTCGACCGTCCGCAAGGACCCGGTCAGGACCGGGCTGGCAGTCAACTGCATCAAGTTCATCGAGGCCATCGAGATCGACCCGGCGGACGCCAAGCCTGCCTATCAGCTGCTTCTGGAAACCCTGCTCATGCTTGAAGAGGGCGGTGGGAGCAGCGAGTTCACGCCCTGGCTTTTTCGGGGAAAGCTGGCTTTTGACATGGGGTTCAAACCGGACTTCCTGACCTGCGGCTCGTGCGGTGAGAGTGTGACCAGCGAAGGCGGCTACCGTTTCGACGTGGAGAAGGGCCAGGTGGCCTGCCGGACTTGTCTTTCCACCGGGAAACCGTTAGAGGGATTTGCTCGACCGATTTCCGCCGGGGTGCTGCGAGCCCTGGATTGGATCGAACAGAGCCGACCGATGGATTGGCTTACCGTTTCCATGGACAACGAGGTCCGGCGGCAGGCCGGTCAGCTCATCGAACTTTTCGTCGCCTACCACCTGGGCCTGTCCTGGGAGGGCGGCATGTATAAAAAGGTATAGTTGGAGTCACTAATGAATTTTCAGGAAGTCATACTGAAATTGCAGAACTTCTGGGCGGATTACGGCTGCGCCGTTGTCCAGGCCATGGATATCGAATGCGGGGCTGGTACGTTCAACCCCTCCACCTTTTTCCGTGTAATCGGCCCGGAGCCGTGGAAGACCGCCTACGTTGAGCCTTCCCGTCGGCCCACCGATGGTCGGTACGGCGAGAATCCGAACCGCCTCCAGCATTACTACCAGTTTCAGGTCATCCTCAAGCCGTCCCCGGACAATGTCCAAGAGCTGTATCTTGAGAGCCTGGCCGCTATCGGTATCGACGCATCGGCCCACGACATCCGTTTCGTCGAGGACGACTGGGAATCTCCGACCCTCGGTGCCTGGGGTTTGGGCTGGGAAGTATGGCTCAACGGCATGGAAGTGACCCAGTTCACCTATTTCCAGCAAGTTGGCGGCATCGATCTCAAGCCCGTGTCCGTGGAAATCACCTACGGTCTCGAGCGTCTCTGCATGTACCTGCAGGAGAAAGAGTCCGTCTACGACCTCATGTGGAACAATGAGATCACCTACGGGCACGTCTACCACCAGAACGAGGTGGAGATGTCGAAATACAATTTCGAGTTGTCGGATGCAGACATGCTGTTTGATCTGTTCAACAAGTTCGAGGGAGAATGCCTGCGTCTGTGCGAAGAAGGGCTGCCGTGGCCCGCGTACGACTGCTGCCTCAAGTGTTCCCATTCCTTCAACATGCTGGACGCTCGGGGGGCAATCTCCATTACCGAGCGGGCCACCTACATCGGTCGTGTGCGCAACCTGGCCTCCAAGATCGCCCGCCTCTACGCGGACCAGCGTGAAGAAATGGGCTTCCCCATGCTCCAGAAGTAAACGATACGAATTCATATGGAAAAGAGAAGAACAATGGCCGAATTCATACTGGAAATCGGAACCGAGGAAATGCCCGCCCGCTTCGTGCCGAAGCTGGCCGCCGAGCTTGAGGTCGCCTTTGCCAAGGGGCTTTCGGAATCCATGGTCGAAAATGAAGGCGTCAAGTGCTATGCCACCCCGCGCCGCATCACCGCGCACGTTCCCTCCCTGGCTCTGACGCAGCTTCAGGAGGAGGAAACCGTCACCGGGCCTCCGGTCCGCATCGCCTATGACGAGGACGGTAATCTGACCAAGGCGGGCGCCGGTTTCGCCAAGACGCAGGGCGTTCCCGAGGACGCACTGTTTAAGATGGAGACCGGCAAGGGCGAGTACCTGGCGGCCAAAAAGATCGTGGGCGGCGGCAAGACCGCCGATATCCTGCCTGAGATATGCATCAAGTGCGTGCAATCGCTTTCCTTTCCCAAGAAGATGCGGTGGGGCGGATACGATTTCGCTTTCGGTCGTCCCGTACGCTGGATCGTGGCTTTGCTCGACGCCGACGTCATTGAATTCACTTTGGAGAATCTGACATCGGGCCGCGAGACGCGTGGTCATCGCGTCATGGGCTCCGGGCCGTTCATCGTGAATTCCACTGCCGACTATTTTTCCATCATCGAGAACGACTGCAAGGTGGTCATCGACCCCGAAGTCCGGAAAAAGACCATCGTGACCGAGGGCAATCGGCTGGCCGAAGAACTCGGCGGCGAAATCGTCTGGAATGATTCCCTTCTGGACGAGGTGGCCAACCTGGTCGAGTACCCCAAGCCGCTCATCGGCGACATCGACCCCCTGTATCTCGAACTGCCGCGCGAGGTGCTCCTGACCTCCATGCAGTCTCACCAGAAATCGTTCGGCGTTCAGGGAGCGGACGGCAAGCTGCTGCCGCATTTCTTGACGACCCTGAACCTGGAGCCAAAGGCCGTGCCCCTGGTCAAGAAGGGCTGGGAACGGGTGCTCAAGGCCCGCCTCGAAGACGCCCGCTTCTTCTGGGAGGCGGACTGCAAGGTGGACATGAACACCTGGCTGGACAAGCTGGAGAACGTGGTCTTTCTCGGCCCGCTCGGATCCGTTGGCGACAAATCCCGCCGCATCGAGACCCTGTGCCGCAAGCTGGCCGAGACCCTGGCCGAGTCCAAGGGGATCATGCCCGGCGAGATCGGCAAATATGCCGAGGCCGGTCGGTTGGCCAAGGCGGACCTGGTTTCCGAAATGGTCATTGAATTCGACTCGCTGCAGGGCAAGATGGGCGGCATCTATGCCGAGCGTGCCGGCAAGGGCGACATCGCCTACGGCGGCATCTACGAGCAATATCTGCCCGCCGGTCCCGACACCCCGGTGCCGTCCAGCCTGGCCGGAGCCCTGGTGTCCATGGCGGACAAGGTCGACACCATGGCCGGTTGCTTCGGCCTGGGTAAGGTGCCTACCGGCGCCAACGACCCTTACGCCTTGCGTCGCTGCGCCCTGGGCATCTCCCGGATCATCATGGAGCATGATTTGGACGTGGACCTCGAACAGCTCCTGACCTGGGCGCAGGAAGCGTATTCCGGCGTCAAGTGGAAGGTGGAGCAGCCCGAGGCATTGGAAAAACTCAAGGAATTCTTCGCTCAACGCCTTCGTGCCCTGTTCACAGGGCAGGGGTACGCCACTCGCGTGGCGGACGCGGCGCTGGGTGCCGGGTTCAACGACATCCGCACCCTCAAGGCCCGGCTTGAAGCGCTCTCCGTGTTCAGCAAGGAAGAGGATTTCGAGCAGGCCGTGCTGACCTTCAAGCGCGCCGCGAATATCATCCGCAAGCAGGGCGACGAGGCCGGGCAGGAATTGACCGGCAGCTACGACAGCGACCTGTTCGAGGGTGAGCATGAGCAGGCCTTCGGCTCCCGCCTGGAAGAGCTGGCCCCTCGGTTCGACGATCTGTGGGAGAACGGTGATTTCACCGGATTGTTCGGTCTTCTCGGTGAGTTGCGACCCACCGTGGACGGCTTCTTCGACAACGTCATGGTCATGTGTGATGACGGTGCAGTCCGGCTGAACCGGTTGAATCTGCTCAAGGCCCTGGTGGATCGCCTGGGTCGTTTGGCTGATTTCAACGCACTGCAGGTATAGGCTGAGGCCAGAAAACGCTTGACATCGGAGAGAGAGTCCATATAAAAGGCACTCCCTTTGGGAAGAATAGCAAACTTACGCTTTTAAATACGATAAGAAAGATCAGGAGAAACGACATTGGCTAATCACAAATCCGCACTGAAGAGGCATCGTCAGAGCTTGAAGCGTCGCGCCCGCAACCGCATTTCCAAGACCCGCATCAAGAACACCGTCAAGGCTGTTCGTATCGCCATCGAGGAAAACGATGCGGCAAAGGCGCAGGAGGCTCTCAAGGACGCCAGCTCCATTCTGGACCGGGCCGCCCGCAAGAAGATCATCCATCAGCGTCAGGCTCAGCGCCGGATTTCCCGCCTCCAGGCCGCGGTCAACAAGATCGCTGCGTAGCATTTTCCTGCTGCAATATTGTAGCCCGCTGCACTTGCGTGCAGCGGGCTTTTTGCGTTTGTCCGTGCAATGCCGGTGTCAACGGCCCTGGTCGGCGATGTCCTGGAGCCCGTCTTGATCCAGAATGGTGATCTCCTTGCCGTTGATGCGGATAATGCCGTCTTCCGTGAACCGCTTGAAAATGCGGGACAACGTTTCCTGGATGGTGCCGAGGTAGAGCGCGATCTGCCCCTTGGGAAGGTCCAGGCGGAAGGTCTCCGAGTCCTGGGAGGAGCGCAGCAGGAGCAAGTAGGCGGCCACCCGTGCGGGCGTCTCCTTGAGACTCAGGTCGTCGATCTTGTTGACCAGGATGCGCAGGCGCTGTGAGAGCATGGCCATCATCTTCATGGCCATGTCAGGGTCCTCGCTGAGCACCTTCTTGAACCGGTCGCGGGGGAAGAACAGGGCCTCGCAGGGCTCGATGGCCTCGCACTGGGCCGGGAAAGTGGAGCCCTGGAATACCGGGACTTCCCCCACGGCTTCGCCGGGGCCGAAGACGTGCAGGATCTGCTCCTTGCCTGCCGGAGAGGTGCGGAAGACCTTGACCCTGCCCAGGACTGTCGAATAGAAGCCGTCCGCGATCACGTCCGCCGGGAACAGGGTTTCACCCTTGGCGTACTTTTTCTCCACCGCGATGTCCGCCAGCTTGGCATATTGCTCTTCGGGCAATCCTTCGAAGAAGGTGATGGTCTTCACCGCCATCAGTTTATCCATGTAATCATGTACCTCTTTTTTCTTTTTGATACGGTAATTTGACCTAAGTCATGGTTGCCGTCAAAAAAAAAGTCCAGGGTCAGGCCATGGAGAACGGAAAATTGCGCCACTATCGTTTGATCATCCCGCTTGTCGCCATGCTGCTGCTGGCGGCTCATGCGTTCCGACGCGGCGACGCGGGCCTGACCGCATCCCTGGCGGTCCTGGCCGGTCTCATGTTCACCCGCCGTTCCTGGGTGCGCCTGGCGACCGCAGCTGCGTTCGTGTGGGGCGGATATGTCTGGGCGGACGCCACCGTGGATTTCATCTCCGTTCGCCAGGCCCTGGACATCCCGTGGATACGGCTTGCGGTCATCATGGCCGGCGTCATCCTGTTGGACGGCCTGGCCCTGGCTGTCATGCTTGGCCAGCGAATGGAGCAGTATTTCAGCCGGGAAGAGGACAGCGCCTGGGCCCGTTTCTTTCTCTTTGCGCTGACGGTGTTCGGTCTGGCCATGGCCCGGCACAACGTTTCGTTCCCCATTCTTCTGTTTGACCGCTATCTGCCGGGCTGGGGCTGGTTTGAAATCTTCGGCCTGGCGTTTTACGCCCAGTGGATCGGCGGACTCATGCTGCATCCCGCGAAGCACCGGAAATACCGCCCGCGTATCTGGGGGCTGTTCTCGGCCGTCTTCTTTCTGCAACTGGGGCTGGGACTGCTCGGCATGGACCGGATGCTCATGACCGGGACTCTGCACCTGCCGGTTCCCGCCATGATTGTGGCCGGGCCGGTATTCCGGAGCGGTGGGTTTTTCATGCTCATCCTGTTCTCCGTGACCGTTTTTCTGGTCGGTCCCGCCTGGTGCAGCCATCTTTGCTACATAGGGGCCTGGGACGACGCCATGAGCCGACTGGGCGGCCGTCCGGCACCAAGCGGAACCATCGGTCGGTTGAGCGTGGCCGGACGGGCCACGACGATTATCCTGGCTTTGGGCTTGGCATACGGGCTGCGCGCCATGGGTGTGCCGGGCGCGACCGCCGTCCTGTTCGGGGCCGGTTTTGGACTGGCGGGTGTGGGCATCATGGTTTTCCTGTCGCGTAAGACCGGCATGATGGTCCATTGCACCACTTTTTGCCCCATGGGGCTGATTGCCAACATTTTCGGCAGGATTTCTCCGTGGCGCATCCGCATTGACGCGGATTGCACCCGGTGCGGAGCCTGCTACACCCGATGCCGGTACAACGCCCTGGACGAATCCAGGGTCGGGCAAGGCGCTCCCGGATTGTCCTGCACCTTGTGCGGTGACTGCGTGTCAGCCTGTGCGCATAGGCTGATCGGCTATCGTTTTCCGGGATTGTCGAGTGAACATGCCAGGGTTGCGTTCATCGTCCTGGTTGTTGCGCTGCATGCCGTTTTTCTCGGCGTGGCGCGAATATAACCAAT
Organism: Pseudodesulfovibrio portus; assembly: GCF_026000375.1. Classification (NCBI taxonomy): domain Bacteria; kingdom Pseudomonadati; phylum Thermodesulfobacteriota; class Desulfovibrionia; order Desulfovibrionales; family Desulfovibrionaceae; genus Pseudodesulfovibrio; species Pseudodesulfovibrio portus. The sequence continues at coordinate 121,900 of NZ_AP026708.1, forward strand.
TAGAAAAAAAGGATATAGTCATGTTGAGCAAACGTAAGATGATCACCATCGATGAGGATTTGTGCAACGGTTGCGGCCAGTGCGTGCCCGCCTGTGAAGAGGGTGCCCTGGCCATCGTCGACGGCAAGGCCAAACTGGTAAAGGAGATCTACTGCGACGGCCTGGGTGCCTGCCTGGGCGATTGTCCGACCGGTGCGCTCAAGGTTGAAGTGCGCGAGGCGGAGGATTTCAATCCCGAAGCCGTGGCTGACCACTTGAAGGCTCAGGGGCGTACTGTGCCGGATCACATGCCCGATCCCGCCAGTTTGCGCATGGACGGCGCACCCCGAAAGCCTGCGGGCGGCTGCCCCGGCGCGGCTCTGCGGACCATGACACCCTGCGGCCAGGCCAACGTGCCTGTTGCCCAGGAATCCGGTTCCGCGCTTTCCCACTGGCCGGTCCAGCTTCGCCTTGTGCCGCCAACCGCGCCGTTCCTCAAGAACGCGGACCTGCTGCTGACCGCCGACTGCGTGCCTGTGGCCATGCCGCGATACCATGGCGAATACGTTCCGTACCGGGTTGTGCTCATGGGCTGCCCAAAGTTCGACGACCAGATGTCGTATGTGGAGAAATTGGCCGACATCATTGCGGAAAGCGATCTGAATTCCATCACGGTCATGGAGATGGAAGTGCCGTGTTGCTCGTCCATGAGCGTTATCCTGAATCAGGCCGTGAAGCGCGCCGGAAAATCTGTGGACACCGTCCGCGTGACCGTGGCCCGTACCGGCGAGGTGCTGGAAACGGTTCCCCTTCAATTCGAAGTATAGGAGGAAGCGTCATGAAGAGAATAGAGTTGTACAAGGAACATGGTTTCAAGGACTTGACCTTTTCAAATTATCTGGTGCATGAGTCCGAGTTCATGAAGGTCATCAACTTCAACTTCAAGGCGGGGCAGAAGCTGCCCGTTCATTCCCATGACCTTGAGGGCGAGTTGACCCTGACCATCCTGGAGGGCCAGGGAGAGTTCCTGGCCGGCGACGGCGCCACCATGCCCGCCAATCCCGGCGACGTGCTTGTGTCGGAGATCGCCGAACCGCACGGTGTGAGCGCCACCACGGATATGCGTGTCCTGGTAACCATAGCCCCCCCAATTTGATATGGAACTGAAAGCATTCATTGAACAGTTGCCCATGAGGGCCGTCAAGCCGAGGAAGGATGGCACGTTCACTGTCGTCCCTCGCATGAGCCAGGGAAAGCTGGCTGCCGACCATCTGATCGCCATTGCCAAGGTGGTGGAGGAGTATGGCCTGGAAGGCGTTCGGTTGAGCACGGGCCAACGCCTGCTCATCGACGGCGTGCCCGGGGCCGTCCTGCCCGAGGTCATCGAAAAGGTCGGCCCCGTGGGTGACATATACAAACACAAGGTCCAGGCCTGCCTCGGCACCACCGGTTGCAATCTGGGGCAGCAGGATTCCATGGCCGTGGCCGCCGAGCTCGAGGAATTCCTCAATGACTACGAGCTACCCACCAAGCTCAAGTCAAGCGCTTCCGGCTGCTCCATGTGCTGTGGCGAATCCATGATCCGCGATGTGGGTCTGGTTGGCAAAAAGCACGGCTGGACTGTTTCCTTCGGCGGCAACGGCGGCAAGCGGGCGCGACAGGCCGATGTGTTGGCACAGGACGTCCCAAAGGAAGAGGCCTTCGAGATCATCGGCAGGGCGCTTGATTTCTATGCCGCCAACGCCAAGGTCAAGGAACGTACGGCTCGTTTTGTGGAACGCGTGGGCATCAAGGCCGTTGAACAGGCCGTATTCGGCCGGTAACGTATCATCTGGAGGGGTTGGTCATGGCGGACAAGGAACTGCCCAAGGGAGCCATTTTACAGCGCGACAAGCGTACCTATGCCATTGTCCCCCGGACACCTGTGGGGCTGGTGACACCCGAAGTCCTCGAAGCCCTGGCCAGAGTGGGGCGAAAATATGAAATCCCGGTCATGAAGATCACTTCGGGCCAACGTATCGCTCTGGTCGGCCTTGAGGAGGAGCAGGTGGATCAGGTCTGGGAAGATCTCAAGATGGACGTGGGCCCGGCTGTGGGACTCTGTGTCCATTACGTGCAGGCCTGTCCGGGAACGGCGGTCTGCAAGCTCGGGGTTCGCGATTCCCTTGGACTCGGCCTGGAACTGGAAGAGATGTTCGTGGGCAAGGAGTTGCCGGCCAAGCTCAAGGTCGGCGTGTCCGGCTGCCCCATGTGCTGCGCCGAGAGCTTCGTGCGCGACGTGGGGCTCATCGGCAAGCCGAAGGGGTGGACCATGGTCGTGGGCGGCAATGCCTCGGGCAGGCCGCGTATAGCCGATGTCCTGGCCGAACAGCTGACCCGGGGGGAAGCCGTGGAGTTGGTGCAGCGGTTTCTCGATTTTTATGCGGAAAACGGCGGGAAGCGTGCCCGTTCAGCCACCATGCTCAGGAAGATCGGCATCGACGCGGTCAAAGAAGCCATTCTCTAGCCTGACCTTGAATCGCATGAGGCGGTCCTGCTCGACAGGGCCGCCTTATTCTGTAACAAACGGATTTTATTGGACGGTAGGGATCCCCGGTCGGTTGCGCTGGGGGAAAAACCAGCGTACTAGCATGAATGGTGCAAGTCTGATTCATACAGGAGTGTCATTTGCGGGTCATCATCATCGGGGCCGGTGAGGTCGGTTTTCATATTTCGCAGCGTCTGGCGGTCGAGAACAAGGAAGTCGTGGTCATCGACACCTCCGACGAGGCCCTGCGCAAAGTCGCGGAGACCTCGGACGTGCAGGCCATCCAGGGATCGGGCAGCAGCCCCAAGGTCCTGGAGGATGCGGGTATCAAGGAAGCCGACATCCTGTTGGCCGTGACCGATTCCGACGAGATCAATCTCATCGCCTGCTTCTTCGCCAACATGCTCAACGAGAAGATCACGAAGCTTGCTCGTGTTCGTGGAGAAATGTACACGAACTACAAGCATTTGCTTACTGGAGAAGGGGCGAACATCACCAAGATCATCAACCCCGACGAAGAGGTGGTCAATTCGGTCCTGCGGCTCATGTCCGTGCCCGGGGCGGTGGAGATCAACGAGTTCGCCGGGGGCAAAATCCGACTCATCGGCATCAATCTTCCCGAAGAGAGCCCCATTCTGGGCAGTCAACTCATCCATCTGCGCACCAAGATCGGCGAGGACCTGGGAATCGTCATCGCGGCCATCGTTCGCGACGACCAGCTCATCATTCCCAGCGGCCTGGACGTCATCAAGAAGGGCGACGTGGTCTATTTCGTCTGCGATATCCGTGATCAGGAGGAAATCCTCGAGCGGCTGGGAGTCTCCAGCGAGCCCGTCCGCGAGGTGATGATCATCGGCGGCGGCAACATCGGTTTCAAGCTGGCCAAGGCCCTGGACAACAAATATTACCACACCCGTCTGCTGGAGAACCGGCAGGAACGGTGCGAATACCTTTCCGAGCACCTGGACCGGCCCATCGTGCTCATGGGCGACTCCACGGATCAGGAAATTCTCCGCGAGGAGAACATCCACGACATGGACATGGTCATCGCCGTGACCGGCGACGAGGAGACCAACATCCTGTCCTGTTTGCTCGCCAAGAGCCTGGGTGCCAAGAGTACGGTCACAAGGGTCAACAATCTCGGCTACATGCCGCTCATCCAGCCCATTGGCATCGATTACGTCGTTTGTCCGAGGCTGTCGGCGGTCAATTCGCTTTTGCACTTTATCCGTCGCGGCAGGATCATGTCGTCGGTATCCATCAAGGGCGAAGCAGCGGAGGCGCTGGAGACCGTCATCCTTGAGGATTCCCCCATCGTGGGCAAGATGGTCAAGGACCTCAATTTCCCCCGCGGCTGCCTGGTGCTTTGCTTCCAGCGCGGTGACGACGTCCTGATCCCCCGCGGCGACACGCGGGTGGAGCCCAATGACCGGCTGATCATCATTTCCACTCGACAGAATATCCCCAAGGTCGAAAAAGTCCTGACCACAAAGGTGGAGTTCTTCTAAAATGCGTTGGCGTTATGTGCTCTACGTCATCGGCGCATTGGTGGCCTGCGTCGGCATGACCATGATCTTTCCCCTGGCGTGGGGCGTGTATTACGGCGATGGCAGCGCATACCCCCTGGCCCTGTCCATGGGCATCACCATTCTGATGGGCGGTCTGCTGTTTCTGATTTTCCGCGATCCTGAGGCGTCGTCATCGGTCATCACCCACAGGGAAGGCATGGCTATCGTGGCTCTGGGGTGGTTCGCCGCCGGTTTTGCGGGCGGCCTGCCGTTTTATCTTGGCGGTGTTTTCGAGTCGGTGGTGGATTGCGTGTTCGAATCCCTGTCCGGCTTCAGCACCACCGGGTCGTCCGTGCTGACGAACATCGAGGCCGTGCCGCGCGGGTTGCTGTTCTGGCGCAGCCTGACCCACTGGCTCGGCGGCATGGGCATCATCGTGCTTTCTCTGGCCATCCTGCCGTTTCTCGGCATCGGCGGCATGCAGCTCTATAAGGCGGAGGTGCCGGGACCGACTCCGGACAAACTCAAGCCGCGCATCAAGGATACGGCCATGACCCTGTGGAAGGTCTACCTCCTGTTCAGCGTGGCCGAGACCGTGCTGCTCCTGTTCGGCGGCATGGATTTGTTCGACGCCCTGTGCCACACCTTCGGCACCATGGCTACGGGAGGCTTTTCCACCCGGAACGCTTCGGTGGCGGCTTTCGACAGCGCCTACATCGATTATGTGATCACGCTGTTCATGCTTATCGCCGGAGTTAATTTTTCCCTGCATTACCTGCTGCTTAAGTGGCGTCCATCGGCAATGTTCAAGGACCCTGAATTCCGTGTTTTCGCTTCCATGATCATGGTCTTTATCGTGGTCATTACCATTGCTGTCTATGTTGGCGGCAACTATGAGAATGTCGCCGACTCCGTGCGCTACACATCGTTTCAGGTGGCATCCATCCTGACCACCACCGGGTTTGCCACGGCTGATTACGAGCTATGGCCGGGCGTCACACAGGCCATCCTGCTTTTCTGCATGTTCGTGGGCGGGTGCGCCGGGTCGACCGGCGGCGGCATGAAGGTCATGCGCATCACCTTGCTCTGCAAGCAGTCCTATCAGGAGTTGTTCCGGCTTATCCATCCCCGGGCCGTCAGCCACGTGAAGATGGGCAGGATCGTGGTCAAGGATGACGTCATCAGCGGCGTCTGGGGCTTCTTTATTCTCTGGATCGGGTTGTTCGTTCTGGCGGCCTTCGTGGTTGCGGCCACGGGAGTGGATGTGGTTACGTCATTTGCCGCCTCCCTGGCCTGTATCGGCAACATCGGTCCCGGTATCGGCGGAGTAGGGCCCACCGACAACTTCGCCTGGTTGCCCGACACCGCCAAGTGGGTGCTGACATTCTGCATGGTGCTCGGGAGGCTCGAAATCTATACCGTCATCATTCTGTTCGTGCCTGAATTCTGGCGCAAGTAATCGATTCAAAATACGAAAATTATAGCCGGTCGCAATGCGCGATCGGCTTTTCTCTTTTTGTGTTTCGTTAATTCACCGGAATGAACGGTAAAAAACTCTCGAAAAAGTCTAGAGTATTTCTAACATGCAATTATGACAGCGTGTTGGATGTGTCATGAACTTGTCTGGACCATAGTCTAGAGAACCGTCCGAAGATGGCGGAAAGAGAGTAATTAATGGGGCTAACAACTGAGGATAGTGGTGAAAATCCTCTATGCAGAGGGTGTCCCCGTACGGCTAGTCGATACGGAAATGGCAGCCTTTGGTTTCCTTGTTCCGCAGGGCGGCCAGGGTGACGATGTATGCCGCCTGGGAGCCGTGGAACAGGTCGATGAGGGCCTTGCTGAGTTCGGTTTCCTTATAGAAATCCTGCAGGTTCTTGGTCAGCTTGCGCATGTCCGAGAAGGCTCGCTGCAGCCGGCTGCTGGTGCGGGTGATGCCCACATAGTTCCACATGGTGTTGCGGATGTTGGCCCAGTCCTGAGCGATGAGGGCGGGGTCCTCGTCCTGGTTGTGGCCGTAGCTGATCCAGTCCGGGATGGATTCGTTGAGCTTGCGGCTCAACGATGCGGAACGGTTCATGCGGGAGGCGATGTCCTGGCCGGCGCTGTGCCCCCAGAGCATGCCTTCAAGCAGTGAAGTCGAGGCCAGCCGGTTTGCGCCATGGACGCCGGTGCACGAACATTCTCCGGCGGCATACAGACGGTCGAGGTTGGTGCGGCCTCGGTTGTCCACCAGGACGCCGCCGCAGAAATAGTGGGCGGCGGGGACCACGGGCACGGGCTCGCAGGCCATGTCGATGCCCATTTTCCGGCATCGGTCGAAGATGGTGGGAAAACGGTGGCTGACGTCGTCCTTGACCTTGGACACGTCCAGGTAGACGCAGTCGTCGTCCGTGGCCAGCATTTCGTCCATGATGGCCCGGGTGACGATGTCGCGCGGGGCCAGGTCGGCCCTGGGATCGTACCGGGTCATGAAGGGGTCGCCGAATCGGTTGATGAGGACGGCACCTTCGCCGCGTACCGCCTCGGAGACCAGGAAACGGCGCTCACCGCGTTTGGAGCCGCCGTAGAGGGTCGTGGGGTGGAACTGAACGTATTCGCAGTTCATGAGCCGTGCACCCGCACGGTGGGCCATGGCCAGGCCGGAACCGATTGAGCCTCCGGTATTGGTGGTGTGCAGGTATATCTGCCCGACGCCGCCGGTGGCCAGCAGGGTGAATTTGGATAAAATGGTTTCAACCTTGCCCACTTCCTCGTTGAAGACGTAGGCGCCCACGCACTTGTTGGAAAGGCTGTACTTGAAATCAAGGTGTTTGGCGTGGTGCTGGGTGGTAAGCAGGTCGACGGCCGTGCGCTTGGTCAGGACACGGATGTTGGCGTGTTCGGATACGGCCTCGGACAGGACTTCCATGATGTTCCGACCGGTATGGTCGTCGCAGTAGAGGATGCGGGCCATGGAGTGGCCGCCTTCCTTGGTCAGGAACCAGTCGCCCGGTTGGCGTTGGTTGAAGGGAATCCGGTATTTTTCCAGAAAGATTTCTTTCAACACTTCCGGTCCCTTGCGGGACAGAAAACGGACGGAACTGGTGAAATTCTGCTTCCAGCCGGCGGTCATGATGTCCTTTTCGAGAATCCTGGGATCATCGTTCTCGTTGCGGTAGACGATGCCGCCCTGTGCCAGGGAGGTGTTCCCGACTTTGAGATCGGGAGCAGCGGTGAGAATGATGACGTTGCATCCCTGCTCGGCCAGAGTGAGGGCGGCCACGCATCCGGCAATGCCGGAGCCGATGATCAGGGCGTCAGTTTGCAGGCGGAAGTTGTTCATGACCAAGCCTTTAGCACGTGTCGGGCGCTAGGAGCAAACGGCCAGCATGCGCTCCAGGGCCCGACGGGCGGGTTCCCTGATGGCGTTGCTGACCGTGACGGGATTGGAGTAATTCAGGTTTTCCAGAGTATCGGCGAGTTTTTCCACGGTGATCTTGCCCATGTCTTCGCACTGGCTGGAAAGGAGCGGCCTGATGACCTTACGGCCTTCGTATCGGGCGGCCAGCCGGTTCACCAGGTTTTCCTCGGTGCCGATGTAGATGGTGGTGCCGTCATCGGCTTCCTCGGCGTATTTGATCAAAAAGGTGGTTGAACCGTTGCCGTCGGAAGCTTCGACCACTGACGGCGAGCATTCAGGGTGGACCACGATCTTTGCCTCGGGTTCAGTTTCCCTTATGGCCCGGGTGGAATCCAGGGTGAATTCCTCATGGATGGGGCAGTAGCCGGGCCAGAGGATGAGCCTCTTGTCGTCGGCGGCTGCCGGATCGACGTGCAGGGCCGGGTCGCCGTCAATGACGTCCTTGGGCAGGACAAGCCGCTTGTCTTCGGGGATTCCGAGCAGGTTGGCGGTGTTGCAGCCCAAATGCATGTCCGGCAGGAACAGGACCGCGTCCCCCTGATTGAGGGCCCAGTCGAGCATGGTCCGGGCATTGGCCGAGGTGCAGACCGAGCCGTCGTATTCACCGACCACCGCCTTTACGGCCGCCGATGAGTTCACATAGGTGAGCGGAACGATTTTTCGTCCGTCTTTTTGAAGAATTTCAAGAGTTTTTCTGACCCGTCCGGCCTCGGCCATGTCAGCCATGGGGCAGGAGGCGGTGACGTCGGGGATGTGGATCTTCTGGTCGTCCCGGCAGAGGATGGCGGCGGATTCCGCCATGAAGAAGACGCCGCAGAATACGATGTGTTCGGCGTCGAGATTGGTGATCTTGCGAGCCAGTTCCAGGGAGTCGCCCTGGATGTCTGTAAAATGGATGACGTCGTCCGTCTGGTAGTGATGGCCGAGGATGGACAGCCTGTCGCCCATTTCCGATTTGATGCGCTCTATGCGCTGCGCAGGGTTTTCCACAATGTTCCTCTTTAGCCTAAGGGTATGAATTGCATGCTGAAGTCCGACGCCGGGGCAGAGTGCGTGAGCTTGCCAACGGAGATATAGTTCGGCCCGATTTCCGCAACTTGGCGGATGGTTTCCAAGGAGACGTTGCCGCTGATTTCCGTTTCGATGGTGTCCGGGATCATGGACAGGGCCTTTTTGGCCGTTTTGGCGTCCATGTTGTCGAGCATGATGCGCTTGATGTCGCACTGGCTCGCTTCCGTAACCTCTTCCAACGTGCGGCATTCGACTTCGATGGGCGGGCAGGGCGAGTGTACGGCGTGAAGCCGGCTCACTGCCTGGGTGATGGAACCCGCCCGATCGATGTGATTGTCCTTGAGCATGAGCATGTCGGCCAGCGTCAGCCGATGATTCTGGCCGCCGCCGGCCAGGACCGCGTATTTTTCAGGGAAGCGGAGACCCGGCAAGGTCTTTCGCGTGTCCAGGAGTTGGGTCTTGGTTCCCTTGAGCGCTTCGACGTATCGAGCCGTCAGGTCTGCGATGCCGGAGAGGTGGCAGAGGAAGTTCATGATAACCCGCTCGGCCTTGAGCAGTTGCAGGGCCGGGCCTTGCAAGGCGGCTACCATGGTTCCGGCGGAGACCCTGTCGCCGTCGTCCACGTTGAGGTGGGCCTGGCAGGATTCACCGCCGAATTCGAGAACCAGCGGGATGATGGGCAGCCCCGCTACCACTGTGTCCTGCTTGGCCACGATCATGGCCTGGGCCATGTCGCTGTCGGTGAAAAGGCCCATGCTTGTCAGGTCCGAGGCGTCCTCGGCAAGGGCTATGCGGATGGTCGCCAGGAGGAACATCCGGGCTTCTGCCTGGAAAAAATCGTCAAAGATGGTGGTCGGCATGTTTGCGTCCATTTATTATGGGTGATGAAGGCAAGTAAGGCACACTGGCTCTTTCGTCAAGGGGTAGGGGGGTTGATGAAATATTTCACATCAATATAACGTCTCGGATGGTGTAAAACTTTGACCTGACCCTTAATTTGGGCTAGGGATTTGGCCCATGAGCGTCAAAGAGAGTATCACCACCCAGCAGGACGAAGAATTCGACGGCCTGACCGCCGCCGAACTCGAAGCCCAGCACCCTGCGGATGCTGCCGAAACCATTGAAGGTCTCGACATCATCGATCAGGTCAAATTCATCAAGCAGCTTCCCATCAAGGACGCTGCCGAGTCCATTGCGGAAATGGATGAGCACGACCAGAAGGCGCTCATATCCAATCTCAATCGCGGGTTGGCCGCCAGGATCGTGGACGAAATGTCCCCGGATGACGCCACCGACCTTCTGGACACCCTTGACGATGATCTCCAGAAAGCCCTTCTCAGCCGGGTTCCGGCCGAGGAGCGGGCGGAACTGAAGACGCTGTTGACATTCGACCCGGATACGGCGGGTGGTGTCATGAATACCGAAGTGGTCATCCTCGATCAGGACCTCAATGCCGATCAGGCCGTGTCCCAGATTCGCCAGGAAGTCGAGGACAAGGAAGTTCCCTATTACGCCTACCTGACCGACAAGAAAGACCGTCTGGTGGGTGTCGTGTCCCTTCGCGACCTTCTTCTGGCCCGCAGGGGCGTGACCCTCAAGGATCTGGTCAAGACCCAGAATCTGATCACCGTGGGCTACAACATCGACAAGGAAGAAGTGGCGCACCTCATCGCCCACTACAATCTTTTGGCCCTGCCCGTGGTGGACTTCGGCAACCGGTTGCTCGGCGTGGTCACCGTCGATGACGTCATCGACATCATCCACGAAGAGGCTTCCGAAGACATGCAGGCCATGGTCGGTGCCGGTGCGGACGAGACCACGGACTCTCCGTGGCTTTATTCCGTGCGTGTGCGGCTGCCCTGGTTGATCATGAACGTGATTTTTTCGGCCATGTCGGCCTGGGTGGTCCACCTTTTCGAGGGCAACATCACCGAAATGGCTGTGCTCGCCGTGCTCATGCCCGTTGTGGCCAACCAGGCGGGCAACACCGGCCAGCAGGCCCTGGCCGTCATGATCCGCCAGATGGTCATGGAGCGTTTCGACCGCAAACGGGCCTGGCTTGCCGTGCTGCGTGAATTGCGCATCGGCTTGCTCAACGGCGTGATCATCGCGTCGCTGGTCTTCTGTGCCGCCCTGATCGTTACGGGCAAACCGCTTCTGGCCACGGTCATGGGAGCCGCGCTGGGCATGGACATGCTGCTGGGGGCTTTTGCCGGTGCATCCATTCCTCTGCTGCTCAAGGAATTGGGGCGCGACCCGGCCCAGGCTTCAAGCATATTCCTGACCACCATCACGGACTCGATGGGCTTTCTCTTCCTGCTCGGCCTCGCCGGATTGGTCCTGCTCAATTAGGCAGTTGCAAATCGCCGCAAAAAGGCCGCGCCGGATATCCGGCGCGGCCTTTTTACTGTCGAGGGCAGGATGGATCAATCCAGGCCGAGGGAGGCGAGCAGGTCGTCCACGTCGCCCTGATTGGTCCCCTCGGACGGACCTTCGAGCTTGGAGGTGGCCGCATTCTTGGCATCTGCCGACAGGGAGTCGATGTCCTTTTCGGGCTCTTTTTCCCGCTGCTGGATCATCAGGCCGGTGGAAAGCATGACTTCGCGTACGATCTTTTCGATCTGGCGCAGGGAGTTGATGATCTTCTCGATGCGTTGGCCGGTCAGGTCCTGAAAGCTCAAGGAGACCATGATGTTCTGCAGGTCCATGCCCAAGGTGTTGTTGATGTCGGTGAGTTTTCCCCGGTTCTCCTTGGTCACGCCGCCGGACTCGAAGTCCTTGACGATGCCCGCCACGGTAGCCTGGAGGTCCTGGAGTTTCTCGACTATGTCGATGATTTCAACCGCCGCTTTTTCCGTGGTGCGGAGCACGGCGTCGAGCTGGTCCGAGGTCTCGGAGAAAATTTCTTCCGGGTCGAATTCCGATTCGATGCACACGATTTCGGTGCCGCCGCGCGCCGCCTTCACTTCCCGGTAAATCTGCTTGAATCCTTCCTGCAGGTCGTCATTGACCCGGCGGTAGAATTCGCCTTCCAGCAACGCTTTGGAAAGACTCTTGGCGATTTGCTTTTCCACAGCCACGGTTATGGTCTCTTTGAGGCTGTTTACGAGCTGGTCGGAGACCCGGCTCATCAAATCCTTCACCAATTCATCGTTGCTGGTCATTGAGTCACTCCTGGGGGGCGGCTACATTTTGGAATTTCGTATTTGTTCCCGTTGCTCTTTGAACACGAATTGGACGATGGCCTCCATGTCGGAGCCACGCATATCGACGAATTCGAAGCGGTAGAGGCCGGTGTCGGCTTCCTTGTCAAGGATGCAGCCTTTGCTGCCGGCCATGCGCAGGGGGGCCTGACTGAGGTAGAGGATGATCTCAAGAGGCTGGCCGGGTTCGAAATGGTCCGTTGAACGGAATTTCAACCCGGCACCGGATATTTCAGTCACTTCAATGTCCATGGAAAAGTCGGACCGGACCTGGTCCTGACTGAGCAGGCCGATGACGCGGTCCAGCTTCCTGTCCATCTCCGTCAGAAAGTTGATCAGCTCTTCCGGCAGCTTGCTTTTGCTGAACAGATCGTCGCGGGCAGCGGAAAAGTCGATGGCGTCGCCGGTGAACAATTGGGGGGAGTCGATGGAATGCATGGTCCGGGCCAGCGCCTTGAGCCTGACCTGGATGCGGGAAAACGACCTTTTTTCTTCGCTCATGAATCCCCCTAGCGGTTTTATTGCCTGCCGTTCTCGTCCAGGTCCAGGGTCATGGCCTTGACCGGGCAGACGCGGGTGCACATGCCGCAGGCCGAGCATTTGTCCACGTCGAAAACAATGGTCCTGTCGGATTTTTCCAGGATGAGGGCGTCGGTGGGGCACATGGCCGTGCACACTCCGCAGTGGATGCAGGATTCCTCATCCCGGAATATTTTGTGGGCGACCGGGGTGATGCGGACGCCGTTTTCCTTGAGATAGCCGATTCCCTTGTGGAAATCAGTTTCCAGGCCGGAGACCTCGAGGGTCATGGTCCCTTCGTGGCGGGGGCTGATGTCAGCCTTGAGGATATTGAAGCTCAGGTCGAAATTCCTGAGCAGGTTGCAGACCACCGGCCTTCCGGACACTTCCGGCGGGAAGGAGAGGTAGACGATTTTGCGGAAACCTTTGATGACTTCTTTCATTTGATTATCCTAAGTGGCGAATATGGCACAAGATGATGCGGAAGAGCAATAATTACATTTTGTCCAGGGTCCGCTTGGCCTGGGTGGCCTCCACGGACTTGGGGAAACTCTTGACCACTTCCTGCAGCCGCAGTTTGGCCAGTTCGGGCTTGTCCAGGTGGTTCCAGGAATAACCGGCCTTGAGCAGGGCGGACTTGTATTTGGAGCTCTTCTTGTATTTTTCGATGACATCCTCGAACAGGATGACCGCCCTGGCGTAGTCCTTGAGCTGGTAATAGCATTGTCCCTGCCAGAAGGTGGCGCTTGGCGTGAAGGAGTGGGCCTGGAAGGTGTCTGTGAACTCGGCCCAGTAGGAGCGGGCCTTTTCGTACTGGCCTTCCTTGTACAGGGCGTAGGCCTTGTCGTAGAGGGCCTTGGCCGGGTCTGTGTCCGCCGGAGGCTCTGCCGGGGTTGCTGCGGGTTCCCGGCCGGTTGTGGCGGGCTGAACGGTTGTCTCGGCATTGTCCGGGGTTGCAGCGTCTGCTGCCGCAGGCTGGACGTCCATGGGATCAACCTCTTGGGTCGAGACCTTGGGCAGCTCGACCGCCAGCTGGTTTTCCATGGCGAATTCCACCTCGTGGAGACGTTTCTCCAGCAGTTCCACCGTGATGGCGGAATCGGCATCCCCAACCTGGCGATCCATGCGGATGTTCAGCTCATCCAACTGGCCGCGCAGCTTGGCGAAATCGGTGCGCAGGGACTGGATTTCCACCCACATATCGGCGGAACGCGCCCGGAGCGGATCGTTGGACTTGTTGATCTCTTCCTTGAGGAGCTGCTTGGATTCATCCAGCTCGGCCTCAAGCTGCTTGATGCGGTTCAGGTCCTGTTGGCGTTCCATTTGGATGGTTTCCACGTCGGTCTTGGTGACGCAACCGGTCAGGCCGAACATGAAAATGCCGATCAGCAATACTATGATATACTTGGTAAAATTTATCATGATATTTTGCTCCCTCTTTTTCTGCCAAGAAATAGATACGCGGTTGCACCGAGAATGGGAATAAAAATGCATATCTGCATCCAGAGGCTTTTTTCCGTGGGGGATTCGAAGTTCCGTTTCCAGACGTCCAGAATGGCCCAGGCGCTGTAGCCGAAGCAGGCCCCGACGGAGACGAGGACAATGGCCCACTGGGTCGGTGTCAGGGCTGAAAAATCTGCAAACATGATAACTCCTTGAGATATTGAATGATGGCGGCTATTCGGCCGTCTTCTTGTTGAATAACATGGAAATGATGATGCATCCGGCTCCCACGGTCAGCGCACTGTCAGCCACGTTGAAGGCGGGCCAGTGGTACGTGCCCACGTAGAAGTCGAGGAAGTCGATGACGAAACCGAGCCAGGTCCGGTCGATGGCGTTGCCGATGGCCCCGCCCGCGATCATGCCCAGTCCGGCGATCATCCACCTGTCACCATCATCCAGGGTGCGCAGCATCCAACCGATGACCGCCACGGCCACCACGGAGATGGCAATGAACATGGGCCGTTGCCAGTCGATGGACTCGTTGTCCAGGAACCCCCAGGCCGCGCCCTTGTTGAGCACGTGCACAAGGTTGAAGAAGCCGGGGATGATCGGCTCGCCCGTCCACACCTGCATGGTGTTGTGCACGATCAGCTTGGTGATCTGATCAATGATCACGGTGGCCGCAGCCCATATGGTTGCAAGCTTGTAGCGGTTCATACGTCCCCTAGGCGAGGGTTTTCAGCACAGCGGTGCAGCGCGGGCATGCATCCGGGTAGTCCGGGTCGGTGCCCAGGTCCTCGGAGATGCGCCAGCACCGTTCGCACTTGTCGCCTGCGGCCGCTGCAACGCCCACCTTGAGGTCCGTCATGTCCTCGCCCTGGAAGGCGTCTGCGGGTGCGTCCGCAAGATCGGCCAGCTCCAGCTTGGAGACGATGAAGAACTCGCGCGAGTCAACCTCTTGCGCCTCGACCAGGGTGCGAATTTCCTCGGTGGCGTACAGGGTCACCTTTGCGTCCAGGGACTTGCCGATGACGCCGTCCTTGCGTTTGGGCTCGATGGCCTTGTTCACCTCGCCGCGGACCAGGGCCAGTTTTTCCCACTTGGCCCGTTCGTCCCCGGTCAGGCCGGTGGCGTCGGGGGTGAAGCGCAGGGCGAACATCGTCTTGTCCTGCGGCAGGGCGGCCTTGATGGCGTCGGGCAGGTTCTGAAAGGCTTCCTCTGCGGTGAAGGACAGGACCGGGGCCATGTCCTGGAGCAGCATGAGCAGGATCTGCCAGAGCACGGTCTGGGCGGAGCGGCGCTTGAGGCCGTTCTCCTCCTCGACGTAGAGGCGGTCCTTGATGATGTCCAGGTAGAAGGCGGACAGGTCGACCACGCACAGGTTGTGCAGGGTGTGGTAGACCTTGTGGAATTCGAATTTTCTGTAGGCTTCCTGCACGGTCGCGTGATGGCGGGACACCATGTCCAGCGCGTAGCGGTCCAGGGGCAGCAGGTCTCCCGCTGCGACCTGGTTTGCCGGGTCGAAGTCGTTGAGGTTGGACAGCAGGTAGCGGCAGGTGTTGCGGATGCGCCGGTAGGCGTCCACGAGCCGGTTCAGGGTCTCGTCCGAGATGCGGATGTCTTCCTGATAGTTGGAGGCGGATACCCACATGCGCAGGATTTCGGCGCCGAACTTGTCGATGATCTCCTGGGGCGCGATGACGTTGCCGATGGACTTGGACATCTTGCGGCCCTCGGCATCCACCACGTAGCCGTGGGTCAGGACGGTCTTGTAGGGCGGGGTCTCGCGGGTACCCACGGAGGCGAGCAGGGAGGAGTGGAACCAGCCTCGATGCTGGTCCGAGCCTTCCAGGTACAGGTCGGCCGGGAAGCGGGTCTCCTTGCGCTGCTCGACAACGGCGGCATAGCTGGTGCCGGAGTCGAACCAGACGTCCAGGATGTCGGTTTCGCGCTTCCAGTGGTTGCCGCCGCATTTGGAACAGGTCAGCCCTTCGGGCACGATCTCCTCGAGCGGGGCCTCGAACCAGTAGTCGCAGCCGGTTTCGTGCTGTGCGTACTTGTCGCAGATGTCATAGACCCATTGGGCGTCGAACCAGGTCTCGTCGCAGTCCTCGCAGATCAGGGCCGAGATGGGCACGCCCCAGTTGCGTTGGCGGGAGATGCACCAGTCCGGGCGGTTTGCGATCATGTTGTAGATGCGTTCCTCGCCCCAGGACGGGACCCACTTCACGTCGTTGCGGATGGCTGAAAGCGCACGCTGGCGCAGGTCGTTTTCGTCCATGCCGATGAACCACTGGGTGGTGGCCCGGAAGATGACCGGCTCCTTGCACCGCCAGCAATGGGGATAGGAGTGGGTGATCTTCTCCGATGCCATCAGGTTGCCCAGTTCGGTCAGCTTTTCGATGACCTTGGGGTTGGCGTCCCAGACGTTCAGTCCGGCGAAATGTTCGACCTCGGGCAGGAACTGGCCGCGATCGTTCATGGGCGAATATATTTCCAGGCCGTACTTGAGGCCGGTCTCGAAGTCCTCGCGACCGTGGCCGGGGGCGGTGTGCACGCAGCCTGTGCCGGTCTCCAGGGTCACGTAATCGGCCAGGACCACATTGGACACGCGGTCATAGATGGGGTGCTTGGCCTCAAGACCCTCAAGATCGGCGCCCTTGAAGGTGGCCAGGGTCTTGGGAGCGTCCCAGCCGAACTTGCCCGCGCATTCCTCGAGCAGGCCTTCAGCCAGCACGTAGCAGTCGCCGTTCACCTCGACCAGCGCGTAGTCGAAGTCGGGGTGCACGGCCACGCCCATGTTGTCGGGGATGGTCCAGGGGGTGGTGGTCCAGATGAGGATGAACAGTCTGGACACGTCCACATCGGCGATCTTCCTGAAATTCGCATCGGCCATGGGGAAGCGGACGTAGATGGACGGGGAGGTGTGGTCCTCGTATTCCACCTCGGCCTCGGCCAGGGCGGTGCGGCAGTCGCAACACCAGTAGATGGGCTTCTTGCCGCGAACCACGCCGTCGCGTTCCATGAAACGGCCCAGTTCGCGGGCGGTGGCCGCCTCGTATTCCGGTTTCATGGTCATGTATGGATCGTCCCACACGCCGAGCACGCCGAGGCGCTTGAATTCCTTGCGCTGGGTATCCAGCCACTTGGCTGCGTAGGAGCGACAAATCTTGCGAATGGTCAGGGTGTCGAGTTCCTTGTTCTTCTTCTTGAGTTCCTGCTCGACCTTGTGCTCGATGGGCAGGCCGTGGCAGTCCCAACCCGGCACATACTGCGCCTTCTGTCCCTGCATGTTGCGGGACTTGACCACGATGTCCTTGAGGACCTTGTTCAGGGCTGTGCCCATATGAATATGGCCGTTGGCGTAGGGCGGGCCGTCATGAAGGACGTAGTCGTTGTTAGCGTCCCCGGCTTCGGTCATGGCGTCGTAGGCCTTGATTTCCTCCCAGAACTTGAGCATTTCGGGCTCGCGCTGCTTGAGGTTGGCCTTCATGGGGAATTGGGTTTTGGGCAGAAGCAGGGTTTTCTTGTAATCGCTCATGAGTCTCTCAGTCCTCCGGGAACCGTATATTTCTTTAGATAAAAGTTGACGTTCAAAAGTGACGCTGTAACTTGGTATAAGTCGGTTTGGAAGTCAAGCATTGCACGGCTTCCATGACCGGTTGCACATTGTTTACACATGAGAAAAAACGTGTTTTGGTTTTTCCTGACCGAGCAGGTCTGAAATACGGAATTCATCATCAGGAGAAAGAAATATGGGCGTTCACAAGAGAGAACGGGAAATCGAGGAAATCAAGGAACATTATATAAAGAAAAGTTCAGCTATTCTGCTGGTTTTTCTGGCCCTTGCCGTGGGGGCGTTCATTGGCAACGCCATCACCATGTTGTACGTCGGTCAACAGCAGCAACGGGCCGGGGCGACTTCCCAGTCCGCGCCTGCACAGACCGGGGTGGAGCCGCACGAGGCCAATCCTGTGGCCCTGGCCAACCTGGAAAAGGCGGCCCAGGCCGACCCGACCAACGCGGCCAAGTGGGTGGAGCTCGGCAATTTCTGTTTTGACCACGATCTCAATGAGCAGGCCGTGACCGCCTATGAGCGGGCACTGGCCCTCAAACCCATGCAGGTGAACGTCTGGTCCGACCTCGGCGTCATGTACCGCCGGACCGGGCGGTTCGACAAGGCGGTGGAGGCCTTCGGCCATGCCGCAGCCCTGGACAAGACGCACATGACCTCCCGTTACAACATGGGCATTGTCTACCTGCACGATCTGAACGACAAACAGGCAGCTCTCAAGGTTTGGAAAGACATTCTCGCCAAAGATCCGGAAGCAAGGTCCCCCTCGGGACAGAGCCTGGCGTCCATGGTGCAGGATCTGGAAAAATAAGGTTCGGAAAATCAAGTTGAAAGGGACGGGCGCTTCGGCGTCCGTCCCTTTTCGTGTTCTTGCATTGGCGGTCAGATGCCGCCGCCGTGCTCGAAGGATTGCTGCATGGCCCTTGATTGAACGATCTGCGCGCCTGCCGGGACGTCGCGCGTGATCCAGATGTTGCCGCCGATGACGGCCTTCTTGCCGATGGTCACGCGGCCAAGGATGGTGGCCCCTGCATAGATGATGACGTCGTCCTCCACGATGGGGTGGCGGGGCAACCCCTTTATCAGCCGCTCGTCTTCGCCCTTGGGAAAGCTTTTCGCGCCCAGGGTGACGCCCTGGTAGATGCGGACGTTGTTGCCGATGATTGCGGTTTCGCCGATAACGGTGCCGGTGCCGTGGTCGATGAAGAAGGATTTGCCGATGGTCGCGCCGGGGTGGATGTCGATGCCCGTGTCCGAGTGGGCCATCTCGCCGATGATGCGGGGGATGATGTCCACGTCGAGCAGATACAACTCGTGGGCGATCCGGTGGTTGGTCAGGGCGCGGATGGACGGGTAGCAGAAGATGGTCTCGCCGTGCGTCTTGGCCGCCGGGTCGCCGTCATAGGCCGCCTCCACGTCCGTGAGGAGCAATTCCCTGATCTTCGGCAGTCGGGCTATCAGTGCCTCGGCGGTACGT
Organism: Pseudodesulfovibrio portus; assembly: GCF_026000375.1. NCBI lineage: Bacteria > Pseudomonadati > Thermodesulfobacteriota > Desulfovibrionia > Desulfovibrionales > Desulfovibrionaceae > Pseudodesulfovibrio > Pseudodesulfovibrio portus. The sequence continues at coordinate 140,544 of NZ_AP026708.1, forward strand.
TTGGCCCTGCTCTCGCAGTCCTTGCACCGTTCCTTCCTGGTGGAGTCGCAGACGAAGCAGTACCCGCGGTTGATCTGGTCGGCCAGACTGCGGGTCAGCTGGTCCAGGGTCGCGCCGAGGTAGTAGGGCATGGTGTCCGGCGTGATGTCCGACGGACCGAAATAGCCCGGGAACAGGACGCAGCGCAGGTCCTCGACGATTTTCGAGAGCACGTCCACGGACGGCATGGGGGAGTCCTCGGAATAGCGGTGGGAGGCGGAGCCGCTGTCGCCGGATTCGGTGAGCAGCGCCACCACGTCCGCAAGGGAATATTGGTCTTCGGTCATGTCGTCCTTCCTAATCGAACAGTGGGGTGCTCAGGTAGCGTTCGCCGGTGTCGCAGACGATGAAAACGATCATCTTGCCCTTGTTTTCCGGGCGGTTGGCCAATTCCAGTGCCGCAGCGCAGTTGGCGCCGGAAGAGATGCCGCCGAGGATGCCTTCCTTGACGATCAGCTTTTTGGCGGTTTCGATGGCCGTGTCGTTGTCCATGCGGATGATTTCGTCGACGATGTCGGTGTTCAGTGTCTTCGGCACGAAGCCCGCGCCGATGCCCTGGATCATGTGCGGGCCGGGCTGCCCGCCTGACAGGACCGGGGAGGCCGCCGGCTCGACTGCCACGGCTTTGAGTTCAGGCTTCTTGCCCTTGAGCACCTCGGCCACGCCGGAAATGGAGCCGCCCGTGCCCACTCCCGCCACGAAGATGTCCACCTGGCCGTCGGTGTCTTCCCAGACCTCGAGCGCAGTGGTCTTGCGGTGCATGGCCGGGTTGTCACTGTTTTCGAACTGCTGGAGCATGTGGGCGTTGTCCGTGTTCCGGACAATTTCCTCGGCCTTGGCAATGGCACCCTTCATGCCTTCGGCGGCCGGGGTGAGGATCAGTTCGGCCCCGAGTCCCTTGAGCAGCTTGCGTCTTTCGATGGACATGGACTCGGGCATGGTCAGGACGAGCTTCATCCCCTTGACCGCGCAAACGAACGCCAGGCCTATGCCGGTGTTGCCGCTGGTGGGTTCCACCAGGGTCGTGTCCTGATCGATGGCCCCGCTTTCAAGGGCGGCCTCGATCATGTTTTTGGCGATGCGGTCCTTGACCGAGCCGCATGGGTTGTTGAATTCCAGTTTGGCGACCAGGGTCGCGCCCAGCCCTTCGGAGAGCCGGTTCAGGCGAACCATCGGCGTGCGGCCGACAAGTTCCGTCATGTCATTGGCTATTTTCATTGCATGCTCCCCGGTCCGGTGCAGGCGAGCCCTTCCTTCTCGGCGGAGAAGGGGGACATCTTGCGCAGGTTCTCGATGATGGGCGGCAGGTTCTCGATCACGAAGTCGATTTCCTCTTCCGTGTTGAACCGGCTCAGGCTGAACCGGATGGACCCATGGGCAAAGGTGAAAGGCACGCTCATGGCCTTGAGCACGTGGGAGGGCTCGAGGGAGCCGGAGGTGCAGGCCGAGCCGGAGCTGGCCGCAATGCCCAACTGATCCATCATGAGCAGGATCGCTTCGCCCTCGACGTAGCCGAAAGAGATGTTGGTCGTGTTGGGCAATCGGTTTTCGGGGTCGCCGTTGACCTTGGAGTCCGGGATGGCGGCCAGGAGACCTGCCTCAAGCTTGTCGCGCAAGCGGCTGACGACCGTATTCTCGGTCTCCATGTTCTTGGCGGCCAGTTCGCACGCCTTGCCCAAGGCGATGATGCCGGTGGTGTTCTCGGTGCCGGCGCGGCGGCTCCGTTCCTGGTGGCCGCCGATGAGCAACGGGCGGAACATAAGGCCCTTGCGCACATACAGCGCTCCTACGCCCTTTGGGGCGTGCAGCTTGTGGCCGGAGAGGGAAAGCATGTCCACGGCAGAGGACTTGAGGTCTATGGACACCTTGCCCACGGCCTGGACCGCGTCGGTGTGGAAGATCACGCCGTTGTCCCGGGCGATCTGCGCCATTTCCTCGATGGGATGGATGTTGCCGGTCTCGTTGTTGGCCCACATGACCGAGACGATGGCCGTGTCGGGGCTAATGGCTTTCCGGTATTCATCGAGATCGAGCCGTCCCCGTTCGTCGGTGCCGAGGTAGGTTACTTCGTAGTTTTCCTTCTTTTCGAGGAACTTGCAGAAGCTCAGGACAGCCGGGTGTTCCACTGCGGTGGTGATGATGTGGCGCTTGTCCGGACGGGAGTTCAGCGCCGAGCGGATGGCGGTGTTGTCAGATTCAGAGCCGCAGGAGGTGAATATTATCTCGTCGCTGTCGCAGTTCAGGAGTTTGGCCACGGAGGACCGGGCTTCCTTGATGGTCACGCCGACCTGACCGCCGAAGCGGTGCATGGAAGAGGGGTTGCCGTACAGTTCGGTGAAATAGGGCTTGATGGCCTCGAAAACAGCCGGGTCCACCTGCGTGGTGGCGTTGTTGTCCAGGTAAATGGTCTTCATGATTTAGCCCTCCGTCACGGTGATCGCGGGGTCGACCTTTTCCCGGAGCTTTCCCTGTACCAGATTGTTCAGGGTGGCCTTGCTTGACGGGCAGCCGGAACACATGCCCATGAACTGGACCGTGACCGAGGTCTTGTCGATGTCCATCAGGCGGATGTCGCCGCCGTCGGCCTGAAGAGCGGGACGGATGTCGTCGTCAATGACCGATTCGATGAGGTGCATGCGCTGGATGTTGGTCATGCCCTCAGCCGGATAGGCAGGGGTGGCGGAGGGCGTTGCACAGGCAGCGGCCTCGCCTTGAGCCTCGGCCAGCAAACGTTCCAGGTCCTCGTGGCATTTGCCGCAGCCGCCACCGGCCTTGGTGAAGTTGGTGATGTCTTCCACCGACTTGAGGTCGTTTGCCTTGATGGCCTGCAGGATTTCCTCGTCGAAGACACCGAAGCATTCGCAGATCAACTCGCCTTCGTGGGAATGTTCCGCCTTGGTGCCGGCCTCGCCGCGCATGTTCTTGATGGCCTGCTCCAGGGCTTCCTGGCCCATGACCGAGCAGTGCATCTTTTCGCGTGGGAGACCGCCGAGGTATTCGGCGATGTCCTTGTTGGTCAGCTTTTCCGCCTCTTCAACGGGCTTGCCGATGAGCATCTCCGTGAGGGCGGAGCTGGAGGCGATGGCGCTGGCGCAGCCAAAGGTCTGGAATTTGGCGTCCGTGATGATGTTGTCGTCATCAACCTTGATATAGAGCGTCAACGCATCGCCGCAGGCCAACGAGCCGACTTCGCCGATGCCGTCCGCGTCTTCGATCTTACCCGCGTTGCGCGGGTTGAGAAAATGTTCTTTTACTTTGTCGGTATATTCCCACATGGCAGTCTCCGTCTGAGTGTTGTATGAATACATGTAACAAGTGCGATTCGATCGCACGGGACTATTGTAAGCACACCATGTGGGCGTGTAAAGGCGTGGGGGTAGATTATAAGGACATTAATCCGGGCACCTGGGCGGCTTTCTCGTAAACTTCCATGACAGCGACTGCCGAACACATGTTCGAAACCATGGTTACACTGGTATATTTCCCTTTTTTCGATGTCCTGGTCTCGATCTTGTCCTCGGGAAACAGGGCGGTGAAATCCGGCAGTTTATCCGTGGGCATGATGAATTTGTAGACATAGGGGCAGGGCCACTGGTGGTGGTCGTCCAAGGCCTGCATGAAGCGTGCGCGTTTTTCGGGCATGAGGTCTCCTTATCCTTTTTGAGAGCTTGGCGTCTAAACGTTTTTGCCTGGAAATGTCAAACCGCCGGCATTTGTTGTCCGGCCTGTTGCCGTGCAACCGACCATTGCTTTGAATATTATAAAACCATTTTCACGGTGTTGGGCATATGTTAATGGTACTATCTGCGCATGTGGTATAAAAAAATACGAGTTGTGATGAGTGAAATAGTTGATGTTCTCGTCGTTGATGACGAACAGATCAATCTCAGGCTGATCAAGGGAATCCTCAAGGGATATGACTTGAACCTGGTGATGGCGGAGTCCGCATCGCAGGCCTTGGAAAGCCTGGAGGATCACGATTATGCCGTGGCGTTGCTGGACGTCATGATGCCGGGGATGAATGGTTTCGAACTGGCCGAGGAATTGCGCAGTTCGGAAGCCACCAAGCATATCCCCATCATCTTCATCACGGCCATCAGCAAGGAGCAGCGACATATTTTCCGTGGGTATGAACTCGGGGCGGTCGATTACCTTATCAAGCCTGTCGAGCCAGAGGTTTTGCGAGGAAAAACGAATATTTTTGCCGACCTGCACAGGAAAAAACGCTCCCTTGAAGAAACGACCCGCCGTCTGGAAGCGACCGTGGCGGAGCTTGAGGCCTCCCAGGTGGCGCTCAAGGAATCGGAACAGCGCTACCGCATGGTGGCCGATTACAACTACGACTGGGAAATCTGGTTTGCCCAGGATGGCGGGATTCATTACATGTCGCCGTCCTGTGAACGGATCAGCGGGTATAATCCCGAGCAGTTTCAGGACGATCCTACGCTGATACAGCGCATTATTCACCGGGACGATCTTCCCGGATGGCTCAGCTTCATAAGCGATGAAAGCCTGGACGACGAGAAGAGCCTGGACTTCAGGATCAACGACGCCGGCGCCAAGCTCAAGTGGCTGAGCATGGTCAGGCACGCCATTCATGGCGAGGAAGGTGAGGAGATGGGCATTCGCGTGTCCATGCGTGACGTCACCAACAGGAAGAGCATGGAGCGGCAACTGGAGCACCGGACGCTGCATGATTCCCTGACAGGCCTCCCGAACAGGGCACTGTTCATTGACCGCGTGGGACAGGCTGCGGAGCGTGCCTCCCGGTCCGAGGGGTGGTTCGCGGTCCTGTATATCAATCTGGACCGATTCCAGGCCGTGAATGACCACTATGGCCACTCCGTGGGTGACAAACTCATGGTGGCCATTGCCGTCCAACTGCAGAAGACGGTTCGTCCTGCGGACACCGTGGCCCGGTTCGGAAGCGATGAATTCGGCGTTCTTATTGAAGATGTTGCCCGTAAATCGGATGTCAGCGGCCTCATTGCCATGATCCACAATTCCATCAAGGATTCGATTGACGTGGACGGCAACAAGTTCACCATTTCAGCCAGCATCGGTTACGAGATCGCGTCGGCGGGACATGTGGATGCCGAAGACATGGTCCATAATGCCCAGGTGGCCATGAATGAGGCCAAGCAACGGGGCAAGAGCCGCATCGTCGTCTACAACAAGAAGATGCGGGAAGGAGTCGTCAATGTCCTGGCCATGGAGCAGGATCTCATCCGCGCCCTGAAGGCGGGTGAATTCGAACCGTATTTTCAGCCCATAGTCAATCTTGCGGACGGCACACTCTACGGGTTTGAGACCCTGACGCGGTGGAATCATCCGGATCGCGGCATGGTCAGCCCCGGTGAGTTCATTCCGGTGGCCGAGGAGACCGGGTTGATCGTCGAGCTTGGAATCCGGATTCTTGAAGAGGCCTGCCATGTCATGGAAGGGTGGCGGCAGAAATATCCCGCTGCCAGGGATCTCAACATTGCCGTCAACATTTCCGCGAGGCAGTTTTCCGAAGCGGCATTGGCGACCTCGGTGGGACGAATCTTGGACAGCACCGGGCTGCCGGCCAGTTGCCTCAAGCTTGAGATCACGGAAACGGTCGTCATGCTGGATGCGGTCAAGTCCGTCAACCAGCTGAACATGTTGAAAAAACTCGGCATCATGCTGTCTATCGACGATTTCGGCACCGGGTATTCCTCCATGAGCTATCTTCAGAAGTTTCCAACGGACCAGCTCAAGATAGACTTGAGCTTTGTCCAGAGGATGGAAACGGCCCCCGAAAACATTGAGATTGTCCGTGCCATCGTCAACATGGCGCACAGTTTGCGCCTGCGCGTGGTGGCGGAGGGCATCGAAACCGAGCGCCAAAGGGACTTGCTTTATTCATTGCAATGCGATTACGGTCAGGGCTATCTGTACTCGAAGCCGCTTCCCAAAGCGGAAGCTGAGGAATTTGTCAAGAATTCCGAATAGATCGCAACCAATAGCAAAGTAATGGAGCCTTTGTTCATGAATCTGAGCGCACCGCAGTTGATCACCTGGGTAATCGGCGTCATCATCGGAGTGGTCGGCATCCTCATTCAGATTGACGTCATGTCCGTTCCCGCACTTGAAGATCTCGTGAGGCCGTTTTGGCTCGTTTCAACCGGATTCGTCGTCCTGGCCGTATCCTCCCTGTTCCGTAGCCTGTAGTTCCGATCCCTTTTTTGCCAAGTAAGGGGGGCCGCCGTTTTTTCGGCGGCCCCCCTTGTCCTTTTTTTGCGATATATGATAGCTTGTAACATCCTTTCATGACTATGAGTTCGTATGAAGGAATACTGCTCAGGAGGAATGCTTTCATGGCTGATTTGAAACGATGGAGCCGTAACGAGATTTCACGCATGCGAAGTGAAATGGATAGGCTTTTCGATGATTTGTGCCTGGACTTTGACCTCCCGGCCATGGTCTGCCGAATGTCCGGCGATCTCGAACTGAGCGAGGAAGGCGATACCCTCGTGGCCCGGTTGGAATTGGGAAACATCAAACCCGATGACGTGCAGGTATCCGTGCATGAGCGTCGATTGATCATTACGGCGGAGTATGTCGAGGTGAGCGGGAAGATCAGGAGTTCGCGGACCCTTCGCAAAGAAGTCAGGCTGCCGTGCCTCATCCGTACGAACGGGGTCAAAGCTGTCTACAAGGATGGCGTACTTACCGTGAAACTGCCGAGATGTATCAGTCAGACTGGACAACGGATTGAAATTAAAAGGAAATAAAATACGGAGACAAACAATGGTCAAAAAGAATGACACGTGTGAGGTTCCCGTTGAAAAGCTCAAGTGGACTCCCGATTCCAAGCAGCTTCCCTTCAAGACCACGGACGACCTGGATCCCCAGAACGAGATCATCGGGCAGCGGCGCGGGGTGGAGGCATTCCGTTTCGGCATGGGGATGATCAAGCAGGGATACAATATATTCGTCACAGGAGAGCCCGGCCTTGGCCGTTTGTCCACGGTGCGTCGGCTTCTGGAGGAAATGACGGACAACGACCAGACGCCTTGCGATCTGTGCTACGTCAACAATTTCAAGCAGCCGGAAGCGCCGATCATGCTCCGGTTCAAGCCGGGCGAGGGTGAACGGTTCAAGAAGGACATCCAGAACTTTCTCGACGTCATCAAGCGGGAAGCCCCGCAACTCTTCGAGAGTGAGGAGTACATCAACCGCAAGAACCAGATCGCCGAGGCCCATGAAAAGAAGGTCATGAGCTTCTACAAGGCCATCGAGGATCAGGTGAAGGACACCGGTCTGGTCGTGGTCCGCATGCAGATGGGCCCTATCCAGCGGCCTGACGTGGTCCCTCTCGTGGACGGCGAACCCAAGCGTATGATCGAGCTGGAAGAGTTGGTTGAGCATGGCCGTTTTCCCCGGGACGAGTTTGAACGTTTGCGGGATAAGCGTTTGGAATTAAAAGAAGAAATAGACCAGATCGTGCAGGAGTTGAAGACCCTTCAGAAGGAGGTCGGAGAAAAGCACGAGGAAGTGGATCGGCTCATGTTCATGGCGTTGGCCCAGGATTTCATGAAGCCGCTGCGCAAGAAGCACGAAGACGACAAGGTGTTGCAGTTCCTGGATTCCATGCTGGAAAACATGGTCGAGGATCTGGAGGCCATCAAGGGATTGGGAGGCGGCGCAAAGCAGGGGCCCATCCCCGGACTGATGTTGCCCGGGCCGTCGCCGCAAATGGTCTTTCACCCCTATCAGGTCAACCTCTTGGTGGACAATTCCGAAACCGAGGGGGCGCCGGTCATAGTGGAATCCTATCCCACCTACCGAAATCTGTTCGGCTCAATTGAACGAGTCATGGACCGGAACGGCGGTTGGCACACGGACTACACCAAGATCAAGGCCGGTTCTTTCGTCAAGGCCAACGGCGGTTACCTGGTGATCAATCTCATGGATGCGATCATGGAGCCGGGGGTCTGGCAGACATTGAAGCGGGCTCTGAAAACCGAAGAGATCGAAATTGAAACATTTGATCCGTATTATTTCATCAGCGCCACCGGCCTCAAGCCGGAGCCGATCAAAATGGAAGTGAAGGTCGTGGTTCTCGGCAGCCCGTATCTCTATACACTGCTCAAGCACTATGACGAGGACGTCCCCAAGATATTCAAGGTGCGTGCGGATTACGAGTCGAGCATGGACATTACCGACGAATCCATGCGCCAGGTGGCCCGTTTCATCCGCAAGGAGATAGACAAGAACGGGCTCAAGCCTTTTGATGTCGGTGGAGTCGCCGCCGTCATGGAGGAGGCTGTGCGCTGGTCGGGCCGTCAGGAGAAGATCTCCACCGCCTTCCCGGCCATGGCAGACCTGTTGAGCGAGGCGAACTTTTTCGCCGGACGGGCAGGGGCCGAGGTGGTCACGGGCGATCATGTGAAAGAAGCCGTCCAGGCCAAGATATACAGGGCCAATCAGGTTGAGGAACGCATCCAGGAGATGATCGACCGGGGCAGTCTGTTCGTGGACACGGACGGCGAAGTGGTGGGCCAGGTCAACGGCCTGGCCGTCTATTCCCTGGGCGACTACATGTTCGGCAAGCCCGCCAGGATCACGGCGGTCACCGCGCTGGGCAAGGAGGGGATCATCAACATCGAGCGCGAGGCGGACATGTCCGGACCGACGCACAACAAGGGCATGCTCATCCTGTCGGGGTTTTTGCGCAGTCGGTTTGCCCAGGACAAGCCCTTGTCGCTGGCCGCCTCCATTGCCTTTGAACAGTCGTACGGCGGCATAGACGGTGATTCCGCGTCTTCCACCGAGTTGTATGCGCTCCTGTCCAGCCTTTCGGGCCAGCCTCTCCGGCAGTACGTGGCGGTCACGGGTTCCGTGAACCAATACGGCGAGGTGCAGCCCATCGGCGGGGTGAACCAGAAAATTGAAGGATTCTACTTGTGTTGCAAAAACGCCGGGTTGACTGGAAAACAAGGGGTCATGATCCCGTACCCCAACGTCAAGGACCTCATGCTGCGCGAGGAAGTCATCGAGGCCGTCAAGGCAGGCAAGTTCCATGTCTGGGCGGTAAAGAACATAGACCAGGGGATCGAGATACTGACCGGCATCAAGGCCGGTGAGCGCACCAAATCCGGCGCGTACCCCAAGAATACCATCAACCGCATGGTGGATGACAAACTCAAGGGACTGGCAGACAAGCTCATTGCCTACGGCAAGGACGAGAACGACAAGAAACCGGCCAGGAAGAAGTCGGCACCGAAAAAGAAGTCGGCAAAATAGTAGGATTCATTCCTGAAAACTGTTGAGTCAGGAAAACAAAAGGGTTACGGTATTTCCGTAACCCTTTTTTGCGGAGTGAAAATGAATCTGTTGCGGTTGAATATCTGGCGGAAGTGCATTTTGGCTGGCTTCGTGGTGGCGGTGGTCGCCATGTTCGCCATTGACTGGGGCTACCATTTCCATGTCGGCCACGTGGTCCGCCTGCTCGTGGGGACCGTTGCCTTCTGGCTGGCGGTGGACCGGTTGTAGCAGGGGGTGATCAGTTGTGATCGGCCGCATTCCAACGGTTCACCGGTCGTCGTGATCACGATTTCGGGAACGCGTTCGCCACGGCCTCGGCTACTTCGGCCAGCCAGGTTTGCCGTTCTTCCAATGTGCTGGTGACGATGATGCGGAAGATGTGCCGGGTCACGTCCTGCACGCCGCACAGGTCGAAAACGCAATCTTTCCATATCCGGTCAAGCGGATCACCGAAAATGCGATCCTCCCGTTCCGCGGAAGTGTTGGACGTGTTGAACACCAGGGCTTTATCCGCCTTGAGCAATCCCACGGGTACGCCTTCTCCCGAATCGCCTTCCACGAACTCGTATGCCACTCCGGGGCGCATGATACGGTCCACCCAGCCTGTTAGAATGGCGGGCGGCATGCCCCACCAGTTGGGATGCACGACAATGATGCCGTCAGCCGTCGCCGTTTCCCGGCAATGGGCGGCGATGGTCGCGGGAAGATCGGCCCTGCGGGGGATTTCTGCTGCAGGCAGGAGGGCGTCGAATTCCTCGGCGCAGAGGTCGTGAAAGATGGGTACGTGGCCGTTGTCTTTCAGCGTTTGTATCGCCTGGCGAGCAATGGCATGATTGAAGCTGGCCGGGTCGGGATGGGCCAGGATTACCAATATATCCATGGGGTACCTCCGGGGTTCGCCGAATAATAGCGGTAAGTCCGGAAATGGCAAGTGTTTGGGGGGACTCGAAAAACGCTTGACCTTTTTTGTTGGCCCGATTAGGTGAATTGATAACAAATCAAAGGAAACATTCCGATGTTGCGCATTCAAAACACCATTTCCATTATTCCCGCCGGCCTAATCGTGGCCGACGTATGCGTCGTAGTGGACGTAGTAGTAGGTGGTGTCTATAGGGACGCGCCATAGCGGGATAATATCAATCGATTTTCAAAACCCCCGTCGGTGCGTACCGGCGGGGGTTTTTTGTTGGGATTCCCGCCAGATGCAGACGACGGGTTCAAACAGGAGGCTCTCATGAAATTGAACGGTGCGGAAATCATCATCAAATTGTTGGAGCGGCAGTCCATAGAGACCATCGCAGGGATACCCGGCGGGGCGAATCTGCCTCTCTATGACGCCCTCGGCCAGTCGACCATCCGGCACATCCTGACCCGGCATGAGCAGGGAGCCGGGTTCATCGCCCAGGGCATGGCCCGAGTCACGGGCAAGCCTGCAGTGTTCTTCGCTACGTCCGGTCCGGGCGCCACCAACACCCTGACGGCCATTGCCGACGCCAAGCTCGACTCCATCCCCATCATCTGCATCACCGGTCAGGTGCCGTTGGCCATGATCGGCACCGACGCCTTTCAAGAGGTGGACACCTACGGGTTGAGCGTGCCCATCACCAAGCATAATTTTCTTGTCCGGTCCGCTGAAGACCTGCTCCACGTCATTCCCGCCGCCTTCCGCATAGCCGCCTCCGGCCGTCCCGGCCCGGTGGTTATCGACGTGCCCAAGGACGTTCAGATGGCCGAGGTGGAGTTCGACGAGTGGCCCGAGCCAGGCATGCCCGAACCGACCGCCGAGTTGATTCCCGCCGAGGTCCAGCGGGCGGCCGACATGATCAACCGGGCCGAGAAGCCCATCCTGTATCTCGGCGGCGGCGTCATCCAGTCCGGTTCCGCCGGGTTGGCCAGGGAATTGGCCGAGAAGGGCGGCATCCCGGCTGCCATGACCCTCATGGGGCTTGGAATCATGCCCACGACCCATCCGCTGGACATCGGCATGCTCGGCATGCACGCGGCACGGTATACGAATCTGGCTCTGGACGAGTGCGATTTGCTCGTGGCCATCGGCGTCCGCTTCGACGACCGGGCAACCGGCAAGGTTCCGGAGTTCTGTCCCAACGCCAAGATCGTGCATATGGACATCGATCCCAGCGAGTTGGACAAGATCAAGACGGCCACCGCGTCCGTGACCGGCGACGTCAAGGATTCCCTGGCGGCAATCCTGCCTCTGATCGAGAAGCAGGATCGCGTCGATTGGAATCGCGGTGTCCAGGCCCTCAAGAAGGCTCACCCCATGGTCGTTCCCGGGGCTGACGATCCGACATCCCCGTACGGCGTCATCCTCAAGGCGGCGGAGTTGGCGGGCGAAAACGCTATCGTCTGCACCGACGTGGGGCAGCACCAGATGCGTACCGCCCAGGTGTATCCGTTCACCTCGCCGCGTTCCTGGCTGACCTCCGGCGGGCTGGGCACCATGGGGTTCGGCATGCCCGCGTCCCTGGGAGCCGCCCTGGCCGCACCCGACCGCACCGTGATCTGCTTTTCCGGCGACGGCTCGATCATGATGAATATCCAGGACTTGGCCACGGCCATGGAGTACGATATCCCGATCAAGATCATCCTGACCAACAACAATGCGCTTGGTCTTGTCCGCCAGCAGCAGGACCTTTTCTACGGGAAGCGCTACACCGCGTCCGAATACACCCGAAGCGTGGATTTCATGAAGATAGCCGAGGGGTTCGGCATCAAGACACACGACCTGTGCAGCAGCGATGATCCGGTCGGTACCCTGGCAGAGGCCCTGGCCGAGCCCGGTCCGTCCCTGATCCATGTGGTCATCAACGCCGACGAGCCCGTGTATCCCATGGTTCCCCCCGGAGCCGCCAATAGCGAAATGATCGGAGGTGAGAAAAATGTGTAAGCAGACCGTCATCGAACTGTCCGTGAGGAATCATCCGGGCGTCATGTCGCATATCTGCGGCCTGTTCGCCCGCCGGGCCTACAATGTGGAGGGCATCGCCTGCATGCCGGTCAACGGCGGCGGCACCAGCCGCATCTGGCTGCTGGTCAACGCTGATCAGCGCCTCGACCAGATGCTCAAGCAGGTGGACAAGCTGCAGGACGTGCTCGGCGTGGAACGGCATGACGGTGGTCACGCTGTATTTGCCAAGATGTCCGAATTCGTTCAATAAATTGCCATCAGCATCCTGTTTGAAAGGCCGACTTTTCGTCGGCCTTTTTCTTTTGTCGCCCGTCGCTTTGGCCCCTCCCTAAAGATATTGCTCAGGCCGTCGATAACGTATGTGTATTAATATATCTGCCGTCCGGGAGACGCCATGGCTTTGACGGATATAGAAAAGAGCTTTCTCTACACCTATTCGCAGCAGTTGTTGCAGCAGGATATGCTGACCAACCGTTTGTTCGGTTCGTCCGCAGTCGGACGCGACCTGCGTAGTCTGGTGCTGGGCGATCCGGTCAGGGCCACCACCTTTACCAACCCGTTCGAGCAGGCCATGTCCGGCACGTTGCGTGCCGATGCCCAGTCGGTCCGCCAGGCCTCCCGCAACGTGGGTGAGGCGGCCGCCATGATGGGCGTGGCGCGAACCGAGATGGCGACCATCGTCGATGCCCTGGACGAGATGGAAGATATGATCGACAAGATCAACTCGGGGGAGCTGGACGGCACCAGCCTGGTTGTCCAGGGGGATTTCGACGCCTTGCGGGACAAGATAACCGGGGCCATCTCCGGGGCCGATTACAACGGCATAGCCGTGCTGGACAGCTCCCAGTGGGACACCAGCCAGATCGATGCCACCGGCAACGTGCACATCCAGTCCAGCGCAAGCGGAGGCTTCGATATTACCTTCCATTCCGTCGATGATCCGTCGAGCGGCGTGAACTGGTCGGATCTGACCGGAGCCGACCTCGGCGCGGCAGGGACGCGGGCGACTCAACTCGGCTACGTGCAGACCCTCAAGAGCGAGATGGAGTCGATTCTGGACGTGTACCAGGGCAAGGAGGACTCCCTCCAGTCCCAGGAAATACAGCTCCAGAGCCAGGCCCAGTTGCTCGACAAGGCCGCCCAGATGCGCATGCCGTCCGATCCGGACTATTCCCTGGAAAAACTCCTGGCCGATCTCGTGGCCGACCAGCTCGGCAGCATCGTGGACAGTTCAGGGTAGGGCGTTGTGAATTCGGATAAAAGAGAAAGCCGCTGATCTTGCGATCAGCGGCTTTGATATGTGGAGCTGACGAGCAGGATTGAACTGCCTACCTCGTCCTTACCAAGGACGCGCTCTACCGATTGAGCTACGTCAGCTTTTCAGCTGGTTTCGATGAAACGCCGGACCGGTTTGAATCGGTCCAGCGGGGTATTTCATCGTTTGGTCGGGATGAGAGGATTTGAGCCTCTGCCCCTTGAACCCCATGGCCGGAGTTGAATTTTATATATTGAAATTATTTAATAATTTTTTTGAGCGGATGTCCCTTCTGTGTGATGACAGCTATTCTGTGCCGCGAGAGGTTGTCCTTGGCAATGCAATTCCCAAATGGGTGACAGTGGCGTTTATTGAGGCAATTTGAGTTCTCAATAAGTGCCAACCTTTTTACCTCCCACTTCAATGTGGACGAGTTCCATGTTTCCTTGGCCAATCAGACCAATATCGGAGGCATACTTTGACGGGATGTTGCGGCTACATCGTATCGCCAGCACTGTTCTCTCTTTTCCGAACAGCTTCCGTTGTGTTTTGTCTGCCTGGCGGCATACATTTAAACCGGGCGTAGCTCGGTGAAGATCGTGTGTTCCCGCAGGAAGAAGGGCTACGGGGTTGGCCCAGTGTTTGGTCCCCAGGTCCAGAAGAATCGAATCCTTTACACCGCCGTTCAAAGGGTATCCCCTGCGCATAAGACGTGAATCGACAACATATAAGCCGTAAACTTCCGAAAGAGTTCTCATTCCGCCGCACTCTTCGGAGGGGAGGGCGGGAAACACCGTCTCTTCCTCGACCATAAGCACACCCGAGTCGGTCCAGGCAATGCCCCGGACCGTCATTTCCGTCCCGTGTCCATCGGCGTAAAAGTAACGTACTCCGGGAATGGGACCGAGAAAACTCTTGGCGGACAATGCGTCCGCAGCATGGCAGAAGGACGCGGGCAATACACAAACAAATACGAGAACAGATAGGGCATTACCGCTCAACAACTGCCGTTTCACCTGTCCAAGGATTATTCGCAGTACAAATTCCAGGTTCCGAGGCATCTCCCCGGCCAACCCAGCAGGTTGCTCTTGTCGTTTGTGTTTCATGTTGATTCGTTTCTCTATAGAGTGTTTTTTCTTCCAAAATGGTTTTACCTTCTGAGGGGCAAATTCTGACGCGTCGACATGCTTTTCTTTCCACCACCGGGGTAACGCGTTTCCAACTTGCTATTGCGGCGGCGCCCGTCAGATTGGAGGCTTTGATATATACTTCGTAATGCGGCTCACGTTCATACGCATGTTGCCAATCATCGCTTTCCAGGCCTTCCCGACAAACTTCAATTGTACATTTGCAATTTGGGTGTGGCCTTTTGGATTCAACGTCGGCATCTTCTTGCAGCGTCCCATCAAGGCGGGAACATTGTTGACATGCACCTTCGTTGGCTCGCCAAACATAAACATCCCGCCAGCTGAGCTTTTCCTTCAACAACAGCGCTGAGTCGTCAATAAAATCGTTGAAGCTGGTAAGCCCCAGCGGGTCCACCCCATTCACCGGATCATCCAGACAATACCCATACCAATCCGGATCACCGCCTTTATCCCCAATGGGATCAGGCGTGGTCCACCGACTGGTGTTCACGTCGTAGTCACGCCAACCAAAACGGACGAACCCCAAATCGCGGTCATGCAGTCCGCCCGCAAAGCCGAAGGGTATGCGGAAGCTCGGATTGGTGTCCTCGATGATGCCGCCGAATGGATCGTACAGGACCTCCTTTATCATGTTGCCGTGTGCATCGGCAACAACGCGCAGGGACCCGACCTGGTCGTAGTGCAGGGTGAATACGGCACCGTCTTCGCGGCGTATGGCCGAGGGAATCCGCGCGTTATCCGCGTAGTCGAACGTATAACCCATGTGCCCGTCGTGGAACGCGCCAAGCCTGATGAAGTCAAGCCATTGGTAGGCCTCGACGAGTTTGCCGTTGAAATATTTGGCTGCCCGCTGGCCGTCATCATCGTGGTGGTAGGTGTAGACACGATTTTGGTCTTCCACCTCCATCTTGAGCAGGCGATAGTCCGGCGCGTACTCGTACAGATGGTACGTGCCGCCGTTCGACCAGATGGAGCGGAACCCGTTGTCGTCGTGGGTGTACGTGTTGTTGCCCGCGCGGAGCAGACGGTTGTCCATGGTGTACTGATAGTCGCGGTAGCTCGGCCCGGCGGTGGCGGGCAGGTAGTCCCGGATGCGGCGGCCTTGGCTGTCGTAGAGGCACTGGCAGATCAGCCTGCCGTCCAGGTGCGCCTCGAAAAGGCGGCCTTCCTTGTCGTAGGAGTATTTCCAGGTAACGGATTTTCCGGCCACGGTTTCCTGTTTCTCAATGATTCGACCGTTCCGGTCGTGCCGCAATTGGTATGAATAGGGGGGCATTGTCTCCTCTCGGGTTTCGTTCCCGGAAACCTTCTCCGGGAATCCGAATCAGCATACCCCCGGTTTTCGGCAAAACCCGGTTTTGTGAACGAATGTAGAGTAAAAACAGCCTATAAGATAAAATGAGCGCTTGACATACTTTTGAAATCAACTGCTTCTGGCAATGCCGCGCTCAAAGACGGAAAGAGGGAGAGGCAAAAGAGAAAGCCGCTGATCTTGCGATCAGCGGCTTTGATATGTGGAGCTGACGAGCAGGATTGAACTGCCTACCTCGTCCTTACCAAGGACGCGCTCTACCGATTGAGCTACGTCAGCTTTTCAGCTGGTTTCGATGAAACGCCGGACCGGTTTGAATCGGTCCAGCGGGGTATTTCATCGTTTGGTCGGGATGAGAGGATTTGAACCTCCGACCCCTTGAACCCCATTCAAGTGCGCTCCCAGACTGCGCTACATCCCGACGCGAAGTGAGTAACTATCCGCGAGCGGTTTGGTTGTCAATCATTTTTTGCGGAAAAATTGCACCCCTTGCTTTTTTTTTGATATATATATCGACAGGAAATAGGTGACACGTTGTATCGGGGCCGGAAATATTTATAATGGTTTTTTCATGTCGGCGTGTATATTGAGTAATTAGAGAATGGCATCGTTTCAAAAGGCTCTGTCGCAAGTAGGGCCAGACCATCCGATGCAGCAAGGCGATATCATGAAGGTGAAAATATAACAGGGGGTTCCCATGATTGATGAAGCGTTGAAGGATATCAATCAATTTTTGACCTTTACCTTGGGCAAGGAAATCTTCGCTCTCGACATCGGCACGGTGCGCGAGGTCCTGGAACTGACCTCCATCACCAAAATCCCGAGGACCCCGAAGTTCATGCGCGGCGTCATCAATCTGCGCGGGCATGCCGTGCCCGTCGTGGACATGCGTCTCAAGCTGGGAATGAGCCAGGGCGAGGATACGGTGGACACCTGCATCATCATCGTGGAGATCGAATTCGAAGGCGAATTCACGATCATGGGCGCGTTGGTCGATTCGGTGCGCGAAGTCTTCGAGATGACCCCGGACACCATCGAGCCGGCTCCCAAGATGGGCGCGGCCATCAATGCCGAGTACATCAAGGGCATGGGTCGTCAGAACGACCAGTTCATCATCATCATCGACATCAACAAGATATTCTCCGCAGAGGAGCTGGCCATGGCCAAGGAACTGGCCGGGCTGGGCGGCGGAGCCGAGCAGGCCCCGGCCGAAGAAGCCCATGCCGCAGAATCCGCTGCGGCACCCGCTTAGAAAGCAAAAACCCCCGTCCGAAAGGGCGGGGGTTTTTTCATGCCCGGCAACCCGGATCTAGTCGGACCGGGTGAAAATGTCCCATCGCACTTTGCCCTGGGTCTTTTTTTGTTTCCTGAGCAGTACGTATACGGCCCCTGCGCCGCCGTCCTTGGGCTGGGCGGTGCAGAAGGCGAGGACAACCCGTCTGAGCGGGTCCCGGGTCAGCCAGGTGCCCACCTCGGAGCGGAGGACTCCTAGACCGCCCGGTGAATTGCGGCCCCTGCCCGTGACTACCAGGACGCAGCGGTAGTTTTGCAGGTAGCTTTCCTTGATGAAGAAGAGAAGGCTCTCCTGTGCCTGATCCTGGGTCATGCCGTGCAGGTCGAGGTGCGCGGACACGCTCAGGGAGCCGGATTTGAGCTGCTGGAAGGTCTTGATGTCCAGGCCGCGCACGTATCCGTAGAGGAACTCGTCCGTGTATTCGAGTTCGAATTCGATCTCCCCGCGCATGAAACGGTCGAGGTCGCGGCGGGTTTCGTCTTCCGGCGAAATCGCCGGTTGCTTGGGGGCTTCCGGAGACGGAGCGACCTGGCGTCCGGAGCTGCCGTCCATCTTTTCGACGCCCTGCATGGCGTTCAGGAAGATTTCCTCATCCCGAGGTGCATCCGGGGGGTTGACTTTCTCCTCAGGAGCCTCATTTTTCTTTTCGTAAGGAAGGGAATAGATGTCCTCTTTTTCCTTCTTGAACTTGATCTGCTTGAGATCGCCTAGATCGGTTATACGCTTTTTAGCCATTGTAATTCCATCCTTTGGTCGAACCGAGTATATCCAATCCCCCCGGGGGAGCAAGTCCCGTATCATTCACTGGACTTCCGGGGCGCGCTTAAGTATTGAGCCTGTTGCGAAACGATTCAAAGCGAGGAATGCGATGCTGACCATAGAAGACCTGCATGTCAACATTGGCGATAAAGAGGTCCTCAAGGGGATCAATCTCCAAATAAATGAAGGGGAAACGTTCATCCTCTTCGGACCCAACGGTTCCGGTAAGACCTCCTTGCTCATGTCGCTCATGGGCTTTGGCGGATACGAGGTGACCAAGGGTAGGATCATATTCAAGGGCAAGGATATCACCGACGCCCCCATGTATGAGCGTGCCCGGCTGGGGCTGGGCATGTCCTTTCAGCGTCCCCCGACCATCCACGGCCTGCGAACCCGCCATCTGGTGCAGATGTGTTCCCGCAAGGGCAACGTGAACCCCGACCTGCTGGCCGAGACCGTGAACATGACCGAATTTCTCGACCGTGACATCAATGCGGGATTTTCCGGCGGCGAGATTAAGCGGTCAGAGTTGCTTCAGTTGATGGCCCAGCAGCCGGACCTCGTGCTCTTTGACGAGCCCGAATCCGGCGTGGACATGGAAAACATGCAACTGGTCGGCAAGGTTGCCCGTGACGTGCTGGACGGCAATTTCGATCTGGCCCCGGATTTGGCCACGGATCTGAGTCTCAAGGAGCGCAAGGCGCAGACCAAGACCGCAGGGCTGATCATCACCCATACCGGGTACATCCTGGACTACGTCAACGCCGATCGCGGCCAGGTTCTGTATCAGGGCCACCTGTGTTGTGAGGGCCGTCCCAGGGACATCCTGGATCATATCCGCCAGCACGGCTACCAGGAATGCGTTCGCTGCATGAACTAGCAACTCCCCATGGAGACAGAATATGAGCAAAGTCGATCTGAAAGATTTCAATTTTGACGGGGTGAGCCAGGCAGCCATCGCCGACCTGAACGAATTGTCCCAGGAGGACAAGGATCAGCTCCTCATGGCGGGGGTGGTCACGGACCTGTCGACCCGTTCCGCCACATTCCTGCAGATGGATCAGTCCTCGGTGCACTGTCAGTCCAAGGACGACAACGTCGAGATCATGGACATCAAGGACGCCCTGAAGAAATACGACGGACTCAAGGAGTATTTCTGGACCCAGGTGGACCCGGACAAGGACGAATACACCCGTGAGGCCCACGACAACCTGCACGGCGGGTACTTCATCCGCGTCAAGGCCGGCGCCAAGATCAAGGACCCTATTCAGTCCTGTCTGATGCTCAAGTCCGAGCAGGTGGGCCAGAACGTCCACAACATCGTGATCATCGAAGAGGGCGCCGAAGCGCATATCATTACCGGCTGTTCCGTGGCCCACGGCACCAAGGCCGGTGCCCACCTCGGCATTTCCGAATTTTTCGTCAAGAAAAACGCTTCGTTGACCTTTACCATGGTGCATAACTGGTCCGATAGCGTCGCGGTCCGACCGCGTTCCGCGGGTGTGGTCGAGGAGGGCGGTAAATTCTTGAGCAACTACGTGCTGCTCAAGCCGGTCAAGGATCTGCAGATGTACCCCTCCATCGAGTTGAACGGCTCGGATTCCGTGGCCCGCTTCAATTCAGTGGTTGTGGCCACCGAAGGTTCCCTCCTGGACATGGGCAACCGTGTGATCATGAACGCCCCGAACACCCGGTGTGAGATCATCGCCCGAACCATCTCCTCGGGCGGCACCATAATCAACCGGGGCCACATCGCCGCCCACCACGTCCCGAGCAAGGGACACCTGGAATGTCAGGGCCTGATACTCGGCGGCGGACGTATCTGGGCCATTCCCGAGTTGGACGGCACCGAGGAGGGTGTGGAGCTCTCCCACGAGGCTTCCGTGGGCAAGATCGCCCAGGAGGAAATCGAATATCTCATGGCCCGCGGCCTGGATGAGGACGAGGCGACTTCCACCATCGTACGCGGCTTCCTGAACACCGACATCATGGGACTGCCCGAAAGGCTTCAAAAGGAAATAGACAAGCAGATCGAGGAATTGCAGTCATCCGACGCAATGTAATTCCTGATGGATACGTATTCAAAGGGCGGCAACTTCGGTTGCCGCCCTTTGATTTTTCCATGCCGGGGAATTATCTCTTGAACTCGGTTGCGTGACGTACTAAGCAGTTGCAGGTATTGACCCGTCCTATCATTCAATATGGAGTTGTAGATGACCAAGAAAGAGAAAATTCTGTCGGCAGCCCAGGAGACGTTCGCTCGGTGCGGATACGCCGGAACCACCATGAAGATGGTGGCCGAACAGGCTGGGGTGGCTTCGGGATTGGTCTTTCATTACTATGATTCCAAGGAGAACTTGTTCATGGTGGCGGGCAGTGAGCTCATCGATACCATGATCGCAGTGCTTCGGGAAAAGACCGCAGACTGCAGGAACGGCTGCGAAGGGTTGGGAGCTTTGGTCAAAGCGTATCTCGACTTCACCGTGGAGAACGAGAAGACCTTTCCCACGGTTATCCGCTGTTCACCGTTCAGCGACGACAACCCGGACCTGGATCGGGAAAAGATCGGCGCAAAATTCAGGCAGCTCATCGACCTGATCGAGGAGTTCCTGCGCAAGGGGATCGAAGACGGTTCCATCAACGACCTGCCTGTGGTCCAGACAGCTTTCCTCATTTACGGCAATATCGTCGGCGCGGTCCGTACCCGCTTCCTAACTCCGTACAAAGTTCCCGATTTATATGAAGAATGCAGACGCTTTGTCATGAACAGCGTGTGCGCCTAGACTGTATTCCAGACATATGCCTGATTATCGCGGACACCTTGCCGGAGGACTCTTTTTCGGCGTCATGGGCGTGGTTGGGGCCATCCTGCTCGGTTGGATGGTCTTTGACCCCCTGATGGCCGCCGGTTTGATCGGATTCTGCCTGCTCGGGGCGCTGTTCCCGGATGTGGATACCAATTCCAAGGGGCAGAATCTCTATTACGCGGTGTTCGTGGCCATGGACCTGGGCCTGATCATGCGCGGGCTGTATGTCTGGGCCGCCTGGTTCGGGCTTTTTTCCATGCTGCCGGCAGTGGGATCACACCGGGGATGGACGCACACATGGTGGGCCATGCTGCTTGTGCCGATCCCCATCCTGGCCATTCCGCTCTTCATG
This sequence comes from Pseudodesulfovibrio portus, assembly GCF_026000375.1. Taxonomy (NCBI): domain Bacteria; kingdom Pseudomonadati; phylum Thermodesulfobacteriota; class Desulfovibrionia; order Desulfovibrionales; family Desulfovibrionaceae; genus Pseudodesulfovibrio; species Pseudodesulfovibrio portus. The sequence goes on from NZ_AP026708.1 coordinate 161,733, forward strand.
CAGGCGGAAAATGCGATAATGGTCTTTCTGCCGTTCTATGCGGCCTTTGCGACAGGCTACTTCTCCCATCTGATCCTGGATGGGAAATTCAAGTAATATCGGTGATCAGGACGTGATCAGGCCGGGTGATTCAGCAGACGGCCATACAGGGCGATGTACTGCTCGGCCATGGTCTGGTCCGTGTAGCGCATGACCGACTCAGAACCGTTTTCCACCATCCTGTGAGCCAGTTCCGGGTCGTTGACCAAGCGGACGATGGCTGAGGCGAGTTCCCTGGCGTCTTTGTTGGAGAAGACCAGGCCGTCGTGCTCATGGGTGACGAGTTCGAGGTTGGACGGCAGATCGGATGTGATGACAGGTGTCTGTGTGGCCCAGCCTTCCTTGATGACCGCATTGGAGCCCTCGCCGTCGATGGACGGGATGGTCAGAATATCCATTTCCGGCAGGACTTCTCGGCTGTCGCGATAGCCCAGGAACAGGATGGACCGCGCCAGGTCGAGTTTTTCGGCCAGCAGCTTCAGTTCATGTCTGAGCGGGCCGTCCCCGGCGATCATGCACTGCCAGTCCGGCATGGACTGATTGTCCTTGAGATGACCCAGGGCCTCGATGAGTACCTCGAACCCTTTCTGTTCACTGAGTGCGCCCACGGCTCCGATGGTCAGGACCGGGTGCTTGCGGCTTTCCGTGGGGTACATGGAGGCGTCGATGCCGCTGTGGATGGTGCTGGTTTTTTCCTTGGGAATTCCACAGGATATCAGCACCTCTTCAATTTCACGGCTGACCGCGACTACTGCGTCGCCGTGCAAATATTTCTTTTTGCTCCAGCCCGGTTTGAGCCGATAGGAGACACGGCGGCTGTGGACCAGTTTGAATGCGGAGCCGGACATCTTTTTTGCAAAGGCCGCCAGGGAAGCGCCCTTGGCGTCATTGGTATGCACGATGTCCGGTTTGAAGGTTTTGATGATGCTGCGCAGCTTTAGTGTGTTCAACGGATTGTAATCACTGGATGAAGGCAGCGTTACAAAGGGAATCTCGGCCTCCTGGACCAGGCTGATGAGCGGGGCGTTTTTGGGCACTGCCACCAGTGGCGAGAAGCCGGGGGTACGCGTCAGGTGTCGGGCCAGGTAGAAAACCTGCCGTTGGCCGCCGCGCATGATCTTACCCAGGTCTAGAAGCAGTATTTTCACCATAAATCTCTTTTATTTCAACGCATTGGCGGTTGTAATCGCCACGGTTTCCAGGCTGGGGCAGATGGCGAATCCGGCCTTGCTCATGGTCAGGAGCTTTGACTCGATGCCTCCGCTTTTTTCCAGGATGGCCCCGGCGTGGCCAAGACGTTTGCCCGGAGGCGCGGTCTGGCCCGCTATGAAGGAGATTACCGGCTTGTCGAAGCCGGTTTCCATCACGTAATCGGCCAGATTTTCTTCTGCCCGTCCGCCGATCTCGCCGAGCACGACCACCGCTTTGGTTTCGTCATGATTGCGAATCATTTCAAACATGTCCACGAAACTCACACCGATGAACGGGTCGCCGCCGATGCCCACGCACAGTGACTGGCCGATATTTGCTGCGGTGAGCCGATCCGCCACCTCGTAGGTCAGGGTGCCGCTGCGGGAGAGCACGGCCACCGGGCCTGGAGTGAACGGCATGGTGGGCAGGATGCCGATCTTGGTCTGGCCGGGTACGATGATACCGGGCGTGTTGGGCCCGACCACCCGGGTGGGAGAGTGCTTGATCTGCTCGAAAACCGCCAGCATGTCGTGCTGGACGATGCCTTCGGTGATGCACACGGCCCAAGGGATTTCGTTGAATGCGGCTTCGGCCACGGCGTCCGCCGCCATGCGAGGCGGGACAAAAATGATGCTGGCCCCGATGTCGTGAGCCCGCTTGGCCTCGGCGATGGAATTGTAGACGGGCACGCCGAGCACTTCCTGGCCGCCCTTGAACGGAGTGACTCCGGCCACGATGTTGGCGCCGTATTCCTGCATCAGGCGGGTGTGGAGCTGGCCTTCGCGGCCGGTTATGCCCTGCACCAGGATGGGTGTGTCCCTGTCGATGCCGAAGGTGGCGTTGGACCGGTAGCCGCAATCCGCAGGCTTCCCGCCTGCGGGCCGGTCCATGGGCGTGGGGAAGTCTATCACAGCAGCGTCGGCGGGCTTGAGGGTCTCCAGAATGGTGATGGCCGACTGCATGTCCTTTGCCATGTGCAGGTTGTCGACTCCCAAATCCTTGAGGATGCGCAGTCCGGATTCCGCGTCTTTACCGGACATGCGGACCACAATGGGTTTTTTCGGGGATGCGCCGCCGAGTGCGCCTTTCATGGCCAGGGCGACCTTCTCGCAGGAGAGTATCCCCCCGAACAAATTGATGAAAATTGCTTTCACCTGACGGTCGTCGAAGAGGAGTTCCAGCCCGGTCTGCATGCGCTTCTGATCGGCTGCGCCGCCCAGATCAAGGAAATTTGAGGCCGAGAGTTGGGAAAAGTTGAGCAGATCCATGGTGGCCATGGCCAAACCGGCTCCGTTGACCATCAGGCCTACCCAGCCGGGCAGCTTTACGAAGGAAAGCCCGGCGTCGCGAGCGGTGTTTTCTTCCGGAGTGGCATGTTCGCGTTGGTAGAAGGCCTCCATCCCGGGATCGAGGTCGGCGTAGTTGTCGTCGATTTCCACCTTGCCGTCCAGGGCCACGAATTCATTGTCAGGCGTGATGATCAGGGGGTTGATCTCGGCCATGAGCAGGCCGTTGTCGAGCATGCCGTTGAACAGGGAGGTCAACAGGGCGGCGAAATCCTTGAGTTGTTCCTTTTCCAGGCCGAGGTGGAAGAAGGCGGCCCTGATCTGGTTGGGGGCCAGGCCGCCGGGTAACCTGATTTCCTGTACCAGCAGGTTGTCCGCACCGAGGTTTTCGATTTCCACGCCGCCTTCACGGCCCACGCTGAGCAGGATGCACCGGCGTTCCCTGGAAACGGTCAGGGAGAGGTAGAATTCACGGGCAATGGCCGCGCCTGGTTCAACCCGGATGAACGGGACGCGTTGGCCCCGTATTTCAAGATCGAAGAGGGCACGCGCCGTCTGAGGGAAGTCGTTTGTATCGTCAATGCGCAGAATGCCGCCGGCTTTGCCGCGACCGCCGGTAAGCACTTGTGATTTCAGGAACCAGGGCAATGGAAGGTCGGTCTTGAAGCTGTCTTCCTCTCCCGGGAAGACGGCCACGCCTTCCGGCACGGGGACACCGGCCTTGTCGAAAAGTTGTTTGCTCTTATGTTCATTCAGCAGCATTGAGCGCTCCTCATTGGCAATGTTGACGGTGGCACCTTAGTGGGTTTGCCCGGTCGAATCAACGTAAATATGTTGACCGGACATGAATTTGGGATGAAAACAAAGGCAAATGCGCTGAAAACCGGTGAAAGGGGACGAATTATGTCGGGTATCAAGGATTTTGCTGACCAGCTGCAACAGGATGTGGTCTCCGATATGGCGGAGTCCTATTTTGGTGCGCGCAAGAACCTGGAGGACATGATCAACGCCTTTGATCAGATGGTCACGGAGTTCAGGTTCATGGCCGCAAAGCTGTCGAAGGCCGCTGCCGCCCTGCACAAGCTGCTTCTCGACACGGACACGGCCCGCAATTTCTACATCGCCCTGGACATACTGCCGTCCTGCATTCCCTTTTCGGACAACGATGCTTCGGAGTTTGAACCGGGGCCGGTCCCTTTCGCCTTCACCGGCAGGGGGCGATACATAAAATGCGTGGTCAGGGCCTATGACCGTTTCCAGAAAGTATCCGACGAATATCTCAACGGTCGATATTTCGACGACCCCGAGCATCCGGGAAGGAAGCGGCTGACCATTCATTATCTTCGCCTACGGGCCATGTCCCAGTATATCAATGATCAAATACACAAGGTGAACGATCAGATATCACCGACAGGAATGCTCAGGTACGTGAAACGGATGAATCCCGACGTCACGGAGCGGGAGCGGATCATGGGAAACATGTGTCTCTTCGAGGGGGGCGAGTTGGACAAGGACATGTGCTTTTCGCCCATGGACTTCAGTGATCTGAAGTTGCCCGTGGTCCAAGACCTGCCCCCTTTGAGGAAGGTGCGGGATGCCATCAGAACATTCTGTGATGAACTGTATTCGGTGCGCAAACAGGACGTCGATCCGCTCGTGGCAGATATGCGCAAGGCGGCCTCCGGGCCGCAGTGAACGACGTCCGAATGAGGGTTACCCGTCAGCGTTGAGGCGGTCGATCAGCTTTTTGAGCGTCTCCGATTGTTCAGATTCGGCCACCTGGCAGGTGCCCACGGCTTTGTGGCCGCCTCCGCCGAAAGAAAGCATCAGTTTGCCCACATCCGTCTTGCTGGTCCGGTTGGTGATGGAATGGCCCACGGTGAAGACCACGTTCTGTTTCTTGAATCCCCAGATGATGCGGATAGATACATTGCAGTCGGGGAACAGGGTGTAGATCATGAACCGGTTGCCGCAGTGGATGGGGTCCTGATTACGCAGGTCCAGGACCACCACGTTTTCGTAGGTCGTGGCATTATCCTTCAGCATCTGCTTGAAATCGTTTTCTTCTTTGAAATAGAAGTCGATCCTTTCCTTGACGTCAGGGACTTTCATGATCTCTTCAGCAGTGTTGATGCGGCAATATTCGATCATGTCCAGCATGAGCTGGTAGTTGCTGATGCGAAAATCCCTGTGCCGACCGAGACCGGTTCTCGGGTCCATGATGTAGCCAAGCAGTATCCAGCCGGTGGGATTGGTGATTTCGTCAACTGTCAGGTTGGCCGAGTCCACCTTGTCCACGGCTTCCATCAGTCCCTTGAATGAATCCGGGAACTTGTCTGCTCCATAGTATTCATAGATGACCCGCGCACAGCTGGGCAGCGGCTTGCTCGCTCCCTCGAATTCGATGTCTCCGAGCCGCTCCTGTTCGCTGGTGTGGTGGTCGAACCACAACCCGCACCCCTCGACGTAGGGGACATTGGCCAGCACATCCTTGCGCGTGACCTCGACTTTGCCGTCCTGCAAATCCTTGGGATGCGCGAAAAGGTAATCGTCGATGATGCCCATGTGTTTGAGCAGGGTAGCGCATGCAAGGCCGTCGAAATCGGAGCGGGTGACCAGTCTCATCTTAGAATCCCCGTAATGTCAGCGTGTTAGGTGGAAAGCAGTTTCCCGAAAGACTATTTCATCCAATGAAATATTCATACGTATTCATGCAATTTTTGTCAAAATCGAGTTTCATGGTTTTTATCCTTTCCGTGTAAGAGCTTCCGCCCGGAGCCGACGGAGCACTTGGCCGGACTCCCGGCCCCGGTTCCTGTCTTCCGGGTTCAGGCGGACCTGGAGTATGGACGCGAGGTCCGCAGCGGCGCTGCCTTCGAAATCCAGGCCGTGATCGGCCCGGACAAGCCTGAAGAGAGGAGCCAGGGTCCCGGAGAGGTGGGTGTCCATGAGCAGGTCCACCCTGGTTCCCGGCCGCAGTTCGTCGTACCGGGCGGCGACCATGTGCCATTTTGCCGCCTTCATGCCGGCGACCTTGAGGTTGTTGGGCAGCCGTAGGCGGATCGTCAATTCCTCAGCAAGGCGGATGCCCGCATGGTCATGGCCGTGATGCCGGGGAAGCTTGTTTTTCGGCGTCAACGTCTTGCCCAGATCATGGCAGAGTCCCATCCAGACCCGCAGTTCATTGCCAGCAAGGGAATCCATGATTCGGCAGGTGTGCTCCAGGACGTCGGAATCGTGGTGGGCGGGCGGTCCGGCCGCCATTTCTGCGGCTTTCTCCAGTTCGCCGAACCACGGGGAGAGGCAGTTGGTTTCATTCAGCAACCGCAGGAAGTTGCCGGGGGAGGGCGCATTGAGCGCCTTGCGCACCTCGCTGCCCACCCGGTCAGCCGGGAGCGAGGACAACAGACCCGTGTCGGATACCCGGGTCATGGCATTTTTCAATTCATCATGGGGGGTGAAGTCCGGGAGCTGAGCAAAAAAACGCGCGGCCCGGAATACTCGCAAGGGATCGTCCCGGAACGAATGGTCCGAAGCTGGGCGGAGGATGCGGTTTCGCAGGTCCTCAAGCCCCTGGGGATGGCAGAGCAGATTGCCGTCGTCGTCAAGCAGTTGCGCGTTGACAGTCAAGTCCCTGGATCGTAATTCTTCAGTCAGGGAGTGAGCGCGCGGAAAGGAAAACTCTGTCCGGAACAGCCAGAAGACGGGAAAAGCCTGGCCAACCTCCTGAGCCTCGGGAAAGGCGCGAAGAAATTCATCTCGCGTGCAGTCCGTCACCAGATAGTCCCGGTCGGTAAGGTCTCTGCCGAGCAGGAGATCGCGGACCGCGCCGCCCACAAGATAGAATCGCATGATCATGACTTTAGCATAAGGTAACCCATGCTTCCAGCTGGAAATTTTATCTCGGGTATTACGCCCGACGACGTGTCCGCCCTGCATCCGTCCTGGGCCGATGATGTCCAGTCCCATGGCCCGTGGATTCAGGACGGTGAGATGTGGAGGGGCGCGTCTACCGGCATCACGGCCATTGTCGCCGTGGATACCTGCGAAACCACAATGGAGACGGTCCGCGGGCTCGTGGAATCCGAAGTGTTGGGCGATTGGGGGGCCTTGGTCAGCGGGGTGCAGACCGGGGGCCGGGGGCAGTTGCGCAGGCCGTGGGCGTCGCTGCCGGGCAACCTGCATGCCTCGATCGCCCTGCCGGATGCACCGGTCAGGGGAGAGTGGGCCGAAGCACTTGCGCCGCTTCTGCCCCTGGTTGTCGGATACGTGGTCTGCAGCGTGCTGGAGGAGCAGGCCGCAGGCCTGAAGATCAAGTGGCCCAACGATATCCTGCAGGACGGACGCAAGGTCGGCGGCATGCTCATAGAAGAGCGCAACGGTAAATCTATTCTTGGTTTGGGGCTGAATCTCGCAGGTTTTCCGCCTGAAGAGGAATTGCGTGAAGATCATTCGGTCCCGGCTGCAAAAATGGCAATTCCATACCCCTCCGGTGGTCCATTGACCCTGCTCGAACGCCTTGTAAACCGTGGGAAAAGCGTGTATGAAATCATGCTCGACGAGATTCCACCCACCCGATTTATCGCTATGGTCGAGAGCAGGTTGGCCTGGATGGGAAGAACCATCCGGGTACTGGAAGGTAACGAAGCGCCATACGAGGCGGTCGTGACCGGCCTGTCCCTGGGTGGTGGGCTCGTGGTGCTCCGGGAAGGGGATGAAAAGGTATTGTATTCCGGTTCAATTTCTCCTCTCTAGGCGCTGCCGGATTCGGTGCGGTGTCGGGGAGCCCTTAGTATACATTAGTTTAGGAGATCAGTGAGTTCCATGCCGAAGTCCTTTGAAGAGGTCCTGGAAGAGGTCAGGGGGAAGCGGATTCTTGTCGCCAACCGGGGTATCCCGGCCCGGCGAATCTGTCGTTCCATCACCGAAATGTTCAACGCCAAGGCGATCATGACCGCCACGGACGTGGATAAAACCTCTCCCGCAACCTCCGGTGCCAACGAGTTGCTCATGCTCGGCGCCGATCCGCGCGCCTACCTGGACCTGGACCTTGTCATTCGCGAGGCCAAAGCCAACGATGTGGTGGCCATACATCCGGGTTGGGGATTCGGCGCGGAGGATGACACCTTCCCGGCGAAATGCAAGAAAGCGGGCATCATTTTCATTGGTCCCGAGCAGGAGCCCATGCGCATCCTGGGCAACAAGGTGGCCGTCCGCAAACTGGCCATCGAACAGGACGTGCCCGTTGTGCCCGGTTCCGAAGGGGCCGTCTCCATCCCCGAAGCCCGCGAGATCGCCAAGCAGATCGGTTTCCCGGTCATGCTCAAGGCCGAAGGCGGCGGCGGTGGGCGCGGCATCTACGAGGTGTACCAGGAGGAGGACCTTGAGAACGCCTTTGCCAAGGCTTCGGCACTGGCCCAGGCTTCTTTCGGCAATCCCCGCCTGTATGTTGAGAAACTCCTGACTTCGGTCCGTCACATCGAAATTCAGGTCATTTCCGACCACTACGGCAATGTTTTCTGCCTGGACGAGCGCGACTGTTCGGTCCAGCGCAACCACCAGAAGCTGATCGAGATCACGCCTTCCCCGTGGCCCAAGTACACGGAGAAGCTGCGCGCCCAGCTCAAGGAATATTCCCGCCGCCTCGTGTCCGCCGTGGGATATTATTCCCTGGCCACGGTCGAGTTCCTGGTGGACACCAAGGGCACCCCCTATCTCATTGAGGTCAACACCCGATTGCAGGTGGAGCACGGCATCACCGAATGCCGCTACGGCATCGACCTCGTGGAAGAGCAGATCGCCATCGCTTTCGGCGCTGAACTTCGTCTCAGCGAGGAAAAGACCAGGCCCTATCAGTGGGCCATGCAGTGCCGCATCAACTGCGAGGACCCGCAGAAGAACTTCGAACCAAACTCCGGCCGCATCACTCGGTACGTGTCGCCGGGCGGCCAGGGTATCCGCATCGACTCCTGCGTGGGGGACGGATACCGCTTCCCGTCCAATTACGATTCGGCGGCATCACTGCTCATCGCCTACGGCAACTCCTGGGAAAAGGTCGTCGCCCTCATGAAGCGCTCCCTACGCGAGTATATGATCGGCGGCCTGAAGACGACCATTCCCTTCCACAGGAAGATTGTGGATCAGCGTGAATTCATCGAGGCCGATTACGACACCAATTTCGTCCGCCAGCATTATACCGAGCTCATGGACTATTCCGACCGCGAGCCGGATTCCCTGCGCATGGCCCGCCTGGTGGCCGAGATTTCCGCTCTGGGCCACAATACGTACGTCCAGCTCGGTGATTACCGGGGACGTGAGGACAAACGTGTCGGCCGTTTCGAACTCGTGGAAGCCCCGGAGGTCTCCACGTGGTTTGAGCCGCGCTTCACTCGCCAGATGGACCGCGACGCCATTCTCGATACCCTGCGCACGGATCGCGAGGCGGGAATCATCCATATGACGGACACCACCACCCGCGACATCACCCAGTCCAATTCCGGCAACCGTTTCCGTTTGGCCGAAGACCGCATCATCGGTCCCAACCTGGACAAGTGCGGGTTCTTCTCCTTGGAAAATGGCGGCGGGGCGCACTTCCACGTGGCCATGCTGGCCAACATGACCTATCCGTTCACTGAAGCGGCGGAGTGGAACAAGTTCGCTCCCAATACTTTGAAACAGATTTTGATCCGGTCCACCAACGTGCTCGGCTACAAGCCGCAGCCCAAAAACGTCATGCGGCTCACCGGGGAGATGATCAACGAACACTACGAAGTCATTCGTTGTTTCGACTTCCTCAACCATGTCGATAACATGCGGCCGTTCGCCGAGGTGGCCATGAACTCCACCCGGAACATTTTCGAGCCCGCCATCTCCCTGTCCTGGGCCAAGGGCTTCGATGTCGAGCGATACCTGAATGTGACGGATGAGATCGTCAGCATGTGCGCCGAGGCCGGCGGGGTATCGAAAAAGAAGGCCGAGAAGATGATCATCCTCGGTCTCAAGGATATGGCCGGGGTCTGCCCGCCCAGGTTCATGCGCGAGCTGATTACCGCCATCCGCGCCAAGTATCCTGAATTGGTCATTCACAGCCATCGCCATTATACCGATGGTCTCTTCGTGCCGACCATGGGTGCGGCAGCCGAGGCCGGGGCGCATATCGTGGATGTGGCCATCGGCGCGGCGGTACGCTGGTACGGTCAGGGCGAGGTTTTGTCCACCGCCTCGTATATCGAAGACGAGATCGGCCTGAAGACGCACCTGGACAAGGACATGATCCGGGCCACCAATTTCCAGCTCAAGCAGATCATGCCTTATTACGACCGCTACACCGCGCCGTACTTCCAGGGCATCGATCACGACGTGGTCCGTCACGGTATGCCCGGCGGCGCCACGTCATCCTCCCAGGAGGGGGCGCTCAAGCAGGGGTACATCAAGCTGCTGCCGTACATGCTCAAGTTCCTCGAAGGAACCCGCAAGGTCGTCCGGTACCACGACGTCACCCCCGGTTCGCAGATCACCTGGAATACCGCCTTCCTGGCAGTAACCGGCGCGTACAAGCGCGGCGGCGAACGCGAGGTCCGGCGGCTCCTGAACATTCTCGATATCGTCACCCTGTGTTCCGAGTCCGAATTGCACGATCTGGAGCGCGAGGCCCGGCTGGACCTGTATCGCGACTCCAACGACGCCTTCCGCAATCTGCTGCTCGGCAAGTTCGGCAAGCTGCCTCTCGGTTTCCCGGCCGACTGGGTCTATCAGTCCGCATTCGGCAAGGGATGGGAGAATGCCATCGCCGACCGCACCGAGGAGTCTCCGCTGGTGACGCTGGCAGACGTGGATCTGGAAAGCGAAAAGGAAGCCCTGCATGCCCGGTTGCATCGCCAGCCCACCGAGGAAGAGTTCGTCATGTACCTCAACCATCCGGGCGACGCCATCAAGACCATCGAGTTCTGCGAGAAGTTCGGCAACATCAACAACCTGCCCGTGGACGTCTGGTTCGAGGGTTTGGAGAAGGGTGAGGTCCTGAACTTCCAGGGCAACTGCAAGAAGCCGCACAGGATGCGCATCCTGGACATCTCCGAACCGGACGAGAACGGCATGGCCGTTATCCGGTATGTGCTGGACTCCGAGATCATGAGTCATCAGGTCAAGGTGGCGGAGCCGGAGACGGGCGGCAAGGAGTCCACGGAAATGGCCGATCCTGCCAACGAGTTCCATGTCGGTTCACCCAGCAATGGCGACCTGTGGGTCACCCATGTCCGTCCCGGGGATCGCGTCAAGGTGGGCGAGGAGCTGTTCAACATCTCCATCATGAAGCAGGAAAAATCCGTGCTTTCGCCCATAGACGGAACGGTCCGCCGGGTCATCAAGTCCGCCAAATACACCGAGGACAAGAAGATGATCCCGGTGGTGGAAGGGGAGCTCATCGTGGAACTCGGGCCCGATGCCGGAGTTTGCCCCACCTGCAAATCGGATGTGCCCGGCCAGGGTTACAAGTACTGCCCGAATTGCGGTCAGAAAATGTAATTTATAAGTGATCGTGGGTAAATTGGTCTGAAATGACTATATCCGTCTGATCCGTATTCTGGATAACCAACGGCAAAGGCCGACGCGTACTAACTATGCGTCGGCCTTTCCTTTTTTTCGTTGGCCCGGTTTGTCCGTATCAATGAGGCAGGTGTATGATAAAGACGAAAGTGGTATTATTGGTATGGTGGCCCAACCAATAGTTTTGTTGACGAACGGCGTGCCTTCCCTGTAAGCGAAAACTCGAAGTGTCGAACTTCATGTGTGTTATTTCATTTTCATACACATAACCGTGGGCCACGATTCGTTGCGGAAGCAAAACCGTTTCGAATCGCACGGAGTATCCAGGAGGAGAGAATGGCCAAAAGCGAGAAGCAGACCGAGAAGGACGCGCCGGTAGCCAAACCCAAGAAATCGGGCGCCAAGGTCGAGACCTTGATGAAGAAGCTTGTCCTCAACGGGGCCGAGATTAAAAAGATCGGTGAAGAAGCCGAACTGCTGGTAGGCGGCAAAAACTACAACACAGCCATCATCAGTCAGGTCTCCGGTATCCGGGCCCCTGAATTTCGGGCCATTTCCTCCCATGCATTTCATACAATATTGGACGACACCAAAGTCAACGCCGCCGTGGTGCGGGCCACGGTCGAGAAGGAATACAATCGCGTCGATTGGAATTCCGACGCGGTCAACGAAGATTCCGAATACCTGCAGCATTTCGTGCGCGAGGTAGGCAAGAAGATCAAGGAGCAGTCCACCAAGCAGTCGGGCACGCCCATCCGCCTGAGGACTTTCGTCAACAACGTGGTCGAAGGCTTCGCCACTTCTCCCGAAGGCATCGATCAGCTCCGCATGCGTTCCGTGCTCGTCCAGTCCGCCATCCTGTCCGTGGATGTCCCGGAGGAGATAGGCAAGGAGATCATGGCCGCCTATACCTCCATCTGCAAGGAAGCCGGCATGGACGACGTTCCGGTGGCCGTGCGTTCCTCCGCAGCCGGCGAGGACAGCCGCAAGAAGGCTTTCGCCGGTCTTCAGGACACCTACCTGAACATCGTGGGTGCCGATGAATGCCTCCAGGCCTACCATTGGGATTGCGCCTCCGCCTATAACCTGCGCTCCATGACCTATCGCCGTGAAGCCATCCTCGACGCCATCACCAAGGCCGAGGAGACGGGCGACGATTCCATTGCCGAAAACGCAAAGAAGGAGTGGGCCATCGAGCACACTTCGCTTTCCGTGTGCATCATGCGGATGATCAATCCGGTCATCTCCGGTACCGCGTTTTCCGCAGATACGGCCACCGGTTGCCGAGGCACCGACCGGAACGATCTGGTGTCCATCGACGCCAGCTACGGATTGGGTGAGGCGGTTGTCGGCGGCATGGTAACTCCCGATAAATTTTACGTATTCCAGCGAGATGGCGGTCGCGAGGTCGTGATCCGCTACATGGGCTGCAAGGAAAAGAAGATCGTCTACAAGGAAGACGGCAGCGGTACCCACGTGGTCAAGGTCCCGGACAACGAGATCAACCGCTGGTCCCTGTCCATCGCCCAGGCGGAAATGGTCGCCCAGGGTGTGCGCGCCATCTCGCAGGCCTACGGCGACATGATCATGGACACCGAGTTCTGCATCGACAAGACCGATCGTCTGTGGTTCGTCCAGGCCCGCCCGGAAACCCGCTGGAACGAAGATTTCGAACATCATCCCGACACCATCTTCATGCGTCGCCTGGAAGTGGACAAGAAGGCCATCGACTCCGCCGAGGTCATCCTCGAGGGCAACGGGGCGTCCCGCGGCGCAGGGCAGGGCACGGTCAAGTACCTGCGTTCCGCCCTGGAGTTGAACAAGATCAACAAGGGCGACATCCTGGCCGCCGAGCGCACCGACCCGGACATGGTGCCGGGCATGCGCATCGCTTCGGCCATCCTGGCCGACGTGGGCGGCGACACCAGCCACGCGGCCATCACCTCCCGCGAGCTGGGCATCCCGGCCATCATCGGCATCCAGCGGCTTGAGGCCCTGCGCTCCATGGACGGGCAGCAGGTCACGGTCGACGGCTCCCGGGGCAAGGTCTATCGCGGCGAGCTTCCCCTGGTGGAAGTGGGCGGCGAGATCAACGTGGCCGAACTGCCCGCCACCAAGACCAAGGTCGGCCTGATCCTGGCCGACGTGGGCCAGGCCCTGTTCCTGTCCCGCCTGCGTCAGGTGCCCGATTTCGAGATCGGCCTGCTGCGCGCCGAGTTCATGCTCGGCAACATCGGCGTCCATCCCATGGCGCTCGAGGCGTACGACAAGGATGCCCTCAACGACCTGGTCGAACACAAGATCCAGGAAATGGACAAGCGTCTGACCAAGGTCATGAAGGAGCAGCTCGATACCGGTCTGATCACCATGCCGCTCAAGCTGCGGGAATACGTCGGCCTGATCACCGGTCTGGACAAGAAGATGGAGGCTCTGGCCGAACAGGAAGGGGCTCGCTCCACCGAGGAAGTCCTGGCCATGCATCGCAAGCTCCGCGAGATGGACCACAAGCTGGACGAGCATATCGCCCTGGCCACCGAACGTCTCGACGTGCTCAAGACCTCCATCGATCCGGAAGCACATGTGTCGGTCGTTCTCGGCTATCACGACATGCTTGAGCCCATGCCGGGCACGCGTTCCGAGGCCTGGAAGATCCGCCAGGGACATGAGAAGATCGTGAACGAATATGTGGAGCGTTTGAGCGGGGAGCCCGAATTCATCGCCCACATCGACAAGATCACCAGCCTGCGAGAGGAAGTGGCCCTCAAGATGGGGCTCAAGTCGGAGATGGATGAGGTGGCGACCCTGCCCGAGCGCATCCGTACGCTGCTTGAACAGCGCGGGTACACCACCGGCAAGGAAAATTACATTCAGACATTGGCCCAGGGACTGGCCCTGTTCGCCATGGCCTTCTACGGCAGCAATATCGTCTACCGGACCACGGACTTCAAGTCCAACGAGTACCGGAACCTGCTCGGCGGCCTGCTCTTCGAGGCCCACGAGGACAACCCCATGATCGGCTACCGTGGCGTGTCCCGCAACATCCACGACTGGGAGTTGGAAGCGTTCAAGCTGGCCCGCGGCATCTATGGCGGAAAGAATCTGTCCATCATGTTCCCGTTCGTCCGCACCCTGGAAGAAGCCCGCTCCATGAAGCGGTACCTGAAGCAGGTGCACAACCTGGAATCCGGCAAGGACGATCTCAAGGTCATCCTCATGGCCGAGATCCCGAGTAACGCGGTCCTTTGCAAGGAATTCCTCAAGGAAGTCGACGGGTTCTCCATCGGTTCCAACGACATGACCCAGATGGTTCTGGCCACGGACCGTGACAACGCCAGTCTGCAGCATATCTACGATGAGGAAGATCCGGCCGTGGTATGGGCCATCCTGTCCGCCATCTTCGCCGGCCAGAAGGTCGGCAAGAAGGTCGGTTTCTGCGGCCAGGGCGTTTCCAACTCGGTCATCCTGCGCGGCCTGGTGGCAATCGCAGGCATCGTGTCCGCCTCTGTCGTCCCCGACACCTACCACCAGACAAAGCTCGACATGGCGGCGGTCGAGGCCGAAGAGATCAAAACCCGCGATCTGGGCGAGTGGCTCAAGAAACAGCATATGATCAAGCTCCAGGACCTCCTGGAGGCCAACAGCTACGGTCATATCCTCAAGAAATACAAGTCCCCCGAGGACTTCATGGAATGGTACGAAGGGGAACTGGATCGCTTCAGCGAACAGCTGCGCGACCATATGGAAACTCCCAAGGAAGAATTCTACCGCCAGGAAATGGAGCAGTTCCGTTCCGTGTTCCACAAGCCGGTCATCTATGCCAGCTGGGATTGGCAGTACACCGTGCAGGACGCCATGCGTCATGCCGGGTTCGATTCCTTTGACGAGCAGGAGGCCGCGCTGGAGAAGCAGCGCACCATGAAGTGGTAATACCGCTGCGGCAAGACGAAATGAAAAAGGCCCCCGTCATGTGACGGGGGCCTTTCGTCGTTCAAGGGGAGGGGGCTCAGGCTATTTCGTCAGCGATACTGCCTATGGCCGAGTCGATGATGGAGCTCATGGCCTGTCTGACGTCCACATCCGTCCCGGTGGAGCTGAAGTCCGGCCCGCTGCCGGAGTATTCCTCGGTCTTTGAGCGGACCTCGGTTCCGACCACGGCCATTTCCATGGTGTCCACGCCGCCTTCGTTCATACCTGAGCCGACTTCGCTGCTCGTATCACTCAAGGATTCAACACCGGTCAGTTGGCTGTCCAGGCTCATGGATTGGATGGTGTCGGTGGAAATGCTGATATCTGACATGGCTGCCTCCAGTGGTCACACTAGCTCGACATCATTATGCATCAGCCGGAATCTCTTGGCAAGGGGCGGAACGGCTGTCGCACCAACGCCAAAGACGCCCCCGGCGGCGGTGCAGGGGCGTTGGAATCTTTGGCGACGGCTCGAAATAGATCAGGACACTTTGTCGAGAAAACCCTTTCCGAGATTCTTAAGCGATTCGGAGAGCTTGAGAAGGTCGTCTTCGGGAATCTTGCGAATAGTCTTTCCGTCTGAATCGATGATCTCGACCTGAATGGTGTCGTTTTCCTCAAGGACGTTGAACTTCAACTTGACGTCATTGGACGCGAAATGCTCCTCGGCCTGCGAGAGCATGGAGTTCAATTCTTCCCTGGTGAACTTTTCGGATTGCCTGTTGTCGGAGCGAGTCTCTCTTTGCTGGTTGACTGCATCAACCGGTGGTTGACTCGACGCCTCCTGAACGGGCGGCCTGGCCATAGCCTTCGCCTGAACAACGCTCTCCGAGCGCAGTTCCTGCTTCATCTCTATGGTGATTTCGGGGATATTCATGGTCTCCCTCCCTGGTGTTACACGAATCATCCCAACCTGAATTGCCTTGTACGTTACCTATCGGCAGCATTCGCAGTATCTTTAGAGCTATTTCCTCCCTTGGTCCGCATATTGGTGCATGCGTAAAATCATTGGTTGCACGTTGACGGGAAGTTGAATTTTGAATAAGCTCCTTTATTACTGGAATAGTTCGGAATTATAGTCTATTCCACAATTCGTTTTTCGATTGTCAAATCCAACGGAGGGTGTTCCTGCCCCGGGCGGCCCTCAGGATATATATGCCTTTTCTTCTCAAGCACCATTTCAATCCGAATTGGGACCCCGCCAAGCTTACTCCCGAGGAGCAGGCTGACGGGAGCGTTGACCACACCCGACTCAATTTTGTTCAGAGCTTCACAGCCGGTGACGTGATTGCCGAATGGGTGGAGCCGGAAGCGTCCGGTGAAGACACGGAGTCTCGATTTCTTTATGATACAAAGGTGTTCCCGGCCGGAAAAGGGACCGGGATCAGGAAGAAATGTCCCGATAAGCTGTTTGCGGCAGTGGACGGGTATGCCTGCTACCGGGATGAGAAGATTGTTGTCAGGCAGACACTGACGGTTCGTCGCGATGTTGACTATCACACTGGCAACATCGATTTTATTGCCGATATCGTTCTGGAAGGGTCGGTACGTTCAGGTTTCGAGATCATCGGTCGTACCGTATCGGTCCGAGACCAGATCGAGGCGGCTCACGTCAAGGCGCGCCAGGAGTTGCGCTGCAAGGGGGGCGTCAAGGGCGGTGGCGGGGCCTTCCTGGAGTCAGCCCGAAACATGAAGCTGGCTTACTGCGAAAACGGTACGCTCAAGTCCCGACGGGATATCCTGATCAAGGGGGCGTTGATGCATAGCGACGTGTTTGCGGACGGTCGGTTGGCCGTGGGTGGCAGGCTGACGGGTGGTACCGTTCACGCGTATGAAAGCGTCTACGTCGGCGGACAGCTGGGGGGCGGGCTGGACACGATTACTGCGGTCGTGCTGGGCTATCAGCCGTCATTGTTGTACAAGGATGCGGAGCACAACAGGCGCATCAAGCAACTCCACGCTGATATCGCATCCTATGAAAAAGCCTTGAATAAGAATGACGAATATCGTGACGAAATACGTTTCCTGCAAGAGTCGGCCATAAAGGAACTGGAATTGTTGAAGGCGTTGAAGGTCAAACTTTGGGACGGCATATACGCCACCGAACGCCTGGACCGCTGCAAGGTCATCGTCCCAGGTGTGGTCAAGCCGGGAGTGGAGGTCAGTATCGGCTCGGCTTACCTAAAGGTTGATGATTATTTGGAAAATGTATACTTTTATTATGAGAATGATGACGTGAAAATTGGTTATTCCACCGCAAAAGACAGAAGATAGACTATGGATATCGCAACTCTTATTGGACTTGTCGGCGCATTCGGCCTCGTATTGACAACTATTTTTATGGGTGGCAATGCCGCCGGGTTTATCGATATTCCTTCTGTCGTCGTCGTTCTCGGCGGTACTTTCGCGGTCACCTTTGTCATGTTCCCCATGGGAGTCGTGATCAATGCGATCAAGGTCGGCATGAAGACCTTGCTTTTCAAGTCGAACGACGCGCAGGAAATCATCCGTCTCATCGGGACGTTGTCGGAAACAGCCCGAAGGGAGAGTCTCGTGGCTCTGGAAAAGGTCAATATCGAAGACCAGTTCCTGAAAAAAGGCGTCATGCTCGTGGTGGACGGCTCCAGTGAAGCCCTTGTCCGTTCCGTAATGGAGATTGAGCTGGAGTTCATGAAACAACGGCACAGGCAGGGCCAGGCAGTGTTCAAGGGGATGGGCACCATGGCTCCGGCATTCGGCATGATCGGTACTCTCATCGGTCTGGTCAACATGCTCTCCAACCTGTCCGATCCGGCGTCGATCGGTCCCGCAATGGCCGTTGCCCTCCTGACGACGTTTTACGGTGCGGTCATGGCCAACGTCGTCTTTCTCCCCATGGCGACCAAACTTGAGGAGCGGTCGGCGGAAGACGTCCTGTTCATGCAGATCATGATCGAAGGTGTGGCTTCGTTGCAGCGCGGCGATCATCCGTCCATCGTCAAGGAAAAGCTCCAGGCTTTCCTGGCGCCGGCCCTGCGCGAGGAGTCCTAGTTTTTTCAGGGGAGTACCCGTGGCTCAAAAAGCGGAAGAAGTCATAGAGCGCAAGCCTCCTCAAGACCCACCGGCCGATGAGGGGCTGCCGCCGTGGATGGCGACATTCGCCGACATGGTGACGTTGTTGCTGTGCTTTTTCGTGCTTCTTCTGTCCTTTGCCGAACAGAGTGAGACGAAATACAGGGATGCCTTGGGATCGATCAGGGGCGCTTTTGGCGTTCGCGAAGTCCGTGCCGTGACCGATGAGATGGCCATGTTCGACACCACCAGCAAGGAAACCAAGGAACTGGCGTCGCAGATTTCCCATGATGAGCGCCTTTTGCTCGGCGTGGTCATGCGTATCAAATCCCTGCTTGAAGACGAGGACCCCGAGATCAAGGAAGGAACGGGTGTTTCGGCTGACAGGGACGGTGTGATCTTCAGCGCCAATTCTGCGGCTCTATTTCAGCCGGGCTCTGCGGATCTCTCCCCCGAAGCCACAACGATTCTCGACAAGGTGATCACGATACTCAAGGATTACAAGCTCAGCATCGTCGTGCGCGGACATACCGACGACCAACCGGTTTCCACACCTCGCTATCCATCCAATTGGGAACTTTCCGCAGCCCGGTCCGCAGTGGCTCTCAATTATATAATCACCAAGGGCCATATTCAGATCAATCGGGCCAAGGCCGTGGGGTATGCGGATACCCGTCCGGCGGTTCCCAATGATTCTGATGAAAACAGGAAGATAAATCAGCGAGTCGAGTTCTATCTCCACATGCCCCAAAGGGATGCCTGGTAGGGTGCTTCATGGCTGAAAAAGATATTATTGAAGAACAGGCGGGCGGTGGGCCGAAATCCGATCCGCCCAAGCCGGCAGAAGGGATTCCGCCTTGGATGGCGACATTCGCCGACATGGTGACGTTGCTTTTGTGTTTTTTCGTTCTGCTCCTATCCTTTACCAATCAGGATGTCGCCAACTTCAAGACCATGATGGGCTCCATCCAGGAGGCCATGGGCGTTCAGAAAGAGGATTCCGGGGCCTTTGCCACGCCCTATGCGGACACAAGTTTCAAGGAGCGCAAGAGCGTTCGCGAGAACCGTGAGATCGTGGAGCTCGGGGCGCGCATCAAGAAATCCATCCGTTCCCGTGATCTGACGAGCATGGCCAGAGTCAGTTCCGACAAGTCCGGCGTCATGCTTCGGTTGAATAACCAGGCCATGTTCGCCCAGGGTTCCGCCGAGTTGACCAGTGGAGCCAGAGAGGGGCTGAAGGTGGTCATCGACGCCATGGAAAACAGTGAGTTCAACCTTATCATCCGTGGGCATACCGACGGCGATCTGACCGAATCATCCATCTACCATTCCAATTGGGCTTTGTCTGCGGCTCGAGCTGCACGCTGCCTCCGCTACATACTGGAAAATTCATCCATACCCGCGAGTCGCATGAAGGCCGTCGGCTATGCAGATGCCAAGCCCATTTTGCCCTCCACCTCGGAGGAAAATCGGCGAATCAACCGCAGGGTGGAGTTCTTCTACTTGCCCCAAGGTCGATCGAAATGGTGATCATATGACCGGCTTTGGGTCTTTCACAATATGTGTTAGATGATATGACGGCTGAACTCGACGGTGGCAGAAATGAGATTGTAAAGGTGTTTGTTCCGATCGGCCCGAACGCCTCCATTCACCAACAGGATTATGCTTCGTTTTTTTCTATAGGTTTGTAATCAATGGGAAAAATCAACTATAACGTCAACTTTATCAATCCGTTCCTGCAGGCGGTTATCCACGTGTTGCAGACGATGGCCCACGTGCAGGCCAATCCGGAACAACCCTATTTGAATGAGGAGCGCAAAGCCATTGGTGACGTCACAGGCATCATCGGCATTACGGGGTATTCCAAGGGCACAATGTCCATCACCCTGGAAAAGGATGTGATACTCAAGATCGTGAACAACATGCTTTTTGAGGAATACTCTGAGATCAACGAAGAAATTTGTGATGCCGTCGGTGAGCTGACAAACATGATTTCGGGCCAGGCCAGGGCCAAACTGTCACAGCAGGGGCAGAGCTTCGATGCCTCGACCCCGACCATTTTTTCCGGCAGGGGAATCGAGATCAAGCATGTGGCCAGCGCTCCGGTTCTGTCCATTCCGTTCACCACCGATGAAGGACGATTCGTGGTCGAAGTGGCATTCGAATCCAGTTGACGACCGGTTGGGATTTTTCCAATGAAAAAAGGCGTACTCTCATATGAGAGTACGCCTTTTTCATTCTGACTTGGTGGAGGCGGGGGGAATCGAACCCCCGTCCGAGAACGATCCGCGAAAGCGTCTACAGGTTTAGGTCCGGAATAAAGTTTCGCCAGGCGGGTTGCTCCGGGCCAGACGGCCGACTGACTAGTCCCTTAAGTGTTTCGCGACAAGGGCAAGGAACGAACGCTTGAAGCTAGCCCTATGAGTTGTCGATCCAGTCCGCTTATAAGGCGTCGGCGGGTGAATCGTGACAAGCTATGTTGTCAGGTAGCAATTCTGCAATTAAGCAGCCATTGCGTAGTCGTAATTGTCGTTGGCAATTATCTTTGTGGTCGATTTTTACGAGGCCATCGACCAACCTCGACCTGCGGCTTCGGCTTCAACTATCCCCGTCGAAACCAGTGCGCCCCCATGTCAAAGAACTGTTCGGCAAGTCATATATAAACAGTTGTGGTGGTTTGGCAACCCAAACAAGCACTCTTGTTGTTTTTGATTTGTCAGGGCTGCCAACTGTTTTTCTCCTGTTATTTCTGCATGATCACAGTTATCTAGTAAAAATCTAGATAATGTCTGGATAGAAATGGAGCAAGATTTCGTTTGGTCGGAAGGAGATCGGGAAATTTGAAGGACTCTGTGCACTGCGGGAGAGCGTGTTTGAGCGAGAAAAAATCAGCCCGTACTCGGAGTGGATCAGTTCAACGTGGTCAGCAGTACCTGTTCGAAATTACGTGTGAAACGCTCCACATCGCAGAATCGCGAGGAAGCGAAATTGCGCAGTAGGGTATCGGTGGTTGTGGTCAGCAGGCTGTGGTCGGTGCCAAGGCGGACGGTCCGGGCGATATAATCCTCAATACTCGTGCAGACGAGGTTGTCCAGGTCGCAGGCCGAGAGTATGGACGCGCTCAGGCGTGAACCGAAACTGTCGAACGGACAGGTCAGCACGGGCGTTCCCGTGGACAGGGCGTCTGCCGTGGTCGCACCGCCCGAGTAGGGGAACGGGTCAAGGGCGATGTCCACCTTTGCGTAATCCTTGATATATGCGTCATAATCACTGGGGCCGAGGAAGATGATTCGGTGCGGAGCTATTCCCAGGCGCATGGCCCGGTCAAGGAACAGGTTTTTGACCCATTGGTCGGAAAAAGTCCTGCTTTTCAGGTAAATGCGACTCTTCGGGACATTTTCGAGGATGGCCGCCCAAGCCGTGAGTACGGTGTCGTTGATCTTGCCGGAATCATTGAAACATCCGAAGTTTATCGGAGCGGCCTGGTCCCGTTTGGCAGGTGCTGTCTCGGAAGAGGGCACGTAAGGGAAAAAGGAATCTGCCAGCCGGAGCACCTTTTCGCGGTAGAACGCTTCCTGTCCGGGCGGGACATTGATCTCGTCGGCCAGTACGTAGTCCATGGCCGCCACGCCTGTGGTATTGAAGTAACCCAGCCACATGATCTGGACCGGAGCGCATTTGCGGGCCAGCACCCCAAGCCGGTTGCCGTTGGAGTGGCCCGAGAGGTCGACCAGGATGTCGATGTCCCGGCTCTGGATCAGGGAACAGGCCGAACGGTCGTCCAAGTGATGTATTTCATTGAAATTGGGGGCAACGGACCGGTATAAAGCGGTCATGTCGTCTTCAATATCGACGTTCGAGAAGCAGTGGACGTCGAAGCGATCACGATCAAGACATTTGAGGACCGGAAGGAACAGCTTGCCCACAGGGTGCCGGGTGTAGTCGGCGGAAATGAATCCCAGCCCGATGCGGCCGTCAGCGCGTGTCTTTCTGCGGGCAAGCGGTTGGTCGGAAGACAGGCAGTCGGTATGTTTATCAGCCCATTGCATGGCTTTTTCAAGAAGCCGGGAGCCCTCGGCAAAGGTGTAGTTCAGGCAGAAGAGCGCCCGACTCGCATGGGCGGGGTCACCCGGTACGAGGTCGGCTGCCCGTTGAAACAATTCCAGCGATTTAGCATGGTTTCCCAGTGATTTGTATATCTGGGCAAGATTGACGTGCGCATCCGGGTGGTCAGGGGAGAGGGCCAGGATCTTCCAATAGGCGTCAAAAGCCGCCTCGGTCATGTCGCATTCCTGGTAGGCGCAGGCCAAGCGGAATAGGCCGTCCACATTGCCGGGCTCTATGGTAAGGAGTTGTTCAAAGACCCGTGCGGCGGCAGCGAACTGGCTGTCATAATAAAAGATTTCTCCCAGGGTAGACAGCATGCGGGAAGAGGCGGGATTGCAGGCCAGCCTCTGTTCGAGGATATTGATCGCCGGCTGAATCCGTTTCCTTTTGCGCAGGACCCGGACGAGATTCAAGGTGATTTCCTCGATCTCCGGTGCGATTTCGTTGGCAGCAAGAAGCAGCGACTCCGCTTCGGGCAGCATCTTTTTGCGGTAAAGGGTTGAACCGGCGAGATTGAGCACGGCACTGTTGCCCGGAGCTTGTTTGAGCAACGACAGGCAAACGGCAAGGGCGGCATCCAGCTTGTTTTCCATGAGAAGCCGTGATGCGTCGTTGTAGCCGTTGACGATAGCCTGTTCCAAACCTGCCCCCCTCAAATTACGTCATCGGTCTGATCGTCCGAACCGGCCGGGAACATTATGTTTCGCAGGCGTTTTTTTGACAGTGCCCGAAGGGAGCGTGTTTTCGTCTGTTTCGGAAAGAGAAAAGGGAGATTCGTTATGCTGCAAATTGCGGGAGGGAAAAAAGAAGCCCGTAAAACCATATGATTTTACGGGCTTCCGAGGTCATTCGTGGTAGCGAGGAGAGGACTTGAACCTCCGACTCTGCGGATATGAGCCGCATGCTCTGACCAACTGAGCTACCTCGCCACGTTTGTTCCGCCGAAGCGGAGACTGTCTATAGACCGTCTTTCCGTGCTTGGCAAGTCTAAACAGGGAAGAAATTAAAATTTGGGGAACCCATTACATAAACAGGAGAATCAAGGGGGCCAGGGCGAGCCTGTATACGGCGAACGGGCGCAGGGTCAGCTTGCCGAGCAAGTAAATAAACCCCTTGATGGCCAACCAGGCGGAGATGAACGAGACCACAAAGCCGATGAGCAGGCAGATCAGGTCGCCTGTCTCGAAAAGTTGGTAGCTTTGCATGAAATCATAGCCGGTTGCGGCGAACATGATGGGCACGGCAGCAATAAACGAGTACTCGGCGGCCACCTTGCGCCTGGTGCCGAGCAGCATGCCGCCCATGATGGTGGCGGCGGAGCGCGAGAAGCCGGGCCAAAGGGCCAGGCACTGGAAAAGGCCGATGCCCAGGGCCAGGCCGGGAGTTATTTCATCCAGGGTCGTGACCGTGTCCTTCTTGTCCATGGCCTCGACGATGAATATGAGCACCGCGCCTACGGCCAGTGCCACGGCCACGGTGTACGGCGTGAAGAGAAATTTTTTGATATACGGGTGTGCCAGGAGGCCTACGATGACTGCGGGCAGGGAAGTCAGGAACAGGAGCCAGATGCCGTAAGGACCGGAAAACCGCTGTGTCGGGTTGGTTTTGAGCAGGCCGACGAACCGTTCCCAATAAAGAACCACAACGGCCAGGATGGCACCGAGCTGGATGACGACTTCAAAAGTATCGGCCTTGGGGCCGATGAAATCCAGGAGGTGGCCTGTGACGATGAGGTGGCCGGTGCTGGAGATGGGGAGAAATTCGGTCAGTCCTTCAACGACTCCGAGAATGAAAGCGACGTACCAGGGGGCCATGTATGCTCCGGTCAAAAGATTTGATGTCTGTGATCACGTAGGGCTAGCCTATGTAACACTGTCTTGCAACCCCTTGTAAGACAGTGTATTTCGTCTTTGTCGAACCAATGATCAATCCGGGAGAAATTCATGACCACCATCATGCCGCAGAACGAACTGACCCGTAAGGCCATAGCATGGATCTGCGAAAAGCAGCAGGACGGGCAGGACGGTGAGCTGAATGCCTTGATCCAGGAAGCGGCTGCCCGCTTCAACTTGAGCCCCAAGGATGTTGAGTTTCTCCAACGTTTCTATAAAGATAAACAAGACTGAACCGTCGAGTGAAACTGCTTCAGCGACAAATATTCCTTGAACTGTCAAAGCTGTTCGGCTTGACGGTTTCCTGCCTGCTTGGCCTGATTCTTGTGGGCAGGATGCTCCAGTTGCGCTCTCTGTTCCTGTCTCAGGACATCGGGTTCCTGCACATCCTCGAACTTTTCTTCTATCTGACGCCGTTTTTCCTGTTGCTGCTCACGCCTATTGCTACCATGTTGTCGGTTTTCTTGACCTATCTGCGCATGAGCACGGATAATGAACTGATTGCGCTCAAGGCGAGCGGGGTCAGCCTGTACAGGATGCTTCCGGCTCCGGCCCTGTTCTGTCTCATGATGACCTTGTTCACCTTTTTCATATCATTCTGGGGGCTTGCCTGGGGCATGGATATGTTCAAGACCAAGCTCTATCACTTTGCCCGGACCAATTCCCGATTCGCCCTCCAGCCGGGCATATTCAACAAGGAATTCCCCGGTGTGACCTTCTATGCCCATCAGGTGAACAACGAGACCGGTGAATTGAAGTTCGCCTTTGTCCGGGACGAATCCATCAAGGACGCCTCCGTGGTCATCGTGGCGCCAGAAGCCAGGATCGAATCCACGCCGGAGCTGGCAACAATTCAGATAACATTTCGGAATGGGAAGATCTTTCGGGAGAGCGGTGACGAACTCAACGTCCTGCGTTTTGGCAAGTATTCCATCAAGCTCGACTTGGGCAGGCTGCTGGCCGGTTTCACCTTCGAAGACAAGGCCAAGGACATGTCCTTTGGCCGGTTGAGCGCCATCAGAGGAGATCCGACCCTTGGGCCGAGCCTGGACGAGCGGTTCCAGCGCAAGATCAATACCGAGTACTTCAAGCGACTGACCATGCCGCTGGGATGCCTCGTGCTCGGCATGTTCGCCATTCCCATCGCATACGTGTTCCGAGGCCTGAAGCAGCAATATGGCCTTCTGTTGGCGATGGGGCTGTTTCTGGTCTACTACACCATGTTTTCCATCGGCGTGAGCATGGGCGAAAGCGGCGCCATATCGCCGTCCATCAGCCTGTGGGCACCCAACGTCCTGTTCGTGTTCGTGGCCGGCACCGGTATGTATTACGCCAACCGTGAGCGGACGCCCACGGTGGTGCAGTGGCTGCTGCACCTGCGGTCGCCCAAGGAGGCCGAGGCATGAGGGGCGTATTCGGCCTGGGCGTGCTGAGTCGCTATCTCATCCGCCAGAATCTCTATCTTATGGGCATATGCCTGGCCGTGGGCACGTGTATCTACCTGCTTTCGGATATTTTTGATCGGCTGGATGATTTCATCCGCGCCGAACTCGGGGCCGAAACGATCCTGCTCTATTTCGTGGTCAAGGTCCCCATGATCGTTTCCCAACTGATGCCCGCCATCTTCCTTCTGGCCATGGTTCTCCAGTTCGGCATCCTGGCGAGATCGCGTGAGATGCTGGCCCTGCGCGCCGGAGGCGTTTCCTTTGCCTGGTTCATACGGTTCTTCGTCATTTACGCCCTGATCTGGAGCGGCGGCCAGCTGGTCTTTTCCCAGTTCCTCGGCGTATTCGGCGACTACGAAGCCCATCGCATCTGGAAAGAGGACGTCCACAAGCGGTATATCGACGAGTTGACCATCGACAACCTGTGGTTTCGCGACGGGCCGTTTATCGTCACGGCACGGCAGGCGTTCCCCGGCATGAGCCGGGCCGAGGGCATCACTGTTTACGAGTTCACCACGGATAATCAGGAGCTCATCCGCATCCTGACCGCGAAAAAGGCGTTAGTGGACGATCACGGATGGGGGCTGCTCGATGTGCACGAGCTGGACACCCGGACTTTTGTCGGCGTGAACAGGCTGTCACAGTTCTTGTCGGTGCGGCAGAACCTCAAGGCCTATGCCGCGGTGGAAGTCAAGGGCGACAAGGCGCGACTGCCCTTGTTCGAGCTGTCAAAGGCCATCCAGAAGTTGGAGGAATCGGGCTCCAATGTGGAAATTCTCCAGACCGTCTGGCACGGCAAGCTGTCCTACGCCTTTTCCATGGTGGTCATGGCCCTCGTGGCCTTGGCGCTGATCACCTGGTCCGAGAACATGTACGCCAACATAGGCCTGTCGCTGATTTTCATCTTCGCCCAGTACGGGATTCACGTCATGGGGGTCTCGGCAGGGGAGCAGGGCGTTCTGCCGCCCATTGCCGCCGCCTGGATAGGCAACGGCATCATGGGCTCGCTGGCCTTGTTGCGGCTGGCATGGGCCACGGTCCCCGGACTCCAGCCAAGGGTCAGGGGATGGCTTGGTCAGGTGGCAGTGCTTCGGAGTTGATCAACGGGCGTATTCGCCCAGGATATCCCAGAGTTTTTCCTCGCCCCTGCCGGTCTTGCTGGAAAAAGCCAGCGGCAGCCTGTCGTGTTGCAGGATGTCCTTCCATTGGCCCTGGAGTTTGGCAAGATCGCGTTGCTTGGGCTTGTCCGCCTTGGTCAGTACCGGGATGACCGGAATGCCCATGCTTCGCAGGTATGAGGTCAATTCCAGGTCGATCTTCTGCGGGGGAATCCGGGAATCGAGCAGCACGACCACGGCCTTGAGTTGTTCGGCGGTGGTTATGTACCGTTCGATGAGCTTGGCCCATTTGTCGCGTTCGGTCTTGGAGCATTTGGCATAGCCGTAGCCGGGCAAATCGACGAGGAAATACCCGTCTGGATTGACTTTGTAGTAGTTGAGACTGCGCGTTTTGCCGGGCTTGGAGCTGATCTTGGCCAGTTGTTTCCGCCCTGCCAGCCTGTTGACCAGGGAGGATTTGCCCACGTTGGAGCGTCCGGCCAGGGCTATCTGCGGCTCTTCGAATGTCTCAAGCTGCTTGATTTCGTATATTGTTTTGACTAACTCGATGGTTCGGTTCATAAAGGAGTACCGCTTTCGTCGTTGGTTTATGTTGGTTCCGAGTGTTCGCTTTTTTCCCATGGTACGTCAAGAAATCGGGACGAACTAATTACATACGTCAAGGATATGATCATGGCCAAACGCACCTTTCTCATACTGAACGGCCCGAATCTGGGGCACATCGGCAAACGCCAGCCCGAAATTTATGGTTCGCAGTCCATGGACGACATGGTCGGACTGCTCAAGCAGGTCATGGGCGACAGGGCGGACGATATCCGCCTGGTTCATTTCCAGTCCAATTCCGAGGGCGCACTCATCGACCGGCTGGAAAAGGCCCGCGAGGAGGGCGTTGACGGTGTGGTCTTCAATGCCGGGGCGTACACGCATACCAGCTTGGCCATCGCCGACTGTCTGGCCTGGATAGGCGTTCCCTGCGTGGAGGTGCATATCAGCAACATCTGGGCGCGCACAGGCCAGCCGCTTCGGCAGCAATCCCTCATGGGCGAGCAGTGCGTCGGCGTGATTGCCGGTTTCGGCATTCTGGGGTATGCCCTCGGTGTCCAGGCGCTGCATGCCCGTCTGGAAGATTGATATCAGCGGAACTTTGACCGGCCGACGCCGGGTAAAAATATGGAGTGTATATGATCTCGACCAAGGATTTCAGGACAGGCCTGAAAATAGAAATTGATGAAAAGCCGTTTGAAATTATTGAATTTCAGCATTTCAAGCCCGGCAAGGGCGGCGCCATGGTTCGTACCAAGCTGCGTCAGATGAAGACCGGCCAGGTGCTGGACAAGACCTTTCGCTCCGGCGAAAAGGTCAAGAAGCCGGATATGGCCGTGACGGAAATGCAGTTCATTTACAAGGACGGCACCGACTTCGTGTTCATGGATCTCGAAACCTATGAACAGATGCACGTTCCCGGCGACAACGTGGGTGAAAAGGGCGGCTTCGTCAAGGAAGGCGATACCGTGAAAGTGCTGCTGTACAACGGAGAGCTGATCGGCGTGGACCTGCCCGCCAACGTCACCCTGGCCGTGGCCCAGACCGACCCCGGCATACAGGGCGACCGCGTGTCCAACGCCACCAAGCCCGCCACAATGGAAACCGGCCTGAAGATCAACGTGCCGTTGTTCATCAATGAAGGCGATAATATCAAGGTTGATACACGCAGCGGTGAGTATCTTGGACGCGAATAAAAAGCGGACTTGCAACTCGTTGTGAAAATTGCGTAAAAAGGTCGTGGACAGGTTGCTGTTCAGGACCTTTTTTATACAATGGGATATCTATGGTGAAACGACGGAACACAGTGGCCCCAAAAGAGAAGGGCAAAGGACGCAGGACCGAGTTCGTTGGCCTGTTCTTTCTTTTCCTGTCAGCTTTTTTCTTCTTGAGCGTCCTGTCGTTCAGCCCGAGCGACCCCAGCTTCAATCAGGCCGTCACTCCCGGCCAGGCCGTGCAGAACGTGGTCGGCAGGGCCGGATCCTACTGCGCCGGGTTCCTGGTGGACATATTCGGCATGGGGGCCGTTTTCTGGCCAGTCTATTTCCTCTATATCGGCCTGACCCGGTTCGTCTCCCGCATGAAGCTCTCTTTCGTCCGTTGGCTGGGCGTTGCCGGGCTGTTCATCGCATTCGAGGCGTGGGCCATGCACCCCTGGTTTTCCAATGTGCCCGATGACGCCTACGGGCTCATCGGCGGCGGCTATTTCGGTCGCGACATCATTACCCGATACACCATGCCGTACCTGCGGCCTGTGGGTACGTTCCTGCTCTGGGCTTTCGTGACCATCATTTCCCTGCAGGGCGTACTCGGCTTTACCTGGACCTCGGTCTGGAACCGTTTGGTTGCGCTCTGGGAACGTTACAGGGAAGGAGCGATCCTGCGCAGCGAGGCCCGTTCCGAGCGCAAGGCGGCCAAGCGCG
Source organism: Pseudodesulfovibrio portus (assembly GCF_026000375.1). Taxonomy (NCBI): domain Bacteria; kingdom Pseudomonadati; phylum Thermodesulfobacteriota; class Desulfovibrionia; order Desulfovibrionales; family Desulfovibrionaceae; genus Pseudodesulfovibrio; species Pseudodesulfovibrio portus. The sequence goes on from NZ_AP026708.1 coordinate 190,837, forward strand.
TTGAAAAAGGCGAAGACCCGGAAGCCATTGAAGAAGATATGGGCTTGCAGTTCGTTGACCTGGGTGACGAGCCCGCGAAGCCCGCTGCCCCGAAGCCCAAGGCCAAGCCCAAACCGGCGAACAAGGCTGTTTCCAGGCCTCCCATGATGAGCGGCGACCTGCCGGACACCGCGCTGCTGTCCGTGCCGGCGGGCCGGAAGACCAGCCAGACACCGGCGGTGTTGCAGCCGCTGGCTGACCGTCTCAAGGAATGTCTCAATGATTTCAATGTACAGGGTGAGATTCAGCAGGTAGTCCCCGGACCTGTGGTGACCATGTTCGAGTTCAAGCCCGCGCCGGGTATCAAGGTCAGCAAGATCGAGAACCTGACCGACGATATTGCCTTGGCCTTACGGGCCGAATCTGTACGCATCGAGGCCCCGATTCCGGGCAAGGACAGCGTGGGCATCGAAATCCCGAACATTGACCGCGAAATGGTTTTCTTGCGGGAAGTGCTGGAATCAAAAGAATTTACCGGTTCAAAATCCCCGCTGACCCTGGCCCTTGGCAAGGATATTCACGGCGGCACCCGCGTGGCCGACCTGGCCAAGATGCCGCATTTGCTTGTGGCCGGGGCCACCGGCGCAGGCAAGTCCGTGGGCATCAACGGCTTTTTGCTGAGTCTTCTGTTCAAGGCCGGGCCCGAAGACGTCAAGCTGCTTCTGGTGGACCCCAAGCGTATCGAGCTGGCGCCGTATGCCGAACTGCCGCACCTGGTTCATCCCGTGGTCACGGACATGAATTTGGCCAAGTCCGCCCTGGAGTGGGCGGTATTCGAAATGGACTGCCGCTACCAGAAGATGGCCAAGCTCGGCGTGCGCAACATCGAGGGCTACAACAAGAAGCTCAAGGAACTGGGCGAGCCGCTCCCCGAAGAATTCGAAGAGATGAAGCCCATGCCGTATCTGGTCATCATCATTGATGAACTCGCAGACCTCATGATGACGGCCGCCAAGGATGTGGAGCAGTGCATCGTCCGGCTTGCCCAGCTCGCTCGCGCCGCCGGCATCCACATGATACTGGCCACCCAGCGCCCCAGCGTGGACGTGGTCACAGGGTTGATCAAGGCCAACTTCCCCACGCGCATCTCCTTTTTCGTGACCTCCAAGTTCGACTCGAGGACCATCCTCGACGCCGTGGGCGCGGAACGGTTGCTCGGTCGGGGCGACATGCTGTTCAAGCCGAGCGGCGGCAAGCTGAAACGGATGCATGGGGCGTACGTGGACGAGACGGAAATTGCGCATGTCGTGGACTTCTGGAAGAACGCGGTGCCTCAGGAATTCGACCTCGACTTCACCGAGTGGAAGCAGGAAGCGAATAACGGTGGACCTTCCGGCGAAGTGGGCGAGTCCGATGATCCCGTGTACAACGAGGCGGTACAGTTCGTGCTTTCACAGGGCAAGGCCTCGATTTCGCTTTTGCAACGACGCTTTCGAATCGGCTTCAATCGAGCCGCCCGGTTTATCGAGCAGATGGAAATGGACGGCATACTCGGTCCGCAGGAGGGCAGCAAGCCCCGTCAGGTCATCAAGCCGGAATAATGGAGTAGAAAATGATGAAAAAGATATATTTCCCCCTGATCGCACTGTGCGCAATCCTGTTCATGGCGACCGTCTCCCCGGCCGCCGACCCCGTACCGACTGAGGATCTGCCGGACCTGATCCAGCAACGCTATGAGACGCTGAAGACGTTCCAGGCCGATTTCGAGCAGGAATTGACCAACGTGGCCAGCGGTGAGGTGGAAACGCGTCGGGGCAGAATCTGGTACAAGCAGCCTTCACAGGTCCGTTGGGAGACCACGGAGCCCATGAACGAACTGCTGGTGGTCGGTCCCGAATACGCTTGGGATTACATTGCGGATGAGGAAATAGCCCTCAAGTACGGTGTCGCAACCCTCCTTGATTCAAAGACTATTCTTCGCTTCATCTCCGGCCAGGCCAATATCAAGGAAGATTTTGTGGTCAAGACCGAGTGGCAGGGTGCGGATGAGGTCCGGGCCAAGTGGGGAAAGGGCTTCACCGTGCTCCAGCTGATTCCCAAGGAAGCCGAGCCGGGCATGGTCCTGGCCTTTGTCGGCGTAGAGCCCGATACCGGTCTGCTCAGGCAGGTGATGATCGTGGATTTCTACGGCAACGGCAATGAGCTGCGGCTGTCCAACGTGGAAACCGACGTGGACCTGGCCGCATCGATGTTCACCTTCGAGCCCCCGGCCGGCGTTACCGTCGAGGACAACACTGAAGGCTTCTAGGCCAGTTTGACGGCCTTCTTCAGGGCCAGCACTTCCTTCTCGTTCAGTTCGCGGAATTGGCCGTGCTTGAGGTTGCCCAGTGAGATGGGGCCCTGGCTGATGCGCGTGAGCCGAAGGATGGTCAACCCCAACTCGTCGCACATGCGCCGGATCTGCCGGTTGATGCCCTGAATGAGGGTGATCTCGAACTGTTGCGTTCCGGCAACGGGCTTATTTACCAGCACCTTGGCCGGGGCGAGCTTGTCACCTTCCCTGAGGGTCATTCCCTGGCGCATGGTCTTGACTGCCGAATCGGGAACGGAGCCGCGTACGGTCACCCGATACACCTTGGGCAGATGGAATTTGGGGTGGGTAAGCCGGTAACAGAGATCACCGTCCGTGGTCAGGAGCAGCAGCCCCTCGGAAAAGAAGTCCAGGCGTCCCACGGGAAAGGGGCGCAAATCCCTTAAGTCCTTGGGGAGCAGGTCGAGCACTGTCCTGCGGCCCTGCGGGTCGCTGGCTGTAGTGACCGTTTCCACGGGTTTGTGGAGCAGGATCGTCACGTCCCTGCCCTTGCCGGGCAGACCGATGGCTTTTCCGTTGACGGTCACCTTGTCGGAATCGGGATCGACCTTGAGGCCGGGCGAGTCGGCAACGGTGCCATTGACGGTCACTTTGCCGTCGAAAACGAGTTCATCGGCGCCGCGCCGGGAGGCGACGCCACACTGGGCGATATATTTGTTGAGCCGTATCAGGGCCGGTGTATCGGGCATGCACCCTGTTTAGACGCGAATCGTCTTGGAAGCAAGCTGGAAACTGGTCACCACGTCGAGCATGTTGGTCACCTGGCCCGCGCCCTGTTTGCCGGTCAGGCCGAAGAACTCCAGGCAGGTGCCGCAGACCAGGAGGGAAACGCCGCTCTTTTCGAGCTTTTTGAGTTCCTCCATGCACCTGTTGTCGGATACGGCCAGCTTCACGCCTCCGTTGACCAGGATGATGCGCCACAGGTCGGGACCGAGTTCCTTCAGCGTCACCAGGAAGTTGTACATGAGATTGCCGCCGAGTACGTCGTCACCGGAGCCGATGACGTCGGCGGCGATGAAGACCAGAATCTTCTGCTGGTCGAGGTCGGCGACTTCCTGGCTGCTCATGGGCTGACACTCTTCGCATTCACCGTTTCCGGAACGGATGCCGGTTACGGTGAACTCGTTGCCTTCGCCCTCGGACGAAACCGAGTACCCCTTGACCGTGAGAAAGCGGGACACGTTCTCCCTGGCCGGGTCGTTGTCCACGGTGATCGTCAGTTTCACGGGGTTGCTTGTTTCTACGGCGTCCTTGCATTTCAGGACGGGCTGGGGGCAGGGCAGGCCTTTGCAGTCAAGTTTTATATCCGACATGTAAACTCCTTATGATCCTGAAATTGTGCATAGATCAAATGGGTTGGTCAAATAGATATTGGCTATAAAAAAGCTGAGATCGATCGGCATTCGTTGATGGAGCTTGATGCTTGCCCTCCGGTGATTGACCATCTATAGCTAGTCAAAACAACTCGTGGTTATACAAGATGAAATTGCCCATTGATCCGGCCTGGTTCGCGCCGCTCATTTCAGGATTGTTCCGATTGTGGATTCGGACGATCCGTTTCGAGTGCGTGGGCGAACCGAAAGAATTCCTGGAGATCAACAAGCGCGGCAAACCCGTCATCATTGCCCTGTGGCATGGCGAGATATTTCCGGTGACGGGCTTCGGGCACACCCTGACGGACAACCTGGTGACCTTTGTCAGCCAAAGCAAGGACGGCGAAGTCATAGCCAAGGTGTTGGAGCGGATCGGACACAGCACGGTGCGCGGTTCCAGTTCAAGGGGGGGCGTCCGGGCCCTGTTGCAGGCCAAGCGGATCATGGAGAAGGAGAACCGCATGGCCGTGTTTACCGTGGACGGGCCGCGCGGTCCCCGGCACAAGGCCAAGGGGGGCGTCATCTTTCTGGCCCAGCGGGCCGGAGCCAAGATCATTCCGATCAGGGCCTATCCGCGACGGTCCAAGGTGTTTGAAAAGTCCTGGGACAAATTCGTGGTGCCGTTTCCATTCACCCGCTGCAGGATATGCATCGGCGAGCCTTTCGAGGTCACCGGCGAGAAACTGGAAGGGGACATCCTCAAGCAGGAGCAGGAGCGGCTCGAGCAGCACATGCTGTCCCTGGATTCTTGCGAATAAAAAAGGGACGCCGAAGCGTCCCCTGATTGCTAGTCGATCTTCATCCTCGCCGTCCCGTCCTTGTAGAAGGGCAGGGCTACTTTTTTTGCCTCAAGTTCGGCTCGGGCCGTCTTGACCGTGAAGGTGTCGTTGTCCGCGTCCTCGGCCCGCACATAGGCCAGGGCAATGCAATGGCCCAGGCTCGGCGCAAACGAACCGCTGGTGACCACGCCGGTCTTTTCGCCGTTCACATACACCTCGTCATGGTGACGGGCGGTGCGGCGGCCGTCGATGGACAGGGCCACCAGGGATTCCCTGACTTCGGCCAGCCCGGACTTGCCTATGTAGTCGGTTTCCTTTTTCAGGAAGAATCCGGCGCCTGCCTCTTTGGGGGTGTGGTCCTCATCGAGGTCCTGGCCGTAGAGCGGATAGCCGATCTCCAGCCGCAGGGTGTCGCGTGCGCCCAGGCCCACGGGTTCGACCCGCTGGTCGGCAGCCAGTTTTTCCCAGACCTGAAGGGCCTGGTCGGACGGCAGATAGAGTTCGTAGCCCAGTTCGCCCGTATAGCCGGTACGGCTGATGATCATGGGGAATCCGAGGCAATCCGTCTGCTCGAAATTGAAATATTTCACATGATTCCATGAACCGCCCAGGACGTCGTTGATCACGTCGAGGGACTCCGGCCCCTGGACGTCGATCTTGCCCGTCTCGTCGCTGATGTCGGTCAGGGAGAGGGTGTCCGGCAGATTGGCCTTGATGTGGTCGAAATCCTTTTGACGGCACGCGCCGTTGACCACCAGCATGTATTCGTCTTCGGCCAAGCAGTAGATGATCAGGTCGTCATTGATGCCTCCGGATTCCTTGAGCAGGAAGCCGTATCGGCATTTGCCCGGGGCGAGGGTGTTCAGGTCGTGGCTGACCACCTTGTTCAGGGCGTCTTTGGCGCCTGTGCCGGAAAGGAAAAATTCACCCATGTGGCAGATATCGAATATGCCTGCTTTTTCACGGGTATGCTTGTGCTCGACGATGATGCCTTTGTACTGGACCGGCATGTCGAATCCGGCGAACGGGGCCATCTTCGCACCGTTTTCTCGGTGCCATGCGGTCAGCGGGGTGGTTGCGAGATTATCCACTGGATACTCCTTTTGAAGTGACTAGGGCTGGTTGTGGGAGGTGCTGCTCGAGATTCTGGATTTCCGGATGGACCGGAACTCGTCGAGCAGCATGACCAGCAGTTGATACATACGTTTGATGTCCCGTCCGTACGGGGAAAGTTTCTTGTCGTCCACGTTGACGTACTTGCGCTGCAAATAGGCGTCCGAGATCACGTCGTTGCCGATGATCAGGACTTTTACCACGAGGTTGTCGAAATAGTTTACGATTTCGTATTTCAGCTCGTTCATGATCTGGGTCATGAGTTCCAGCATGCGGTAATAGGAGACCGGCTCGCCCCGGTATTTGCGGTACCTGAGGTCCTCGAGAATGCGCACCTTGCGCGCCTGCTGGATCTGACCGTACCGGGACCACACTTCCTGGTGCAGATCGTGATGCTCGTCGAACACGTCGTAATTGTCCGGGGAGAGCAGGTAACCGTCCAGAACCCGGACTATTTGGGAATAGTAGTCGTCGGAATAGTCCACGATGCGGTGCATGTGCTTGGAAAGCCAGACATACAACACCTTGAGCCGGTCCACGTGGGACTCCGTGCCGGTGATGATCTCGCTGCGTTTGTAGTTCACCGGAATCCGGTATTCCCCGCGAACGATGTCGTTGAGGCGCAGGATCATGTTGCGCACGTTCTGGATGATGTTGAACCCTTCCTTTATTTGGCCGGTCAGGGGATGGATGATCTCCTGCCTGCGTACGGACAGGGCACGGTCCTCACGGACGTTTTTGGAGTTGTAATCGTGCTGCTGGTAAATGACGCGGAGGATGACCACCCGTTTTTTCGCGTCCACGAAGAAGCCTTGGTCCTTGAGCAGTTCGATCAATTCCTTTTGATTTTCATGGACTTGTACCAGAGCGATTTTTTCCACCTGCGGATATTTGGTTCGCTTGCGCGATGCGCCCTTGGGCGGTGACATGAGCGTGGTGATGGTCCGGTCGCTCTGGCCGAGCACGCGCACGATGAACCGTTCGTTCTGACGCAGCAGGCGGATGGCGAACATGGCCGAAGAGGTGCGCCGTTCCGAAACGATGGGAAATCCATGCAGCTCCATGAGGAACTGGTACACGAACAGCCGGTTGCACTCGTACATGATGGAGTTGCCCGGCTTGAATTTGCCGATTTTCAAACCGAACTGTTTGAGTTCGCTGTCCAGGTTGGACGGCAGGGAGGCATACATTCCTTGCAGGGTGAATTTGCCCGAGGAATCATGAGCCACGACGTGCGCCCGCTCCAACTCCAGCAGAAAGGGGAGGAGCTTCGGATAGTTCTGCATTGTGCAGACATCTTTTCCGTCAAATTTTTTTATAAATTCGGGATGATAGCGTCTCGGCAAGCGGCTTTGGAAAGTACGCAGGTTGGTGGCGATCATGTTGCTCTCCACCGAGCAGTCGCTGCGTTGAAGCATGCCTTCCCATTCCGACGGGGAATGCAGGGTGTCGTATTGGAATATTTCCTGGAAAGAGTTCAGCTGGCGCTCGAAGGCGACCATGGTGAAGCCGGGCAGGGCCTTGAATTCGTAGAGATCGACCTCAAAGGAGGGCAGCAGTTCACGAGCCTCGACCAGCGGGTATTTTTCGACTTCGAAATAGGGTTTGAGCAGACAGTGCTTGATGTGTTCGAAATCAATGAATTCCTTGAGCTCTTCAAGCGTGCGCAACTGAGGGCGACGGGATTTCCCCCGTTGCTTGCCCTTGTAGCCGGAAGCCTTGCTGAACGCTTTTTTCCACATGAGTCTGGTCGATTTTGTAGGATGAAGTTGTTCTGAGAGATTTCCTGCACGTACTCAGTCTAAAAAGATACACCCTTACGATGCGGAATACAATGATTTGAACGTTGTAATCATTATTTGGAGCATCTCTCAAGAGAAGGTGGGAAGTGTTGTACACACAGGTTGTCATTTGATCAATGGTCTCGAATCATTGACACTCTCGAAGCATTTCGCTAGTGTCTTCCAGCGTATCGAACAATCTTTATCTCGTGAGAACAGGGGAATCCGGATGAAAAAGAAGGACCAGTGCCCACGCGCGAAAATCAACGAGCAGTACTGTACGTGCTCTTATAGTTGCGACAAGCACGGGCTCTGCTGCGAATGTCTGCACTACCACCGGCAGCGGGGCGAGTTGCCTGCCTGTTATTTCACCGTAGAGGAAGAGAAAACCTACAACCGGTCCGTGGAGTTCTTCATCCAGCGCCGGTCATAGTCGAAGTCGTTTTTCATTGTTCACCAAGGGCGGTTCATCCGCCCTTTTTCTTGAGGAGGCTGCATCGTGTCCATTGATTATCGCGAGATAATGGCCGGTTTGAAGGTCGCGGCTGGCAAGGCCGGCGAAATCGTAAAGGATGGAGCTTCACGGACCAGAAAAGTCATGCACAAAGGGCGTATCGACCTGGTGACCGAGACGGACTTGTCTGTTGAGCGTATGCTGAAGGAGGAGTTGTCCGGCCTGCTTCCCGGTTCGGATTTTTTGGCCGAAGAAACAGCCAAGGATACTGAACCGGGGGAATTGACATGGATCATAGACCCGTTGGACGGCACAACCAATTTTGCCCACGGCCTGCCTTTCGTGGCTAACTCAATCGCTCTGTGGCATCGGGACCGGATCGTTCTCGGCGTGATCAACCTGCCGCTTATGGGTGAATTGTTCACGGCCATTCGAGGGCAGGGAGCCTTTCTCAACGGCTTGCCCATTTCCGTGTCGGAGGAAGTCTCGCTGGAGCGGTGCCTGTTGGCTACGGGGTTTCCATATGACATCGAGACGTACCTGGAGCCCGTCCTGGCGCACTTGAAGCGCTTGCTGCCCCTGACACAGGGCATACGCCGTCCCGGGGCCGCTGCCCTGGATTTGGCCTATGTGGCCTGTGGTCGGTATGACGGTTTTTACGAAAACGCCCTCAACGCCTGGGATACGGCCGCCGGGTTGTTGCTGGTGCAGGAAGCCGGCGGACTCGTCAGCGAGTTCGACGCGACAAAACCGTATGCCTTCGGTGCCGACGAGATACTGGCCACCAATGGCCGTATCCATGAGGAGTTGAGCGGGCACTTGTGCGGGGATTAGACCGGAGAAAGCAGGCCCGATTCCCAGAGCACGACCAGATTTGGCGTCAGTAACTCCCTGAATTCCTTGACGAGACATGTCAGTTCTTCCTGGGAGTAATAGTACCCCTCGCTGACCTCGTCGCTGTTGGGGGTGATGGCCTGGGTGTTCTTCTGAACAGCGTAGAGGTAGACCCGCTCGAACCCGGTCACCGGGCCGGCGGGCAGTTCCCTGATCAGAATGGGGTGCTCGACTTCCAGATTCAGTTCGTATTCAAGTGCCCGCAGGGCCGCGTCATAGGTTGATTCTCCGGCATGGGGATGGGTCCGTGCGGAAATGTCCCAACGACCGGGGAAAAATTGTTTGTGCGGATTGCGTCGCTGGAGGTAGATTTTTCTTTCAGGATTAAACACCATCACCTGTACGGAACGGTGCATGAGCAACTGTCTGTGCACGTGGCGTTTCGACATGACGGCCAGGGGGCGGTTGTCGCTGTCGATGACCTCGACGCTTTGATCGCCCTGCATGTTTTCCAAGATGGTGGTATCGAAGATCATGGTGTTCGGAATCCTTTGATTTGCCTGCACGGTCCATATACACTTGATGCTTCAATATTTCCAGCGTCATGAAGAGGATTATTTGATGGAAAGTGAAGTGACCCCCCTGGGCGCGGAGCACGTCCGGGATTTGATGGCCCTTGAAGGAAAGTGTTTCGCCTATCACTGGACGCAGGAGCAGTTTCTCCTGGGGCTGGAAAGAAGCGCGTTTCAGGTGCTCGGCATATACCGGAAGGGAATCCTGGCCGGTTACATCGCTTTTTCGATCATCGAGGACGAGATGGAGATTCTCAATCTGGCCGTGCATCCGGATTTCAGGCGTCAGGGGCTGGGTGAAAAACTCTTGAAGGAAAGCTTTCGGGTATGTAACGAAAATAATGTCAGAAAGAGTTTTCTTGACGTCAAGGTTTCCAATGAGCCGGCGCTGGGATTGTATCGCAAATTCGGCTATAAAAAGATCGGCGTCAGAAAAAAATACTACCCGGACACACGGGAGGATGCGTTGTTGTTCCGGTATGATTTCACTTGACCACAAAGCAGGGGATATCCAAATGAACAGTATTGATCAGATTGATATAGCAGGGAAAAAACTGTTGTTTCGGGTGGATTTCAACGTGCCGCTCGAAGAGGGCATCATCACTGACGACAACCGTATCAAGGCGGCTGTGCCGACCATCAGGTACGCCCTGGACAAGGGGGCGGCCGTCATCCTGTGCGCTCATCTGGGCAAACCCAAGGGGAAAGTCGTGCCCGAGCTGACTCTGGGGCCCGTGGCCAAGCGGACTGGCGAACTGTTGGGCGTGGCCGTTCCCCTGGTTCCCGGCGTGATCGACGACCAGGCCCGAATGATGGCGGAAATCCTTCAACCCGGTCAGGTCGTCATGCTGGACAACCTGCGTTTCAACCCCGAGGAAACAGGCAAGACGGTCGAAGAGCGGGGCGATTTCGGAAAGAAGCTGGCCGACCTGGCGGACATATATGTGAATGACGCCTTTGGCGTGGCCCACCGCGAGAACGCTTCAGTGGTGGACGTGCCCCGGTATATCAAGGGCGAATGCTGCGCAGGGTTCCTGCTCAAGCGGGAGAACGAATACCTGGGCGACGCTCTCGCGGACCCCAAGCGGCCGTATGTATGCGTTTCCGGCGGTGCCAAGGTTTCCTCCAAGCTGGGCATCCTGAACAATCTGCTCGGCAAGGTGGACGACATCATCATCGGCGGGGCCATGGCCAACACCTTCCTGCTGGCACAGGGCTACGGCATGGGTAAGTCGCTGGTGGAGAAGGACCTTGTCCAGGATGCCCTGTCCATCATGGAAAAGGCGGAGTCCATGGGATCGAAGCTCCATCTGCCCGTTGATTTCGTCTATGCCAAGACGCACAAGGCGCAGAGCGCCGAGGGCGTGTGCAAGGCGGACAGCATGCCGTCCGACGCTTTGGCCCTTGATATCGGACCGGAAACCATCAAGAATTTCGTCTCCGTGCTGAGCGGAGCCAAAACCGTGGTCTGGAACGGTCCCATGGGGCTTTTCGAAACCACGGCTTTTGCCAAGGGATCGTTGGACGTATGCAAGGCTATTGCCGGGCTTGAGGATGCGCTCACCATCGTGGGCGGCGGCGACACCGACGCCGTGGTGCATCTCATGAATCTGGCCGACAAATTCAGCTTCATATCCACAGGCGGTGGATCCTTCCTAGAATTCCTGGAAGGCAAGGAGCTTCCCGCCTTCACGGCTTTAAAGGAGTGCATGAAATGAAAAAATTGATGGCTGCCAACTGGAAGATGTACAAGACCTGGGACCAGGCCGTGGATACGGCCGAAGGTCTGGTCGGGCTGACGGCCGACAAGCTGCCCGATGACCGCGAGGTCCTTGTTTTCCCTCCGTTCACGGCGTTGAAGGGGGTAGCCCAGGCCCTGTCGGCGGACGGTTTCTCTGCAGGCGGCCAGGACTATTATATAGATCAAGAGGGTGCCTTCACCGGCGAGATATCTCCCATGATGCTCAAGGACGCCGGAGCGGCTTACGGTCTGACCGGTCATTCCGAGCGTCGCCACGTGTTGGGCGAGACCGACGAGTTCGTGGGCCAGAAGACCGCCTACGGTTTGGAATGCGGCCTCAAGGTCGTTCTGTGCGTGGGTGAGAAAATCGATGAACGCAAGTCCGGCAAGGTCGAAGAGGTGCTGGAGCATCAATTGCGCGTTGGACTGAAGGACGTTCCCCGCGATGTCGCGCCCGACCGTCTGTCCATCGCCTATGAACCGGTCTGGGCCATCGGCACAGGCGAGGTCGCCGGTCCCGGTGAAATCGTGGATGCGCACACTTTCGTCAGAAAAATCCTCGTTTCGGTCTTTGGAGAAAAAGGTAATGAAATGAGGATATTGTATGGCGGCAGCGTCAAGCCCGCGAACTGCGGCGAGATTATTGCGCTTGACAATGTCGACGGTGTGCTGGTAGGAGGCGCGAGCTTGGAGAGTGAAAGCTTTTCGCAGATCGTGCTGGCCTGATTCTTCAAGTGATAATAAGGTATAACAAAAGGGAATAATTGTGGAAACTTTCGTCATCGTCATTCATGTTTTGGCTTGCATCTTTCTGATCGGCGCTGTAATGCTTCAGTCCGGCCACGAGGGGATGGGAGTCATCTTTGGCGGCGGCAGCAGCACCATGTTCGGCTCCACCGGCGCCGGCGGACTTCTGGTGAAGATCACTGCCGGCCTGGCAACGATCTTCCTGGTTACCTCCCTTGGTTACAATATCCTGACCGGCAACAAGGTCTCCGATGAGGGGTCCATCATGTTGAACAGTGACGCCGCTGTGGAAACCACGGCACCGGCCGAACCGGCAAAGCCCGGGATCACCTTTCAGGATGCCGGCGACGAAGCCAAGAGCGAATAAGCTCAAAGCATATCGTGCCGAGGTGGTGGAATTGGTAGACACGCTGTCTTGAGGGGGCAGTGGAAGAAATTCCGTGGGGGTTCGAATCCCCCCCTCGGCACCACGAAATCAAAAGGGTTGTAGCTAACAAGCTGCAACCCTTCCTCTTTTTTTGCGACAGGTTACAGCTAAATGGTCCGAAATGCCGTGGTTGAGCCAAGTGTGCCAATCTGGTGGGTCAAACTCTCTTGAAAACCAGGGGGTAGATGAGGCTGTTTCCATATGAATCTAACGCCATTGTGTTCCCTCGGCACCGTCGTTACACTCCCTCCAAAGATTTCTACCCAGAATCGTCACTTTCCCAGATCTTCTAGAAGAGAGCGGCGATCGCCTTCGTACCTTTACCTGCGCGGTAGTCTGTACTATTTTCGCTATGCATTCTCGGATATTGAGAGGGAGCAGGTTAGGCGATCCGAGATCAGGATCAGCTTGCGCACAGGTTATAGACGAGAAGCTCACCCGTTAGCATCCGCTTTGTATACTGAAATTCAGCATTTAATGAGGACTAGCCAATTGGATTACATGGAAATCAGACGGCGGATGAATGAGGTGCTGTGCCGACTCTTGGAACAGGATTCGCGAGACACATCCCCGAGAGAGAATTATGAAATTGAAGGAATGGAGCCCATCACCCCGGTGGGCGTTGCGAATGCTTATGCCATGATGAACCAGTTCTCGATCAATTCGCCAGAGTTCAGGGAAAATCATGGCCCAAGAATTATGATTGAGCTGATTAGGAGTGGGGTTGTGGATCTGCAAGAAGTAACCCCTGACAATATCCATTTGATTATTAATGAATATATCAAAATTCAGCAGACTTACCAGAAGGTCATCCAGCATAGACTTAAGGGGGATCATTCTTTTGAAGCCCCCATTTTTGCCGAAAGGGCTGCAAATCAGCGGGCCCAGCAGTCCATAGTATTGCAAGATGTAGAGCCCAAAGCAAAACCAAATATCCCGGTCTCCGAGTTCATCAAAAAGTATGTGCAGACAAAGATCAAAGACGGTAATTGGCGGTTGAATGGAGTTGAGACCCATGAAAATAGGCTAGCCAATCTTGTCGATATACTTGGAGATATCAATATTCATTCAATCACTCGTGAGGACATGCGAGCAGTCCGAGATACTCTCAGGAAGTTACCGCCCAATAGGCAGCGATCAAAAGAGTACAAAGGGAAAACCGTCGATGAGTTGTTGGCATTAAAGCCAGCCAAAGTTTTATCTGTAAAAACAGTCAATATGACTTTAGAAGCTATTTCAAGCCTTTTTGAGTGGGGCATCCGCGAAGGAGAATTGAGTGCAAATCCAGCTAAGGGTTTACAGTTGAAGGATACTCGCCAAGCGATTACTTTACGAGATCCGTTTTCTTTAGAAGATATACAAACCATCTTTTCTTCACCATATTTCATCGAAGACAAATACAAGAATGCAGGCTACTTTTGGATTCCTTTGATTGCTTTGTATTCCGGCATGAGACTTGAGGAAATTGCTCAATTATATCTGGGAGATATTTACCAGGATGAAGATGGGGTTTGGGTTTTTGATATCAACGACAATCCCGATAGAACAGGCCAGATTGACAAGCAGGTGAAGAATATCAATGCAAAAAGGTTAGTTCCCTTACACCACGACCTGATTGAGATAGGTTTACTTAAGTATTACGATAGAATGATCTCAAAAGGAGAGGCTCGTCTTTTCCCGCTGCTGAATAAGACTGAAAAGGTGAAGAAGTATGGAAAGCAGCCGGGTAAGAAGTTAGGCGACCTAGTCAAGTCGCTGGATTTGACGGGCAAGAAGTCATTTCACTCATTCAGACATACATTTAGTGACTATTTCAAACAACGCGGTGAGCATACAGATATTTTCCGCCAAGTTTATGGGCATGAGATTCCGGGCCTAGCTGGTAACCAGTATGGTTCGAAATTCCCGCCCCAAAAATGTTTGGATGAAGTGGTGTCTAAATTGATTTTTAATTTGAATTTAAGTCAGTTGCGAAAGTCAAAGCATGCTCTTGGGCATGAGGGATAAGGAATGGAAGATGGATTATTGCCCTGTAGAAACAGATCGAATTAGCGTTTTGCGATATCATGTACTCAAGAAGATCACCGAAAACCCACTTTCCTTTTTAAAGAGGATTTTGCCAAATGGGCGAATTGCCGGAGGCGGTGTGTTTCATGATAAAGAATTACGATTTCGTGTCTTTTTTGAGCATGGCAGGAATAGCCACGGAAACATCGGCAGGTGGGATCGAGACGATGATCTGTTCGCGCCATTCAGTGAGAGCGGCATCGGACAAGACTTCGGCCAGGATTTTATTTCACTTTACGCAAAAGTGCGGGGGGCAAGCTTGTCTGGCGGGATGAGCGAGATGCAGGCAATAGAGGAACTGGCTGGGGACTATGCCGTTCCATGTGAGGCCCTGGATAATGAGGTCGTAGGTTGGAAACAGGTTGAGATTGATGATCTGGAAATTTCCAATTCAATCTACGACGTGAAGGGATATCATCAGCTAAGTCCGCAGGAGACTGAGTTGCGGAAGTACAGCTATTCAAACAAATTACATGAGATTTATAACCGTCCGAACGATTTTCATAGGGGAGCCCGCCGAATGTATGATCGTGACGGAAAGCTCATGGGACTCATGTTTGTTGGCAATAATGGTCAAGCGGCCTTGAAAACGCGGTGGGTGAAAAAGCGAAATGGCAGAAATGGCGAGTGGCATTACTCGAATTTCGAGAAGAATCCATACCCATTCGACAAGACTCACCTGGCTGCTCAATCAAAGGGAAAGACCGTTTACGTAATCAGTGATCCGGTTTTGGCTGACCAATTTGAAAAGTGGCAAGGGGAGGGCATTACCGGCCTTAAAGGGGCTCTCCTTCAAACATGGTTCGGCGGGAAAGAGACCGTCGTTGATTTGGATTGGGAGGCCCTTAAGCACCACGCCCTACGGGTTGTTGTTCGTGAGACAAAGGAAGATCTTCTGCTCGCCCAGGCTATCCTTGAACAAGTAGTAGGGCAGCACGGTCTGAAGTCTATCTCGTTTTTCCGTTATGGGACCGAGGCTGTTTACACAGATTCCGTACTCTATTCATTTGATGATAGCCGAGCTTTCAACCTTGCCGATGATGCCTTCCTGTTCCAACTCACCAAAGAAGACATTTACGTCGGACTCGGCCTGGAAGAACGTGTCGAGGTTCCCGAAGGAGAGATCGATGAGCAGAGTGACTCCCTTGTGTGTATTGAGGGCGTGCTTGAACGCGAAATCGCAACCATGCTGTACGCCTACGATGGCGTGGGAAAAAGCATGATCGCGCTGAGCGTGGGCTATGCCCTTGCAAGCGGTGAAAACGTCTTCGGTGCGACGTGGAAGGTCCCTGTACGGCGAAGAGTTTTGTATGTCGATGGAGAGAATCCCCAGAAGGTTCTAGATCGACGTGAAGCAGCTTTTCGTCGCTGCTATGACCTGGAGGAATCGTCACCGTATTTTCGGATGATGTCATCAAGCAAAGAAGGAAAGTCCTTCGATCTGACCGACAAGGAGTTTCGAGACAGGCTGTTGAGCGAGTTGTTCACACCATCTGGCAAGCGAAAAGTGGACGTACTGATTCTTGACAACTGGAGTGCATTATACTCCGGTCAGGAGGAAAGAGCATGGCGAGAAGTTAATGAATTCCTGGCCGAATTGAAGCGTGCCAGAATAGCCATCCTGTTCGTGCATCACGCAGACGACGCCGGTCCGAGTAAACCAGATGGTTACCGTAAGAAGAATCGTTTTTTCGATAATCGATTTTGTGCGCTGAAAAGTGAAACGAAGTTCAAACGGTTTCACAACAAAGATCGTCTGACCTGGCTGAGTGTGAGCATCCATAACCCAAAAGCCAGAGGGGAGGCTGAGGATGGTGAGTTCACCTTGTGGATGTCGTTCGTCAAGAATCAGTCCGGTGAAGAGCGAGCCTTTTGGCTTGTAGATGCCGACGACCGAGCAAAGAGCATTTTTGAGCTTCGTGCGCTTGGGATGAGCTACGAAGACATTGGCAAAGACAAGAAGGTTGATTGCAGCAAAAACACTGCCAATGACAGCATCAAGGAAAACGGACACCCTGACCCAGGAAAGTGGGCAAAATCCAAATAATCAAGCAAGTTAAATTGCCATCCCAATCCGTCCCAGCGAGTGAACCGAAAAACGCCTGTTTCTGGGGCGGCTCTTTATTTTTTACTTTTATATTAGCTAGTTAGTTTTATGTTTTTCATCCCAGTCTTCCCCTCGGTACAGCCCTATGGTCAGGCTGTTAACGTGGGTCTAGATTTCCGCTTAACACATTGATATTATGTTTAAAATATTAAGAATTGGGATACTGGGATGGAGGGCGCTCAAAAATAGCGGATATTGAGATATTCAATGATTTATGTATGTTGTTATGACAAAGAGGCGGGAGTGCCAAGGGGGTAGGCCATCAAGACTGGCTATCGCCCTTGCAAAAGCTGCAAACTTTGCATCGAAGGCTGTGTCCATGCAAGGGCAAAATCCGGGCTTTCAGCGTCCATTTTTCTCCGGTTTAAGGGGGCTAAAATCGGCGATTGCTTTCGTCACCTTTTCTGGCGTCGAAGTCGATCTGAATCGAGGCCCATGGACTTGAGCAGCATATCTGCGTGTGCTTCATCCCAGAGTTCATCGATGATCTCGTCCGGGGCAAGCTGTAGGGTCTTTTCAAATTCCTGACGCGAGATGCCTGCGCTTTTCCATGGCTTGCTGGCTAGGTACTGTTGCCGGGAGATGCGCAGCTTCGCCCAAGGTTTGTCGGTTTGAAACTTTGTTGCCAGACTGCTTCTGTTTTTCATGACCAGCATATTAATCCTATTTGGGAATCATGAGCAAGAGCAAGGACATGGCGACAGCCTGTGGGGCTCCTCCTAAGAATTAGCCATCGCCATGCCCAGGTTGGTGTTAATGGAAGCTCGAAGCTTGAGGAACAGGCTCAAACTGTAATGCAGCATATCCCCGAGGGTTGTCGATGACCGTAATTCTGGTCAACTGATTTTCTAGAGGGATGTTGCGAGAGTTGAGCAGCTTCAGATAGGGCTTGAAAGCATGCTGCACTGCCCCATCATGGATGGTCAGCCTGTAGAGCACGTTGTCCAACTCAAGGTCGAGATCGTACGCTAGAGTCCAGCCATGAGGAAGCTGCCTTTCGTCATAACAGATCCGTTCCCCTACCAGTCCATTGGGGGTCCATTGTAGAAATCGCTTACCGGCAAGGATAATACGAGATTCGATGATTGGTCCGATAGTTTTGTTGGCGAAGGTGAATTCCCCATTACGAATATTCAAGTATCTCATTTTTATCTCAACAGGTTAAAGGAAAATGAAAGGCCATGAGTGATGTTTCACACCCATGGCCTATCTGCCGTCAGTCATACAATTTCTCTTGTGTTTTTCTGTCTATATTATAGGGGGTAACAATAGAGGATAAAAGAGCTTTTTAGACTTTTAGCCGTCACTTTTTCTTCACTCTCGTTCCACCGTGTTCATGTTGTCCTTTCGGAGAGTTGCCCCTGTCTCGGTCTTTGGCCAAGTAGCTGGTACGGTAGATCCAGTCGCCCTTGACCTGCTCAAAGTTGGGGTCATCCTTTCTCATCCGATATCCGGTCTTGCAGATGTGGATACGGGCATTGTCTTCACCAACCTGTCGCTTCCAGTTTTCTTCCAGTTTATTTTTGATTCGTTCTGGGGCCATGATCTTGTTCCCATCCACCATGACCGCGACATGACCATGGGGGAGGCATTTGTCATTTTCTTCCAGTCTCCAACTGAAGCTGGTATCAGTTTCATGCCTTTTGAAGTATTTTCTGGTTGCAGCGATAGTGTCAGAAATATCCTTGTTCTTCCTGTCCCGGTCCGGCATCTGTCGATACCCTAGATCAATCCTGAAACAGAAGACTTTGTTGTGGCGTTTGGTCATGTCTTCTGTCCGTTCGATGTGGCGATCAAGGATCTCAGTATCACAACCTTGTTTTGCTTCTTCGTCAGTCATGATGGGGTAGCCGTTGTAATTTTCGTCGTAAGTGATTGGCATGATAGTTCTCCTGCCTGTTAAATGTTTAACCTGTATGATTGTTTTCGAATGTTAAGTTTAACATTTGTGTGAGTATGGGAAGTGTTTTATGGTATTTATTAATCATATTAATAAGATACAATTACCAAGCCTAGTAAAAGTGAGGAGGGTGGGACGAACTGTAGCCCTGAAAAAGAAGGGATTGGGAAGGTGTATGTTCGCTATATGATAGTGACCGATTTGTTTAATAAATTTAATAATCTTAGTTGGATGTCTTAAAATGTGTATCGTACATACAAATTACCATACGTTCGTTGCGCGGAGAGCTTGCTCGTAATGCTTTTTGTATATACGATAGTTCCATGTCACCAAAAAACCTTATAGTTCATGAATCCGATCCAGAGGAGCAGGCTGCGAAGTTCGCCAAGAAGGCTCTTGAGGCGTTGACGTTCAAAAAAAACCAAAAAGCCCCTCTTTCCATCCGCCTGGATACCGATGTGCTTGAATACCTAAAGTTGATGACGAACGGGAAGTACCAACCAGCGATCAACACGATCTTGCGAGTTTATATGGAGTATCCACTGGACAGGCTGGCTGAGGCCTTGGGGGAAGACACTCATCCTTTACAGCATTCAAAAAAACCGACAAGCATCCGACTAGATGAAGACGTGCTCAGCTGGTTTAAAAATGGTGGAGATGGCTACCAGACTCGCATCAATCAGGTTCTGCGGGCCTTCATAGTGTTCTCAAAGGCGGATGGGTAGGGCATTGGCTTAGTACGCCCAAATACGATGTAGAAGGTCAATTGCTTGTTACTGCAAATATGAGTAAATCAGTTTGAAGTCTTCAAAGCTCATTGGAATCTTCATCAAATTTGATTTCCCGTTAAATTTGACGGGTGTCCTCTGGCTGGTGCGGTAGTCACAGAAGATTGTAGAGAACGTTGAGCTGAAACTAGATATTCAATGGCGACAGAATTAACGATCATCTCTTGAGCCTGATAGGAAAACGAGCAGCAAGGAATGAATGAAATGTCAAAGAGCTACACCAAAGCCCAATTTTGGAAATGTGCTATGCAGGTTAACCCCGTTGGCTACATCAGCTACCGGGGGGATGATCATGGCATGACGCAGGATGACTATAATCAGGCACTCCTGAAGTATGCTCAGGAACAGAACATAAAAGTCCTAGGCTTGGCTGATCATGGCAATGTCGATGGTGTGGATGCTATTCGCACCCTCATGAATGACCATGAAATCTTAGTCTTTCCCGGATTTGAGATTGCTTCCAGCGAAAAAGTGCATTTTGTTTGTCTGTACCCGGAGGAAACCACAACAGTCGAACTGCATAGATATTTAGGCGACTTAAAGCTTCTTGACCCTGAAGATGGGATTCGCCCATCGCGGCTTAGCGGCGAGCAACTATTGCGAGTTGTAGACGACCACGGAGGGCTAGTCTACGCGGCTCACTGCATAGACGATAGTGGCTTATTGCAAAAAAGGTTAAGTCACATCTGGCAAAATCCATTGCTTAAAGCCGCTCAGATTCCATCTACGATCGAAGCTCTTAAAGGCATTGATGGTGATTTTTATCGGAGAGTGATCCTCAATAAAGATCCAGCCTACCAACGGGAAAGCCCTGTTGCTGTAATTAACGCCAAGGATGTTGCCATGCCTGAAGACTTGGCCAACCCCAAAGCCTCTTGTTTGATCAAGATGACCAATCCCAGTTTCGAGGCGTTTAAATTAGCCTTTCAAGACCCTGAATCCCGTGTCCGTCTCAATAGCGACATTTCAGAATCCTACTACTCAAGACTTGAACGGTTGCGGGTTACGGGTGGGTACCTTGATGGCTTAGATATTGGTTTTTCTGAGCATCTCAATGCCATTATTGGTGGTCGCGGCACAGGAAAATCAACTTTGTTGGAATGCATACGATACGTGCTTGATTTGCGTCCCATCGGAAAGAATGCTCAGAAGCAGCATGATGAGATCATTAAAGAAAATTTCGGAAAATCAAAAGCAAGGGTAGAGTTGGCCATTCGCTCCTCAAAGATGAATGGCAGACGATTCACGCTGTCCCGCCGATACGGGGAAAGCACCAGTATTCAGGATGAACAGGGGCAACCCTCAAGCTTTACCCCCAGAGATTTGTTGCCGGAAGTTGAAATCTTCGGCCAAAATGAGATTTATGAAATTGCCCAAGACCCGGTCGGGCAAGGCCAGTTGCTTGAGCGTTTCTTGGAATCGGGGCAGTCAGATGCCGAACGAGCCATTCAAGAAGCCATCACAAAGCTGTCAGAAAACCGTGTAAAAGTTGTCGATGCATTAAAGGGAGTCTCGGAAATCGAAGATGAAGTTGCTCGTCTTCCCAAGCTCGAAGAACAGCTTGAACAGTTCAACAGTTTGGGGATTGGCGAAAAGCTGAAGATCATTCCTCACCTTGAACAGGCAAAGAGAATTATCAAGCGTACGAATGAGCAAGAAGGGCCAAGCCTTGAAAGAAGTGTTAACGCTGTTCGCGACAATCTGCCCGACACAATATTTTTGAGCGATACAGCTATTGAAAAACTCCCTGGGGTGGAAATTTTCAAAAAAATTCGCGCAGAATTGGATTCTATGCGAAATGAAACTGAGGCTTTGCTCCAGGAATGGCAAAAGAAATACGACGGTCGTGCCCGCCAAATCGAAATCCTTTCAAGTCAACTTCTTGAGGTTGTAAAAAATGAAGAAGAAGTCTTAGAGAAAAACTTCAAAGCACTTCCCTCTTGTGAAGGGAAAACAGGACAGCAAGTAGGTGAGGAGTATCAGCGATTGATGCGAGATATAGAAAAGATTCGTCCCCAAAAGGCGATGATTGCATCTCGCGAACAGTTCCATGCCTCGCTTCTTAAACGACGAAAGGCTATTTTGCAGGACCTTTCCATTCAACGTTCAGAGAGATCGGCGTATTTTGAACGAAGTCTCAAGAAACTGAATAAACGACTTGCAGGGAAACTTCGTCTACAGGTTCAGACCGAGGCTGACAGACAACCCGTCGTGAATTTCCTTTTAAATTGTAAACTGGAAGGCGTTGGAGAAAAACGTTTGGCCTGGATCAATGAAAATGATGATTTTTCACCAGTACGGTTGGCTGAACTTATTCGGCTTGGAGCGGATTCGTTGCGAGAAGCGAATTGGGGGATAACTCCAACAGTAGCTGATGCTCTGGTGAAATTATCCCCTGCTCAAGCCTTGCAACTGGAGGAAATTGAGCAGCCAGACATGATTATCATTGAACTTAATACAGCTCATGAGGGGGCGGAAAAGTTCCGTATACTTAACAGGTTGTCAACGGGGCAGCAATGCACAGCAATTTTGCACTTGCTTCTTTTAGAGAATAAAGACCCGTTACTGATGGACCAGCCAGAGGATAATCTAGACAATGCCTTTATCGCTGACCGTATTGTGACTGAATTGCGACGTGCTAAAATTGCAAGGCAATTTATCTTTGCTACACACAACGCAAATATCCCCGTCTTTGGTGATGCGGAATGGATTGGAGTGTTTGAGGCGTCAGACAACCAAGCTATCATGCGAAACGAAGCACAAGGTGCGATTGACGTACCGCATGTACGAGACCAAGCCGCAGCAATCCTCGAAGGGGGTAAGGCTGCATTCAACCAGCGCAGACTTAAGTATGGGTACTAAGGTGACTTCATGTTGAAATCAGAGCTTCTAGAAATAATTGCCAACGGTGAAAATTCAGGAGTGGAATTCAAGCGAGATGACATTCGTCCTGAACAGTTGGGCAAGGAAATTGTTGCCTTAGCCAATTTGATGGGGGGGCGGATTTTGCTTGGTGTGGAAGATGATGGGAGCATCACAGGTCTTCACAGGGATAATCTACAGGAATGGGTGTTGAATGTCTTTCGCGACAAGGTGCACCCACAACTTATTCCTTTTTATGAAGAGGTTGTTGTCGAGTCCGACCTTCGTGTAGCGGTTATTACTCTTTCCCAAGGGGTGTCTAAACCATATGTCCTTAGGCACAATAATCGTGAGGATACGTATATTCGTTTAGGTGATCGTTCAGAGTTGGCAACACGAGAGCAGCAGATACGATTATTCGAATCAGGAGGACTTCTTCATGTTGAAGTCCTCCCTGTGGCAGGAACATCAATTGCCAGCCTTGATTTAGACAGATTGGAATATTACCTGCGGCGGGTCATTTCTGACCCTGAAGTTCCTTCGAATGATGATGAATGGATTGAACGGCTAACCGGGATGGGGCTGATGGTCGCTGATGGCATCGGCAACACCGTTTGTTCCATTGCTGGACTTCTGTGCTTTGGCATCAATCCTAGACGATTCCTTCGACAAGCAGGTATACGCGTGATGGTTTTTGATAGCGATGACAAAGAATATCAAGCCGTTTTAGACAGACATCTTGATGGTCCACTTGTGGCTCGTTGGCAGGAAGACGACACAGGTGGAAAACAATTGGTAGATGAAGGGTTGATTGAAAAATTCGTGGCAACTATTTTAGCTTTCGTAACTAGTGAAGATAGTGAAATCGACGATGGACTTCGTAGGGATAAAGATTGGCACTACCCAAAAGAGGCCATCCGCGAAACAGTTCTCAATGCATTGGCTCATCGCGACTGGACACGTTCTGTTGAGATTGAAGTGTCTATATTTTTCAATCGGTTGGAAGTTATAAGCCCTGGAAGGCTCCAAAATTCAATGACAGTAACAAAAATGAAGGCGGGCCAGCGTTCTCCGAGGAATCCTTTGATTATGGATATATTGCGCGACTATGGCTATGTTGACTCCAGAGGAATGGGGATTCGCACTAAAGTTATCCCGTTAATGCGAAAGCTAAACAACACTGAGCCTGTATTTGATGCCACAGATGATTATTTAAAAACAGTGCTGCTTAAACAAGGTGCCGAATGAGCAGTTAATTATGGGGCTGAACTAAAACTAAACAGTAAGACCATACGCTTTGTTGGAGGTAATCCCCCTCTTTTTTTTGGGGGGGGGATTACTGGTTAAAGTTCGTTTTCATATACGCTTTTGATTTCCTCTGGTTGAATTCCCAAGTAGGTTAATGTTTGTTTTTGTGACGAGTGGTTAAAGCACTCCATAAGCACAGGGATGTCAACTTTGTGGGTCATTCTTTGGTGGTACCCCCAAGTCTTTCTGAGGCTATGGCTACCGTAGTTCCCCTTAAGGTTGATTGATCTACACCATTGCTTCACGAGTCTGTTTACGGAAGGGACCGTCAAAGCATGGCCATGCCTCTGTTGGCTCTGGAAGAGTGGGGCGGTATCATCAGTATCAACTCCATCCAGGTACCCACGCAGGGCAGTTGTGACTGTCTTGTTGAGGGTAATCCTTCGTTCTTTTCCCGTTTTTTTCTCCTTCAGAACAAGCTCATCACCAGGTTCAAGATCTCTGACCATACCAATTTTAATCTGCAAGAGATCTGAAGCTCGGAGATTCGTATTGATTCCCATAGTGAATAGAGCCAAGTCGCGAGGCTTGCTCGTAAGGATGGCTTTGATTGCCTTCACGTCTCGCAGCTTACGAATAGGATCGACAGTAATTCGAGAGCCCGGCTTGGGATGATTTGAGTTCATTCCTTTCTGCATAACAATCACCTTTCACAGTTAGTTAACTTCTGTTAAAAAATAATCAATAGTTAACAAATGTCAAGGGCGTTTTTGGGTGGATTGGGCTGGATTTAGGCTTAACTAATTAAAATTGCAGGAAAAGATGAATGGCGACACTCGTTAACTTTTAGATAATAGTTAACAAGATCGCTTCAACCCAATTAACTACATTGTTTTTCAGTCTATTGGATATAGTGCTTTGCGTGGAATCCCAAGTTATGTGATATGTAGAACGCCTCCCGACTAATGAGAATCCGTCGGGAGGCGTTTTTATGTATTGTTAGCTGAATAGTTCAGTATCGACCTTAAGCATTCAAATTCTATTCTCTTTCAACTTTGCACATGAGCGCTGAGTGGGGCCAGCTGCCGATTTCCGGGCTACAGAATTCCGGCGAGTCGGGGCAGAGCATGTTGGTGTTCGACTCGAAGACGCCGAAGAGATCGGGAAGCTTCTCGTTGCGCTCTGGGAACCACCAGGAGTGCTGGGCGTCCACCATCTTCGGGTGCATGGCATCGGTGATGTGGACGCGCTGGCGGATGGAGCCGTGCGGTGAGGATATAACGGCCCAGTCGCCCTCAGACAGTCCCAGTTCCGCAGCCGTGTCCGGGTGGATCGAAAGCAATGGGTCGGGCACCTTCTTGCGCGCCTTTTCGATCTGCCGCTGTTCGGAGTGGTACATGGGCATGTACCGGCTGCCGGTGATGAGGATGAGCGGATACTCTTCCGTTATCTCGGATTTGTCGCTCTTCGGGCTCCAGACAGGCTCCTTGTATACAGGGAGCGGGTCAGCACCCAGTTCCTCGAAGATCGAGGACTTGAGCTCGACCTTGCCCGACGGTGTCCCGAACCCGTCCTTCTCGTAGCGGCGGAATTCCCGCTCCCCGAAAAGGCCGTTCTGTTCGGCGAGCTTGTCGAAGTTCAGGCCGACCGGTTCCAGGCAATGGTCATAGACATCCTTGACGGTCTCCCACGGCCAGTACTCTTCCTGGCCGAGGCGCAGTCCCAGTTGCCTGTAGAAGTAATAGCTGTCCTTACGTTCCTCGATGGGGTCGATACCCTGCGGGCAGGCGACGCAGAAGCCGCCGGTCAGCCACAGCTCGGGCTGCTCCACGGTGGTGGACGCCGGGAAGACGTAGTCGGCCATGGCTGCGGACGGGGTCATGTAGTATTCCATGACCACATACAGATCGAGGGCCTTGAGCGCCTCGAACACCTGCTGCGTGTTGGGCAGGGAGAGCAGCGGATTGCTCGCCAGTGTGATGGCCGCCTTCACGGGATAGGGCTTGCCGGTGATGATGGCGTTCATGACCTCACGGGCGTGGGCGAGGTTGGACTGCCATGCCTCGGGGGGCATACAGTATCCTCTGGGCAGCTTCTGGTTGGCGGCGTAGTTGCGTTCCCAGCCGGGGAAACCGAAGAACGGGTACTTGTCCGCACCGAGCTGCTTGGCCTTCTGGCTCTCGGGCATCATGTCGTTGCACTCAAGGTATTCCCAGTCGTGAACCAAGCCGACGTTGGCCGCCTGGCTGAAGATGTCGCCGCCGGGAATTTCCAGGTTGCCCGTGATGGCGCGCAGGATCGCCCGACCGCGAGCGCACTGGGTGGAGTTGACGCCCTGCTTGTCCAGTCCAAGGCCGAAGGGGATCACGGCAGAAGCCGCAGTCGCGTACATGGTAGCGGATTCGACCACGAGGGCGGCCGGGATCGAGGTGATCTCCTCGACCTTTTCCGGCGTGTAGGATTCGACGGCGACTTTGAGTTCGTCAAATCCCACGGTGTGGTTGGCGACGAAATCCTTGTCGTAGAGATCGGTGACGATGATGTGCCGAATCCATCCCAGCATCAGCGCGAGGTCGGTGCCGGGGCGAATCTGCAGCCACAGGTCGGCCTTTTCGGCTTCGGGTGTTTTGCGCGGATCAACGACCATGAGCTTGGCGCCGTTCTTCCGTGCCGCAGCGACCATGGGGGCGACACCCATCGGGTTCGATTTGGAAGGATTGCATCCCCACATGACGACGCATTGGGAATGTACGATATCGCTGCCCATGGCCATGCCGCCGTAAGTGGCGTACTCGGTGGCGCAGCTCGGACACATGCAGATGGTGTTCACGCCGCAGGTGTTGGGGGAGCCGAAGAGGTTGAAGAAGCGGCGACAATCCCAGTGGTAGGTTCGTTTCGTTCCGTGGGTGAAGGTCAGGGTCTCGGCCCCGAACTCGTCGCGCAGCTTCGAGAGCTTCTCAGCCACTTCATCCAAGGCCTGCTCCCAGCTGATCCGCTCCCACTTGCCTTCGCCGCGCGCGCCGACCCGCTTCAGCGGGTAGTTCAGCCTATCGGGATGATAAATGTGGTCCAGCATCAAGCGGCCGCGCTCGCAGAGCGCTCCGTGGGTGATCGGATGATCGGGATCGCCGGTGATCTTCACAACCTTGCCGTTGTCGATATGTAGCAGCATGCCGCAGCGGGGATGACACAGTCCGCAATAACTTCTTCGTGTTTCCATCGTACACCTCTCCTATCCCTTGTAGGGACATGGCATTGGTTCGAGTAGTATTAATAGGTTTGGTTAGCTGTCTTCGCCCCAGGCCTTGGCGCTGCGTTCGACCTTCTTGCGCACGCCCTTCCAGTCGGTTTCGTGGGCGAACATGGAATCGGGCAGGGCGGCCAGCATCTTCTCATAGAGGTCTAGAGAGACGGTGAACGTCAGCTCGTCGGTCTTCATGAACTTGCGGGCCGAAGGGTCGAAGCCGCCGATGACGGCCTTCTCCAATCCCTTGCCCTTGTAGTAGAGAGGCCAGCTGATCATGTTGGTACAGCCCGCGCCAAAGGGGGAAACGACGCATTCCATGTCGCCGGTGGTGAAGGTGGCCTGGGTGAAGAGGCCGCTCAGCACTTCGGGCCGGGCAAAGAAGATGACGAACTCCGGCGGCACCTCGTCGGTGAACTGGGACAGCGGCTTGAAGATGCAGTACTTGCCGGTGGCTTCGCGCGGGTTCACCTCTTCCATGAACTTGCGCATGGCGTCGGGGTTGGGCATGTAGCGTTCGCCGTGCAAGGGCGTGCCTTCGAACCCGGTGGACACGTAATGCTCGATGAACCGCAGGTGGGGCTTCATCATCGAACAGTAGTACACGCCGCCGGGACAGCCGTATTCTTCGGCGGAAATATAGGCCGCGCCGCCCTTCTTCCGGGCCAGCCAGACGTTGCCCATGACGCAGGAGAACGACTTCATGACCTCCTGCATGTCCAGCTCGTGCTTATCTTCCAATTCCCGTGAGATGGGCGTGCCCGTTTTCGGTCCATATGCGTTCTCCGGCAGGGTGTCGGCGTAGTAGACGCCGAAAGGCTCTTCGGCCAGGGCGAGATATTCGAGGAAGGTGGCGGTGCCGTCGAGTATGGTTTGCATCGACATGTCTGTCTCCTTTGGTAGGTCGTCTTGTGTCCACTCTCAGGCGGACGGGTTGCCTTTAGACTTACCTTCTCATACCATGCTCACAGATAAAATAAACACGGCTGAATGGAAAATTCTATTCCTCTGGTGGGCATAATGGTGCAAGAATTCCTGAATGACGTTCCCTTGCTGGTAGAGGTGGCCAGGCAGAAAAGTTTCACCAAGGCTGCGGATGCATTGGGGATCGGGGTCTCGACCCTTTCCAGACGCATCAAGCTGCTGGAAGAACGGATGGGGGTGCTGCTGTTTTACCGGGATACCCGGAACGTCGAGCTGACGGACAACGGCGCTTACCTCCTGGACCGCTGCGGCTTTATCCTTGAGGAGACTCAGAAGGCCTACGACTCGGTGGTCATGAACATGCAGAAGCCGTCCGGGCTGATCCGGGTCTGCATGTTTCGGGACCTCTATGAACGGCTACTGAGAGACGCGATATTGGATTTTGCGGCACAGTGGCCGGACATACAGATCGAACTGACCTTCGTGGAGCACCCCGTGGACATGCGCACGGACCCGTATGACGTGGCGTTTCTCATCGGCTCATCCGTGGCCCCGTCGCTGGTCGCCAGGAGGCTGCTCACTATTGAACCGCATCTCTACGCGGCTCCGGCCCTGCTTGAACGGTTCCCCACTCCCGAGGAACCGAACGACCTCCACAAACTCCCGTGCATCGCCTTGCAGCGGTTCGGGAATAGATGGCCCATGCACAACGGCAATAGGCAGGTCGTCGTCGAAGTGCAGCCCCAATACAGTTTCAGTTCGGTGGGAGTCTGTCTCGATTTTGCCTTGGCAGGACATGGCGTCGCCATGATCCGCGAGGGTGACGCCGAGCCGGACGAGAAGGCCGGACGCCTCGTGCGCGTGCTGCCGGATTGGAGCGCCGGGTTTGTGCATGACGTGAGCATGGTGACCGGTTCCAGCCAGCTCCCGCGAAGGGTCAGGCTGTTCATGGACCACATCCTCGCCTCTGTTGCGCTGTGATCGCCCTTAGTTCGAGCGGATCTCCCGCATGATCTCCGCCGGGCTCTGCCCGAAGTGGCGTTTGAACTCGCGGCTGAACTGAGACGGGCTTTCATACCCCACGGCGTCGGCGGCGAGGTACGCCTTCATGTTTTCCTGCACCATCAGGTCGCGGGCACGGGCGAGGCGTATCTTCTTGAGGTACTGCAGCGGCGAGTCGGGAAAATGCGTCCAGGCCGACGACATGAACGAAATTCTGGAGAAGATCCTGGCCGCCGACGTCCTGGTCCTGGCCAGCCCGGTCTATTTCCATTCCTTCAACGCCCACATGAAGACCTTCATGGACAGGGTCTGCCCCATCTACCCCCTGATTCACGACAAGGACGTCTATTTCATGGTGGCCGCTGCGGGCGGTAACCTGCCCGTTGGAAATGCGTTCAAAACGTTCAGGATTTTCACCGACTGCCTGGATGTGACGGAGAAGGGCACCCTCGCCGTGACCGGCGTCTGGGATGCCGGTGGAGTGAAGGGCAAAAGCGTCTGCAAGGACGCCTACGCAATGGGTCAGGCCGTCTGATTCGATCGAGAGGCGACATGAAGAAGATACTCTCGCGTCGGGATTTCATGGTAAAAGGGGCTGTAGGTCTCGGAGCCGCATTCATCATGATTGGTGCTGCCGGTATACCGGGCACTGAAGCCTTGGCCGCTGAAGAAATGGAGGGAGAATCCATGCAGATAACAGTGAGCGCAAACGGAAAGACCATCGTTTATGAACTCAACGACAGCCAGGCCGCCAAGGACCTGTACGCCCAGTTGCCGCTGAGCATAGAAGTGGAAAACTACGGCGGCATCGAGAAGATATACTATCCACCGAAAAAGCTCGGTACCGGCAACACCCCGCTGGTGAAAGCCGCCAAGCCCGGCACTCTCGCCTACTATGAACCCTGGGGTGATGTAGTGATGTTTTATGGCCGTTTTGGCTCAGCGTCGGGATTGTATGAATTAGGACATGTGATTAAGGGAGGCGACCTTATCCATTACTTATCTGGTAATATTCATATCGAGGCTGACAATAATTAATAGTGCAATTATTAATGCTGTTCGTTCTGCTTTGAATATATATTATTACCCTGGAATCTAAGGATTTTTAGGCTAGAGGAATTGAATCAGCCCCTGCTCCCGATTGGAGCAGGGGCTTTCGTATTTTTTAGGGAGAAAAAAATTATGGGCGAAGTTTTGACAGAATTGAAAATATTACAACCTTCGGACCTCGACGCCGGAGAAGTCTTCAGTGGCAAGAAATCCAAGCGAAAGGTGCGTGGTTTCGCCTTGCCGTGCTCATTCACCCCAGACCTCAATCAGGAGTACCTTTTTCACGACTCCAGCCGCGATGTCGTCGTATGGTTTATGGATTCGTCAGATCCGCTGTACGTGTTCGGGCCTGCAGGAAGCGGAAAGACCAGCCTGATTAAGCAGCTTGCGGCGAAACTGAACTACCCCGTCTTCGATATCACCGGCCATGGTCGCTTGGAGTTTCCGGATATGGTCGGCCATTTGACCGTGGAGGACTCGAATATGAGTTTTCAATACGGCCCGCTTGCGCTCGCCATGAAATTCGGCGGCCTTTTCCTGCTCAACGAGATCGACCTGCTTGATCCGGCTACCGCTGCCGGTCTGAACGGTATCCTGGACGGTGATCCCCTGTGCATCCCCGAGAACGGAGGCGAGGTCATCAAGCCGCATCCGCTGTTCCGGTTTGCGGCCACGGCCAATACCAATGGCGGGACCGACGAAACCGGTCTGTACCAAGGCACGCTCAGGCAGAACCTTGCATTCATGGACCGGTTTTGGCTCTGCGAAATCGGCTACCCAAGCCCCAAGGCGGAGCGGGAGTTGCTGCATCGCAAAGCTCCGGGGCTTCCCAAGGACGTGCGGACCAAGATGGTGGAATACGCCAACGAGGTCCGCAAGCTGTTTATGGGCCATGCCGACGGCAGCTTTCGCGACACCATCGAGGTAACGTTTTCGACCCGCACTCTCATTCGCTGGGCAGACCTAACCGTCCGTTTTCAACCGTTGGCCCGGCAGGGCATCCAACCCGTGACCTATGCGCTCGACCGCGCCCTCGGCTATCGAGCCACTCCGGAGACCCGGACGGTGCTGCATGAGCTGGCGCAACGCATCTTCCCCCAAGAAACAAAGGAGTAACCATGGACACTCAGACTGATATCACCGTGCTCGACAATTTAATGGCCATTAATCTGGACGTGAGCATCTGGACCGCCCGCAAGAAGTTGACGCCCGCCGATTTCGGTGGCGCTGCATTGCCGCCCGATGACCTGGCGTCGCTGGGCAGCAAAAAGGTTTGTGACCCCAGAGAGCTGCGCATTTTCGGCACGCTCAAGGCCCGCGCCGTGAATCTTCTGGACCGGACCGGTGTTCGTTTTCTCGGAGGCTGGGGCATCCCGGAGGGCAAGGCCGACGACATCGTGGCCGAGTTGACCGTCATCCGCGACGACTTCCTGTCGGCGAAGGAGCAGTTCCTCAATCGCTACGACGAAGCGGTGAAGGACTGGATATCCCTACATCCCGGTTGGGAAAGCCTGATCGGCGGCTCCACCGTCGGTGCGGATTACGTCCGCAGTCGGTTGGACTTCCGCTGGCAGCTTTTCAAGCTTGTCCCGCCCACGGATAACGCTGTCGGGTATGGTCTGCAAGACGAGGTGAAGGAACTTGGCGGCACGCTGTTCGACGAGGTCGCCAAGGCCGCCGCCGACGCCTGGAAACGTTGCTTCGAGGGCAAGGACAAGGTGACGCACAAGGCGCTCTCGCCCCTGCGCTCCATCCATGCCAAGCTGGCCGGGCTGAGCTTCGTGGAGCCCCGCGTCGTGCCGGTCGTCGATCTGCTGGATACGGCGTTCAACCGCATGCCCAAGCGCGGACACATTGAGGGAAGTGAACTGGTCATGCTCCAGGGCGTGGTTTCGCTCCTGCGCGATCCTGCGACACTCGTTGCGCATGGTCAGAAGATCATCAAGGGCCAGGATGCCAGCGACATCCTGGCCGGGTTGGTGGCGGGAACGCTCCCGGTTCCGCCGGAGGAAAAGCCTTCGGCCAAGACCCGGTTTGTTCCCGAGGCGGTGCATACGCACTCAATTGACAGCCAGGGACTCTGGTGATTGCCATGACGAACAATCTCATCATGAAATCCCTGCCCATGGTGGCGTCGGTTCTTGGGCGCAAGTACGGCGTGAAGGTCGCCATCGGCGGCAAGGACGCTTACACGGACGGCAATACTATCCACTTGCCTGCATTGCCGCTGGAATGCAGCGAGACGCTCATAGGCCTAGCTCGCGGGTACATCGATCACGAGGCCGCCCACATCCGAGAAACGAGGTTCGATTGGTTGCGCCTGGCGAACCTGCCCCCGCTGGAGATGCACGTATGGAACACCTTTGAAGACTGGCGCGTGGAGCATCGGCTGGCCAGGTTGTTCCCCGGTTGTCGGTCGAACTTCAACTGGCTGATCCGGCATCTCTTAGGGGACGCATCGAAGAACACGACCGATCCGGCCATGGCCATACTAAACTGGCTGTTGCTGTCGGTCCGGGCGTGGGACGTGCCGTCTCTGAACGGGCAACGGGACGATGTTGGTAACTTCGTTGAGTCCCATTATCCCGGCCTGATCGGGCGGTTGAACCATGTCTTGAAAAAGGTGCATGCCTATTGCGATTCCACTCAGGATTGTATCCTCTATGCGCGGGAAGTCGTTTCGATCCTCAAGGAGAAAGTGGCTTCTTTTCCCCAGCAAAATGGGGAATCGAAAACGGGTAAATCGGGTAAAAATGGAGTGTCTGATGAACTCCCTTCGGACGCTTTGAATAGGTTGATACATGCCGACGAAAATGATCTACCCGATGATCTGGGCGATGCCTTGGCGGCCCACCTGCGCAAGGAAACGCCCAGGGAGCTGAATGAATCCCTTCGCGTGGCGCAACTCGGCACCAAGACTGTGAAGCCGCTCGATTCGGAAGATGTGGCCGCAACCAAGCGGGTATCGATCGCCCTGCGGACACAGCTTCAGGGGCTACTGCAATCGTCCGTACTGACGCGGAGCAAGGTTGGCCGTCATGGCAGACTGGATGCCCGGCAATTGCACAGGGTCTCGGTGGCGGATGCTCGCGTCTTCAAGCGGGCCGGTCGCAAGGTCGGCATCAATACCGCCGTGCACATCCTGCTTGATTGCTCAGGCTCCATGAGGCGGCGGATAAAACTGACCACACAGGTGTGTCATGCCGTGACCACGGCCCTGGATGCCATTGTCGGCATCAACGTGGCTGTGACGGCCTTCCCGGCTGGAACGCCGACTGACGGTGGCAATGAGAACGATCAAAGCCCGACAGTCTGCCCGATCCTGAGGCATGGCGAGCGCATGCATCCGAACTTCGGCGTGAACGCTACCGGCTGCACCCCGCTCGGCGAGGCGCTCTGGTGGACATTGCAGCAAGTCGTGCCGCTCTTCGAATCCAGAAAGATTATCCTGATCCTGACGGACGGAGATCCGGACTCCTTCAACCTGGCTCTCGATGCCATTGAAGGGGGGAGACGCTTTGGCGTTGAAATATACGGCCTGGGCATCACCTCCGAAGCCATCACCAAGCTGCTCCCCGATCACAGCCGCACCATCAACGACTTGTCCGAGTTGGCCCCGGCCATGTTTGGCATGCTTCGCGGTGCGCTCGTCAAATAGTCACCAATAATCCCGAGGTAAATATGGATAATGAGATCCCCAAATGCCCGAACTGCGACAGTTCGGAGCACGTCGCATTGATCAACACCAACCAAAAGATCGGTACCGCAGTCGGCGGCGTGGCCGGTGGCGCAGCCGGATACTGGGGTGCGTCCTCCGGTGCCGTAACGGGTGCAACCATCGGTTCGGTTGTTCCGGTCGTAGGCACGGGCATCGGCATCCTCGCCGGAGGCTTGGCCGGAGCGCTCGCAGGCTTCTTCGCCGGTTCAGCTGTAGGCAACCAGGTCGGCGAGCATATCGACCGTCACATTATCAGCGAATGGCGCTGCAACCAGTGCGGCACTGAATTCGAAACTTAAAAGGAGAAAACAATGAGAGACTTTTGGACCTTTATTGGCGGCGTGGCCGTTGGCATCCTGGCCATGACCGGCGTTTTCGCCATGGAAGAGGAAGACAAGCCTCGTTCTGTAGAATGCAATGAGGACGAGTTAGAAGAACTGGAGGAGGAAATTGAAGAGGAGGCTGACGACGAGAGATTGATCGTTCGGGCCTCGTAATAACAAGAGAGCCGCTGGCGGAATGCTGGCGGCTCTCAATAAATTAATGAGTTGAAGTAGACTTTGAAGTTGCGTAGGGTAGGGAAGTCATTCAACTGGGTCAAACTGCTGGGTCAAACTCGAAACCCATATTTTGAGACAGCGTTGAGTTGTCATTAAAATTTAATTAGTTAGCGCAATTTTCTTTTGAGTAAAAAACCGAATCCCCCCCTCGGCACCACGATATCAAAGGGTTGTAGCTGAAAAGCTGCAGCCCTTCCTCTTTTCCAATTATTGCCCGTGCCGCCTGTTCCCGTCCCGACACCATTCGGGGCTTTGGTTGCTCTTTATGGTCCGTACGGTTAATGACTGTGATCGGTATCCATAACGATTACTTACGGCAGGGACTGACGTGCGATGACTCATTACCTTTTTCTCGGGATCGTGTTGGGGTTGTCCGCCGGGTTTGCACCCGGGCCGCTTCTGGCGCTGGTCATTTCCGAGACCCTTCGTCATGGCATCGGTGCCGGTATCAGGGTAGCGCTCTCGCCCTTGATCACGGATACGCTCATCATACTGCTGACCCTATTCGCTCTATCCCAATTGTCCGACTTCAAGGGCATACTCGGTGTAATCTCTCTGATCGGCGGAATTTTCATCCTGTACATGGGATATGAGAGTCTCAGGCCCAAGGCGGTTGTGATGAATATTACGGACGTCAGGCCCAATTCTCTGCTCAAGGGTGTCCTGGCCAACATGCTGAGCCCGCATCCGTACCTGTTCTGGTTGAGCGTGGGCGGGTCGATCATGGCCGGAGCCCTGGAAGTGGGCGTGATCGCGCTTCTCGCGTTTCTTTTCGGCTTCTATGCGAGCCTCGTGGGCGCAAAGATCACCACGGCTCTTCTGGTGGCCCAATCAAAAGCTTTTCTGCAGGGCAGGGCATACACCTGGATCATGCGTATTCTTGGTTGTGCTCTGTGCCTGCTGGCCGTCCTTCTTTTCCGGGACGGGCTGTCGTTACTGGGAATAGCCGTTTTTTAAGGGCTGAGCGTAACGGTGTATTTTTGTTTTACTATTTGAAATCAATGTCCTTTATCATGCACGGCATTGAATAATCCGGCACGGTGTGCGAATAGAATATCTCATAACGGTGCGAGAATTTGGTTCAATCAGGGGACGGCATGAAAGAAATCAAGAATATTGCTGTAGTGGCTCATGACAATTGCAAGAAAGAGCTTTTGGACTTCATTGCTTGTAATTATGATGTGTTGCGACAACACAACCTGATGGCGACCGGCACGACCGGCGGATTGGTCGAGGAACTGCTCGAGGACTTGGCAGTCAAGTCGGGGTCAGGCGAGGTCAAGAAAGTCCATCGGTTGAAATCCGGTCCCCTGGGGGGTGACCAGCAGCTCGGAGCATCCATCGCCGAGGGCAAGGTCGATGTTCTCTTCTTTTTCTGGGATCCCATGCAGCCGCAGCCGCATGACGTGGACGTCAAGGCGCTGTTGCGCATTGCAGTATTGTACAATCTGCCCACGGCCAGCAACCGGTCGTCGGCGGAGTTCCTGATCTCGTCGCCTTTTTTCAGCAGGGAGTTCGTCATCCACAAGATGGACTTTTCCGGTTACGTCCAGCGCGATCTGCCGTAAGCGGTGGCCCGATATCTTAGAAGTACATATCCGAGAGTGAAGGCTCTCGGATTTTTTCTTTTAATAACGAATGGTTCTAGATGATATGCCGGATGAGGACCAGTGATCCAACGCCTGCAATCAGGGCGAGCGGCATATTGCGGAACTTGAGTGAGACCAGCAGGGTGATAGCCGAGGCCATGGCTTCAGCCGAGCCCACGGCAAAAACCAGTGGAGCGAGCAGGGCGGCCAGGATGGAGCCCGGCAACCGGGACAAACACGCCTCCACGCGGTGGTTGCCCTGGACCAGGCGCACGAGCCACGGGCCGCTGATGCGCGTCAGGTAGGTGACCACGGCCATGCCGATGATGGCCAGCAGGCTATCCGTCTGCATGGGCCCCCCACAATCCGGTCAGGCTGCCGGCCAGGCCACCGGCTACTATGTACCACTTTCCGGGAACGAAATGGTACACGCACAAGGCGGTAACCGCAGCCACGGTCCAGGCCGGAATATCGCTCTTTCCCTTCCACAGACCGGCCAGCAGGGCCAAGAACACGGCGGTAAAGGCGAAATCCAGGCCGAACGCCTCGGGGTGGGGGATGATCGCCCCGACCATGCGTCCTGTTATGGTCGCTCCCATCCATGCGCACCACATCATGATCCCGGCTCCCAACAGGAATCCCATGTCCGCCTTGCCCTTGTGGACCGCGCCATAGGTCAGGGCCCAGCTTTCGTCCACCAGCAGGAAGAGCAGGGTGTAACGGTAGCGGCGGGGCAGTGGGGTCAGCCAGGGCGTCAGGGAGGCGCTCATGAGCACATGGCGCAAATTAACGATGAAAGCGGTGAGAATCAGGGCGGTTATCTGAAGAGGGTGGGTCCACATGTCCAGGGCCACGAACTGGGACGACCCGGCGAATATGATGCCGCTGGACAGGATGGCTTCCAAAAACGTCAGGTCGGCTTCCCGTGTCAGCAGCCCGTAAACCATGCCGTAGGCAAAGACGGACAGGGCCACAGGCAGCGCCTGGATGGCCCCGAACCGGGCTGATTCAAGGCTCATGGCAGGTTCGCGCATTCTAGAACGGGTACACGAGAGTGCTTTGACTTTCCTGTTTTTCCTCGCCCATCTTCTTGTCGATGGCGTCGATGCGCGCCTTGGCTGCCTCGCGCTGTTCCTTGCGGGCGGCATTTCGGACCACGGTGCCGAGCAGCTTCTTGGCTGTCCGGTACTTGCCACGTTTTTCGTAGATCAGGGAGGCGCGGTACATCGCAGTCAGGCACCAGATGTTTTCCTGAGGATACATCCAGGCCAATTTAAGGTAATAATCCAGTGCCTTGTCGGCATCTCCCATGGCATATTCCCCCTCTCCAAGCCAGAACAGGGTCTCGGCCTGCAGGGCGGTTGTCATGGATGCGCGCTGGTCCCACATGGTCAACAACTCGGCCTGGGCGGACTTGTATTCCTTGCGCTGCTGATAGAGCAGGGCCATGCGCAGTCGTGTCATGACCGGGAGGGGCTCTTTGGTGGCCACCATCTGCTGATAGGTCTCCAATGCAGCCCCCTGCCTGCCTGAATCCAGTTCCAGCCGGGTCTTGATGTCCAGCCAGGAAACCTTGAGGTTGGGAGGCAGGGTGGTTTCGTCGATGCGGTTCAGGTAGTAGGCGCTGAGCTGCAGTTTTTTGGCGTGAGCCGCATGGTCCGCCAGGTAGATCATGCTTTGGATTCCAAAGGACGAATCATCAAAGAGAAAGGCGACCCGTTTGGCCAGATCCGGGGACGGGGTCTTTTCGAAGTATTGTTGCCAGTAGGCGAGAAGGAGCAGCCGGTCCAGAGGATATTCTTCCTTGGCGAGCCGACGCAGCTTCGAAGGTTCAGCTGTCGTCCAGAAGGGGGCGTCGGTCTTTTCGTGAACATCCTGGCCGGCAGCGCCGGACAAGGCGGAGAGAACCGGATACAGCCGGTAGGCTTCGGCGGGTTGATCCGGCAGCACGTTCTTAAAGTCTTCCTTGAAGGCCAACAGCCCGGCCAATCGCAGAGTAATGGGCAGGCTCTTTTTATTCAAGTTATTCCAGATTGTTGACGAAGACAAAAATTCCCCATTGGCAAGGGACAGGGCGAGTTTGAAATTGTTCAGCAGGGCGGCGGTCTGTTCGGAAATGAGCATGGACCCCAGCTCGTTGTCGATGGCCTTCGTGGCGTCGGTGAAGTCCATGTTCAGGATGTTGTTCCGAAAATGCGTCCACGGTCCGGAATCCGGGTTGCCCAGATACCATTGGCTGCGTGAAAGTGAGTGCGCGGCCAGGATGTTCCCAGCCCAAAAAGCGTTAGCTTTCAAATAGTTGCCTTCAAGGAATACATCAAGGTTGCTGGGCAGGCTGCCGTTTTCGACAAAAATTACGATGGAAGTCCAGAAGGT
This sequence comes from Pseudodesulfovibrio portus, assembly GCF_026000375.1. Taxonomy (NCBI): domain Bacteria; kingdom Pseudomonadati; phylum Thermodesulfobacteriota; class Desulfovibrionia; order Desulfovibrionales; family Desulfovibrionaceae; genus Pseudodesulfovibrio; species Pseudodesulfovibrio portus. The sequence continues at coordinate 228,443 of NZ_AP026708.1, forward strand.
GCGGGCAGGTATGGATGATATTTCGCTAACAGCGGTGTAAGCGTCACTGAATTTTTCCAATGAAACAAGGGCCATGGCCTTGGCAATCAAGCGAGTGTCCTGGGCCGTCAGAACCGGGATGGTTTGATCGGTACCGGCTGCAGCGGCAGGGGGCGGTGAGGCCGCAGCCAGCGGGTCGATCGGGGCGGGATTGAGCAGTGCGCCAGCCGTATCCCAGAACTTGGTTTGCCAGACCTTTTGTCCGGTTGCCAGTACTTGGTCCAAAGCCGTTTTTTGAGTGTCCCTGGAAAGGGTGTAGTTGGATTCGTATGACCAATACATCTTGAGCCAGACATCCTGCCAGATGGTATCCAGGTCGGGTTCATCCTTGAATTGGCGGCGCATGGCCGAATCTTCCATGAAAGTAGCTGCTTGCGTGAACCACAGGACCGCCTTTGAAAGCGCTCCCAAGCCGCGCTGGGCCTGTCCGCCCATCCATAACCGGCGCGCTTCCAGTACCGGGTCGGTAAAAGCGGGCGTCATTTCAATGATTTCAAGTGCTTTTGCGGGCGAGTTGAGGTTGAGATAGACCTCGGCACGCTTCAGGATCGTATCAGGAGAGTCCTGCGAGGGTGCTTGAGCTATTTCCTGTTCGAGCCGGTCCCAGGCCCCGTAGTGTTCGAGCCATTCCGGGAAGGTCTGGTCAGAGGCGGCCAAGGCCGTTCCAAGACTGCATTGAAGGAGAATGGCCAGGCAAAGGGAGGTCGAGATAAGTGATTTCATTTTTCCTCAAACGCCGCAGGAGCGATTTTTCATTGTTTCCGATGAAGAACCATTACCAGCCTCCAAAGAAACTCTCAATGCCGTTTCATCGATTACTTGAAGTGAAGACGTCAAAACAGGGTAGGCAAAACCTGATGGTTTTCCGACCCCGCATTTCACGCTCTATTTGTTAAAAGTTTACATAATTTACATTATGAGACAAACATATAAGTTGCTAAAATCATGATGTTTAATTTGTATCGTCTCGTAAAGAGTTGCTGCCCTTCGTGCAGTTATCGGTGAGAGTCGAAATTGAGATGGCGTATTTTGATTGTGCAGCATCCTGACGGCATTTCCGGGATCGGGGTCAGGCTCTCAGTGAAAAACCGATCTGGATGGGTTCTGGGCAAAAAGAAAGACCCATTGCAGGGCCTTTCAAGTGGAATCGTATGGAGATGAAGTCTAATCGTCGGCTTTTTCGATGGTCGTGGCACCAATTTGCTTGAGGTATTTGTCCCGGCATTCGTATGAGCAGAATACGCGGACCTTCTCCCCTTCCCGGACGCGGATGGAACCGTCCCGCTCGACGTAGGTGCCGCAGATGGGGTCCTTGACCATTTCACCGGCAGCGACTTTCTGTTTGACGACCTTCTCGCTCTGCATGCTTTTTTTCTTCTTGTCGCCCATGAAGAGCTTGTAGACGATGAAAATCGCCACGCCGATGATGATGAACTTCAACAACATGATAAGCCTCGCTCCGGTTGCGGTTAGGAATCCTGCCAGATCTTGTTGCCTTCAACCCGATAGTCGATGGCGTCGAGCGCCTCGTCAATGGTCGTGCCGTCGGGAAAGACGAAATCGGGTGCCAGTTCCCTGAGGGGGATCAACACAAACGCCCTTTCCTTGGCTCGCGGGTGCGGCAGGGTCAGGAAATCCATGTCCATCTCGACATCGCCCCAGGCAATGATGTCCATGTCCAGCGGCCTGGGGCCGCCGGGGACGGCCCGGGTTCGGCCCATCTTGGCTTCAATGGCCGTGCAGGTGGACAGGAAGCCCGGCGCCGACCAGATTTCCGCGTCGATTTCCAGTTTGATCACCTGGTTGGTGAACCACGGCTGATCCTTGATCTCGCCCTGGGGTTCTGTCTCGTAATACTCGGACACGCCCCTGAGCTTGATCTCGTCGCCGTAGTCCTCCAGCAGGACCAGTGCCTCGTGGATATTGTCTTCGGTGTCTCCCACGTTGGAGCCGAGGCTCACGTAGCAGATCACAGTTTCGAAATTCTGGATACCGCCTCCTGGAGCAGATCGTTATTCACGGTGAGGGAGATGCGGAAGTACCCTTCTCCCGGAGTCCCGAAGCCGTTGCCGGGGGTGAGCACGACGCCTGTCTGTTTCAGGACGTTGGTCACGAATTCCGACGACTTGTAGCCTTCGGGGGTGTTGCACCAGATGTAGAAGGATGCGTCCGGCACACGGTGCCTGATCCCTGCCTGTTGCAGTGCGGCGCACATGACGTCGCGGCGTTCCTTGTAGATGGCGCGGAACTTTTCGGCATGGGGCTCGCCGTTTTTCAATGCGGCTATGCCCGCTTCCTGGACGGCCTGGAAAATGCCGGAGTCCACGTTTTCCTTGATCTTGCCCAGGCCGGTGATGAGGCTCGCGTTGCCCACGGCCATGCCCACGCGCCAGCCGGTCATGTTGTAGGTCTTGGACAGGGAATGGAACTCGATGGCCACGTCCTTGGCGCCCTCGCATTCCATGATGGAAATGGGCTTGTTGGACGGATCATAGTAGATTTCAGTGTAGGCTGCGTCGGAAATGACGATCACGTCGAATTCTTTGGCCTTTTCGATAAGGCGGTCATAGAATTCCTTGGTGGCCGTGGCTGCTGTCGGGTTGTTCGGGTAGCAGACGAAGATCATCTTGGCCTTGGCCCAGGTATCGTTGCTCACCGCGTCGAGATCGACCAGGAAGTCGTTTTCCTCGAGCAGCGGCAGGTATTCCACGGTGCCGCCCGCGAATTCGGTGGCGACGCCGTAGACAGGATAGTTGGGCGTGGCCACCAGGACCGTGTCGCCGGGATTGACGAACGCCAGCGGGAAATGTGCGATGCCTTCCTTGGAGCCGATGAGGCTGACGACTTCCGTGTCGGCATTCAGATCGACATTGAAGCGCTGCTTGTACCAGTCGGCCACGGCCTGTCGATAGGCGGGCATGCCGACATAGGAAGGATACTGGTGGTTTTTCGGCTTCTTGGCCCCTTCGCACAGGGCCTCGATGATGAAGTCCGGGGTCGGCAGATCGGGATCGCCGATGCCCAGGCTGATGATGTCCATGCCGCTGGCGGCCACTTCGGCCTTGGCCTTGTCGATTGCCGCAAACAGATAGGGCGGCAGGGTGGAAAGGCGATCAGCTAACTTGAAATCGGACATGGTTGGTGTCTCCTTGAATTCACTTTGGAAAAACTTACATAATGGGGGCCTGTGCAACTGTCAACGCGAACCGTTGCTCTTTGACCCTACCCTTGGTAGCTAGATGGTACGGGATGCGATCCCGGGCGTTGACTACCCTTTTATTGATGATATCATCCAATACTTTTCTTATATCAAAGTGTGATCCCGTCGTGATCATGGAGCAGAAAAAAGCAGTGAAATCAAAGGATAATCCCAATCACCCCTGGGTGGACCGCTATCTCGAGCACCTTCTTATAGAAAAGGGACTGTCGGAAAACAGCCTGGCCGGGTACGCCGCCGACCTGGCCTCCCTGCTCGGCTTTCTCAGGGACAAGTCCTTTTCTCTCAAGGACCTGACCGACCAGACGCTTTTTCTCTACCTCACCTACCTGCGTGCCAGGGGATTGAAGAGCCGATCCCTTGCGCGCCACCTCTCCTCCCTTCGCGGTTTCTTTGCCTATGCCCTGGACGAAAAGTGGTACAAGGAGGACCCGGGGCATTTGCTGGAGAATCCCAAGCTGCCGAAAAAACTTCCGGAATTTCTGACCCGCGAGGAGATCGGCCGTGTGCTCGCCCTGCCCGACACCTCGACCAAACTCGGCATGCGCGACAAGGTCATGCTGGAGTTGCTCTATGCCGCAGGGCTGCGCGTTTCAGAACTGATCGACATGAAGGTCCTGGATTTCGATCCCCAGACCGGCGTCCTCCGGGTCTTCGGCAAGGGAGCCAAGGAGCGTCTGGTGCCCATCCACTACACGGCCCAGGACTACCTGAACAGATATCTTGAATTCACCCGCCCCGGTTTCAAGCCCGTGCAGGACTTCATGTTCCTCAACCGATCCGGCAAGGGGCTGACCCGTCAGGGCGTATGGAAACTGATCAAAAAATTCGCCATGATGGCGGGCATTAAGAGATCGATTTCGCCGCACACGTTTCGGCATTCCTTTGCCACTCACCTTCTTGAGGGCGGCGCGGACTTGCGGACCGTCCAGATATTGTTGGGGCATGCCGATATCAGCGCGACTGAAATATACACCCACGTGGAATCCGAGCGGTTGCGGAACATGCACCGTCAGTTTCACCCGAGATCATCCTTTTGACACCAGCAATAGGCTGACATCATATGAAAAAGAAGACGGAAAAACTGGCCGCTCCCATTGTTATCACGGCCCATGCCAACGCGGATTTCGACGCCTTGGGCGCCATGGTCGCCGCCTCCAAGCTCTATCCGGGTGCGGTGCTCATCTTCCCGGGCAGCCAGGAGACGAGTCTGCGCCATTTTTTTATCGAAAGCACCACATACCTGTTTAATTTCAAAGCGTTCAAGGACATAGACCCCGAATCCGTGGAATTGCTCGTGGTGGTGGACACCCGGCAGCGGTCGCGCATTCCGCATGTACGGCCCGTGCTCGGAAACCCCGGTCTGCGAATCCATACCTATGACCACCATCCGGACACGGAGGAGGACCTGCCCGCCGAAAAAAGCGTGGTCCGGGACTGGGGGTCCACGGTGACCATCATCACCCACGAACTCATGGAGCAGGGGATATCCCTTAACGGCGAGGAAGCCACCCTTCTCGGCCTGGGCATCTATGAAGACACCGGCGGGTTCGCCTTCAACTCCATCACCCCGCAGGACTTCGCGGCTGCCGGTTGGCTCAAGTCCCAGGGGATGGACATCGAGGCCATCAACGATATTTTGTCCCACGAGTTGTCCACCGAACAGGTCACTTACCTGGGTGAACTTCTTAAAAATGCGCAGACATACGACATTCACGGCATCGACGTGATCATCGCCGAGATATCCACGGACAAGTTTGTTCCCGACTTCGCCCTGCTGGTGCACAAGCTCATGGACATGGAGAAGATAGACGTCTGTTTCGCTCTCGGCCGCATGGCCGATCGCATCCACGTCATTTCCCGGTCCCGTAATCCGGACGTAAACGTGGGCAAGATATGCGCCTCCCTCGGCGGGGGCGGCCATGGGGCGGCGGCTTCGGCAACGGTCAAGGACAAGACCCTGGCCGAGGTGCGTGACGACCTGTTCGCCCTGCTCTATTCCCAGATCAACCCGCAGATCGTGGTGGACAACCTCATGTCCCGCCCGGCCGTGTTCATTGAAGGCGACAAGACCATTGCCGACGCCGTCGAACTCATGACCCGGTACGGACTCAAGGACGTGCCCGTGGTTCGCCCCGGCAGCAAGCAGTGCATCGGCATTATGGGCCACAAGACCGCTGACAAAGCGGTTTCCCACCATTTGGGCAGCGTGGGCCTGAGCGAATACATGACACGGAAGTTCGAAACCGTGGAGGCCAGGACCGATCTGTACCGGGTCATGGAGATCATTCTGAGCAACCGCCAGCGAATGCTGCCCGTCATCGAAGATGGCGACCTGATCGGCGTCATCACCCGCACGGACCTCATGAACATGCTCATCGAGGAACCGGCCCGCATTCCGGATTCCCTGCTGCCCGACCGGCGGACGGAACGGAACATTGCCGCGCAGGTCAAAAACCGGCTGCCGCAGGCCATGCTCGACCTGCTCAAGGCGGCCGGCGACCTCGGACAGGAGCTGGGCTGGGAAGTCTACGCCGTGGGGGGCTTTGTCCGCGACATCCTGCTCGGCAGGCCCAACCTCGATCTCGATCTGGTCGTGGAGGGAGACGGCATACTGTTCGCCCGCAAATTCGCGGAGAAACTCGGCGGTCGCGTCAAGGCGCACACCAAGTTCAAGACCGCAGTGGTCATTCTGGATGACGGCCGGCGGGTGGATGTGGCCACGGCCCGGCTCGAGTATTACGAATACCCGGCCGCCCTGCCCACCGTTGAGCTTTCTTCCATTAAAATGGACCTTTACCGCCGCGACTTCACGGTCAATGCCCTGGCCCTGCGCATCAATCCCGGACGGTTCGGCCAGTTGGTGGATTTCTTCGGTGCCGAGCGCGACATCCGCAACAGGACCATTCGCGTACTCCATTCACTGAGCTTCGTGGAAGACCCGACCCGTATCTTGCGGGCCATCCGCTTTGAGCGGCGTTTTGATTTTCAGATCGGTGGTCAGACCATGCGGCTGATCAAGAATGCCCTGAACCTCGAGCTGTTCAGCAAACTTTCCGGCACGCGGGTCATGCACGAGCTGCAGTGGATCATGAACGAGGAAGACCCGCTGGCCTGCCTGATGCGCATGGAGGAACTGGGCATCATGGAGGCAATCCATCCCCTGCTCAAGCTGAGCAGGGACCGTGTCCAGGTTCTGACGGAGTTGGTCAAGGTGCACAACTGGTACAAGCTCCTTTACCTCGAACATGAGATCACGCCGTGGAAGCTCTACGTGCTCGGCATGACCATGGGCATCAAGCGGGATCAGATACAAAAGATCACCCAGCGGCTGCACTTCACCAGGCGGGAGGAGCGGGAGTTCCTGCAACTTCGCGACATGATTGGCGATGCACTCATGAAATTGATGGGCTGGCGAGAAGGCCGCTCCAAGTTGAGCCGCCTCTACTCCATCCTGCATCCCATCCCGGTGGAGGGCATCCTTTTTCTCATGGCGCGCAGCCGCAAGGAGCACATCCGACGCAATATTTCACAGTACCTGTCCCGGCTGCGTTACCTGACCATAGAGGTGAACGGCAATGATCTCGAGGAGATGGGCATCGAGCCCGGTCCCATTTACACCCGCATCCTCTCCAGGCTCACGGACGCCATGATCGACGGCCGTGCCACGACGCGCAAAAAGCAGTTGAAACTGGCCCAAAAACTCCATAAGGACCTGAGTTCACACGAGGAAGATTCCGAGTGACCGGCCATGTTTCCCGCTTGCCCTTGATGGACAAGCCGTGTAGATAAATCAGGGTGTTGGGGTGTGTGTAATCCCGGCCAAAAAACAACGGATTTGTTCTATGGAAGTGCTCTGGGCGCCCTGGCGTCTCAATTATATACTTGGCCCCAAGCCCGAGGAATGTGTATTCTGCATTCCCGAGGACACGACCGAGGATGAGGAACGGTGCGTCCTGGCGCGCGGCAAGCATTGTTTCGTGATCATGAACAAGTTCCCCTACAACAACGGGCATCTCATGATCTGCCCGTACCGCCACGTTTCAAACCTCACTGACCTGTCCCTCGAGGAGTCCGAGGACTGTATGCTGTGGCTTCGCCATTGCACTGCGATACTGGAAAAAGCTTTTAATCCTCAAGGGATAAACGTTGGTCTCAATCTTGGAGAGGCTGCCGGGGCGGGGATAGCCCAACACCTCCATTTCCAGATTGTTCCCCGCTGGAACGGCGATGCCTCCTTTATGGCCGTTTTCGGGGAAACCACGGTCATCCCCGAACATCTGTCTTCAACGTACAACCGGCTCAAGCCGTTGTTCGATGAAATAACCGTTTAAGGAGAAATCAATGCGTTTTATCAAGGTCTTGTTTCTTTTGTTTCTTTTCGTTTTTTCGATCTTTTTCTTCACAAACAACTCCGCTACGCTGACGCAGGAGTTGCAGCTGGTGCTCGACATTCCCTACGTTGCCACCCTCCACTCCATCCCCTTGCCCTTCGGCTTCATCGTCCTGGTCGCGTTCACTGCCGGATGTCTGTTGACCATCGTCTATTTCGCGGTTGACAAATTCCGCTCCGCCTCCAAGCTCCGCGAGTGTCGGACCCGTATGGCCAGCCTTGAGCAGGAGTTGAACTCTCTGCGCAATATGCCCATTGACGAGGCCCAGCCGTATTCCGAGGTCAAGGAAGAGGAAAAAGTCTAAGGAGTATGCATGGCTTGGAAGTGGTTCAATCGCAAAAAAAATTCCTTCAATAGGAATCTGAAGGCGGTGCGTGAGGCCGGCGGCGGGGTTTCCCTGCCGGTCCAGGATACCCGTGCGGCCATCGAGGAACTCAGCAAGGTCGTCAAGAACGACCCTGAGGCGGTTGAAATCTACCTTGCCCTCGGCAGCCTCTATCGCTCCCAGGGCGAAATAGAGCGCGCCATCCAGATCCGAAACAGCCTTATCGTCAGGCCGGGCCTTGATCGCGAATTCAAGGCCCGCGCCTGGTTCGAGTTGGGCCGCGATTTTCGCCGGGCCGGGTTTCTCGACCGGGCACAGAAAGCCTTTGACGAGGCCCGTTCCCTCGGGCACCCCGCGAATTGCATTCTTGATGAAACGGCACGGTTGGCCGCCGAGCGCGGCGACTATGAAAAAGCCGCCGAATCCTATGGCCAGCTTGACCTTCCCCTGCCCCAGGCCCATTACCTGGTCCGCCTCGCCTCGGACCATTTTGCCGAGGGCAACACTTCCCAGGCCAACCGGGCGCTCAGACACGCCATCCGCGCCTATCCCGGCGCTGTGGAGGCCTGGCTCGAACAGATAGTCCAGGCTTACAAGGCAGGCAATGCGGGCAAGGTGGCGGACATTCTCGAAGACGCCCTGCAGAGCGTTCAGCCGGAGTTGCGCTTTGTCCTGTTCGAAGGATTGCTTCATGCGGCGGACAAGGCCGAAAAGGCCAAGCAGTCCGCCTTCGGGGAAGAGACCGAGTGGAGCCGGGTGTGCAAGGATGAGCCGTTGACCAAGGCCCTGCTTCCGGTCATTGAGAAACAGGAGCCTGACGTTCTCCTGCTCTACTACGGGGCCACATTCCTTCTGCGCATCGACGATATCGAGGAGGCCAGGGCCTGGCTGGAAAAAGCGCTGGTCATGCAGTCCGACTTCTGGCTTGCCCGCCTGGAGCTCTTTGAGCTGTCGCGGTCCGACCAGACGCTGACGCCCTTCTACAAGGAACAACTCACGTTTTTCATTGACCGGGCCCGTCGTGTGCGCCGGTTCTATTGTCGTTCCTGCGGCCTCAAGCGCGACCAGCTTTTTTTCAATTGCCCCCGGTGCCGCAGCTGGCATTCCATCGCATTCAGAACGGACATTTCCGAGTAATCCGAGACAATTAGACATATCGTGGCCAAAAGAAAACTGACTCCCATGCTCGAGCAGTACCTCCATTTCAAGGAGGAGCATCCCGGATGCCTGCTCTTCTTCCGCATGGGCGACTTTTACGAGCTCTTCTTTGAAGATGCCGAGACCGTGGCCAGGGCCGTGCAGATCGCCCTGACAAGCCGCAATCCCAACGACGAGAACCCCATCCCCATGTGCGGAATGCCCCACCATTCCGTGGAGCCGTACCTGAGCCAGCTTCTGGACAAGGGCTACAAGATCGCCATCTGCGATCAGGTGGAAGACCCCAAGGAAGCCAAGGGGTTGGTCAAGCGCGACGTGACCCGGGTGCTCACGCCCGGTACTGTTGTCGAGGACTCCAACCTGAACAGCAAGGCCAACAACTACCTCGGCGCGTTCTTTTTCGACGCGGCCAAGGACGCAGGCGGCATCGCCTGGGTGGATTTTTCCACCGGCCAGTGGTCGGGACTGCATTCTCGGCGGGAAACCGAGTTGTGGCAGTGGATGGCCAAGATCAATCCCAGCGAATTGCTGCTTCCCCAGGGTGCCAAGGTTCCGCCGCAGTTCAGCGAGTTGTCCTCCCAGGTGACCTTTGTCGCCCCGGGCGCGTTCTACGATCTCTCCTCAGCCACCAATAGATTGCTGGAATCCCAGTCGGTTGCAGACCTCGACAGTCTTGGGTTGGCCGGCAAAGGCGAGTTGGTCCGGGCCTGCGGAGCGCTGCTCACCTACCTCGAACAGACCCAAAAGGGCGAGTTCGGGCATCTGGGTGAATTCAAGCCGCTGAACCTTGGCAAGCATCTGCTGCTCGACGAGATTACTGAGCGTAATCTCGAGATATTCCGTCGACTTGACGGCAAAACCGGCATCGGCACACTGTGGCGCGTTCTGGACCGGACCATGACCCCCATGGGCGGGCGGCTTCTGGAAGCCCGACTGCGCCAGCCATGGCGGCACCTTGCGCCCATCGAGAAGACGCTCGACTGCGTGACCTTTTTTTATGAGCGTGACCAGCTCCGCGTCGATATCCGGCACAGTCTGGATTCGGTATACGATCTGGAACGCCTCTCCACCCGCATATTTCTCGGCAGGGCCACGCCCAAGGATTTCGTGGCCCTGCGCCAGAGTCTGAAAACCCTCCCTTTGCTCAAGGCGCGGCTTGACGGCCAGGATTTTTCGTCGGCTCCCGACTTGGGAAAAATCGTCAATAAATGGGATGGGATGGACGATCTTGCCGAAGTGCTCGACAAGGCCCTGGTGGACAGCCCGCCCCCGGTGATCACGGACGGCGGTTTGTTCCGCAAGGGATTCGACCCCGTGCTGGACGAATTGATCGAACTGCACGAGCACGGCGAGGACCGGCTCAAGGAGCTGCACCAGAAAGAGTTGGCCGAAACCCATATCCCCAAGCTCAAGCTCGGGTTCAACAAGGTCTTCGGCTATTACTTCGAGGTGTCCAAGGCATACAAGGGTCAGGTTCCGGATCATTTCATCCGCCGTCAGACACTGGTCAACAGCGAGCGTTACATCACCCCCGCCCTCAAGGAGATGGAGGACCGCATCCTGTCCGCTTCCGAGGAACGCAAGGCACTGGAATACAAATTGTTCCAGGAACTGCGCGAACGGCTCGCCGCGGCTCGCAGCCGATTCCTGTACATGGCGGACGCCGTGGCCCTCCTGGACTACTGTCAGGGACTGGCCGAGGCCGCCCGGGTCAATGAGTGGTGCCGTCCGGACATGCATGAAGGCATGGAGATCGAGATCGAAGCGGGCCGTCACCCCGTGGTCGAAGACGCTCTGGGCGCGTCCAATTACATTCCGGGTGACCTGCGCATGGATCAGGAACGTCGCATCCTGCTCATCACCGGCCCGAACATGGCCGGTAAATCCACCGTGTTGCGTCAAGTCGCCATCCTGACCATCATGGCCCAGATCGGCTCTTTCGTCCCGGCCCGCTCCGCCCGCCTCGGCCTGGCCGACCGTGTGTTTTCCCGCGTCGGTGCTTCCGACAACCTGGCCCAGGGCCATTCCACCTTCATGGTCGAGATGACCGAGACCGCCCGTATTTTGCGACAGGCCACCAAGCGGAGCCTGGTCATCCTGGATGAGATCGGGCGCGGCACCAGCACGTACGACGGATTGTCCCTGGCCTGGGCCGTGGTCGAGGAACTTTCCGCACGCGCCGGGGGCGGCATTCGCACCCTGTTCGCCACCCACTACCACGAGCTGACCAGCCTTGAAGGCAAGATCGAGGGATTGCGGAATCTCAACATCGCAGTCAAGGAGTGGAAGGGGGATATCGTGTTTTTACGGCGGCTTGTGCCCGGCCCGGCTGACCGAAGCTACGGCATCGAGGTGGCCAAGCTGGCCGGTGTTCCTCGTCCCGTGGTGGACCGGGCCCGGGAAATCCTTGCGAAGCTTGAGGAAAAATCGCAGGATAACGGTTCGAAACGGGCCGTGGATCGGGCGTCGCAAACCCTGCTGCCCGGTTTCGGCGCTCCGCCCATTGAGATCAGCGGGGAGTTGACCGAACACCCGATCATCACGCAACTGACCGACCTCGACGTGGACGGTATGACGCCCATCCAGGCGCTGATGCTGCTCAACCAGTGGAAGGACATGATCAAGGAATAGTCATGCGCAAGTTTCTCATTGTCGCCACCCTGCTTTTTGTCGCCCAGACGCTGCTTGGCTGTGCCCTGGGGCGCAAGGAATGGCCCTCAGCCCAGAAGAGTGAAGACCGTTTTTCGCTGGAATTGCTGAACGGCATTCGGCAGGACGGGTGCCTGCTGCTGGACATCGCCGTGCACGGGGCCGCGAACCGTTTGTGGCGTATTGCCATCCAATACGAATCCGTTGGCAGCGAAGAAGGCCAGGGGTGTTCAGGTTGCCCGTTCGTGCCGAGGGAAGTCAAGGAATTCACCCGCGAGAGCGGAGAGTTCAACCTGCAAGGCTCCATTCTCAAATTGGGCCTGTGCGGTCTCGAGTCGGGGGTGGAATACCGCTTCCGCGTAATGGGCACCAGCGAACTGCCGGCCATGCCCCTCGAGTCCACCGACGTGTACGAGTCCCTTCCGTAACCGATTGCCCGCCCCTTTCATTCGATACAAGAAAAGTATTGGATGATATCAGGTGAATCAGTGTAGATATCGATCCGATACCTACCCCGAGGAGATTGAACCATGCATCATTTCGAATACAGAGACGGCGTGCTGTTCGCCGAAGAGGTCAGCGTCACCAAGCTGACCGAGAATTACGGCACCCCGCTCTACATCTATTCCGCAGCAACGTTTCGCAGGCATTTCAAGGCCTTCGACTCTGCTTTTGACGGATTGGACCACCTGACCTGCTTTTCGGTCAAGGCCAACTCGAACCTGTCGGTCCTGCGCATGCTGGCCGAAGAAGGCGCGGGCATGGACATCGTATCCGGCGGAGAACTCTATCGCGCTCTCAAGGCGGGCGTGGCTCCGGAAAAAATCGTCTACTCCGGAGTGGGCAAGCGCGAATCCGAAATTCGCGACGCCCTGAGCGCCGGGATTCTGATGTTCAACGTGGAGTCCGTTGCCGAGCTGATCAAGATCGACGAGGTTGCGGGGCTCAAGGGCGTCAAGGCGCAGGTCAGCTTCCGCATCAACCCGGATGTGGACCCGCAGACACACCCTTATATTTCCACCGGCATGGCCAAGAACAAGTTCGGCCTGGACATCGAGAATTCTTTCAAGGCCTACGAGATGGCCGCCAAGCTCGACAATATCGAGCCTGTGGGCATGGACTGCCACATCGGCTCCCAGCTGACGAGCATCGAGCCTTTCCTGGAGGCGCTGGATAAGCTCCTCGATTTTTATGAAAAACTGAAAGGAATCGGCATCAAAATCAAGTATCTCGATCTGGGGGGCGGCCTTGGCATTCCCTACGACGAAGAACAGCCGCCCCACCCCACCGAGTTCGGCCAGGCTTTGAGCGCCAAGCTCAAGGGACTGCCGCTCAAGGTGATCCTGGAACCGGGACGGGTCATCGCAGGCAACGCGGGCATCATGGTCACCAAGGTGCTTTACACCAAGTCCAACCCGACCAAGAATTTCCTTATTGTGGACGCGGCCATGAACGATCTGGTCCGGCCCAGCCTGTACGGCTCTTACCACCGCATCGGCGAGGTCGAGGAACACGGTCGTGCGCCGATGGTCTATGACGTGGTCGGTCCCATTTGCGAATCCGGCGACTTCCTGGCCAGGGATCGCGAGCTGCCCGGCATAAAGCAAGGGGAACGCCTCGTGCTTTACTCTGCCGGAGCCTACGGGTTCACCATGTCTTCCAACTACAATACGCGGCCGCGGGCCTGCGAGTTGATCGTTGACGACGACAAGGTTATAGTCGCCAGGAAACGTGAGACATATGAAGATATTGTAGCCAACGAACTGTAGCTGAAACAGGGTCGGGGGTTCGCCTCCGGCCCTTTTTGATCGGGATGTGATCATGACCAGACTGAACTCTTTCTACCTCGCCCCGGACCAGTGGCCCGTCGCTCCCGGCGACGCGGTGGCGCTTGTCGGCCCCGAAGCGCGTCACATGACCACTGTCCTGCGCACAGAGAAGGGACGGGAGGTCCGGCTGTTCGACGGCATGGGCCGGACCGGCCTGTTCACGGTCATTGAGATCAAGAAAACCCGAGCTCTCCTGGAAACGGTCAGCCTGGACGAAATTCCGGCGCCGACTTCAGGGGTGACCTTGGCCATAGGCTGGAGCAAGTCCAAACGCCGCACGTATCTTTTCGAGAAGACGGTGGAATTGAAGGGAGCGGGCCTCATTTTCTGGCAGGCGACCCGAAGTCAGGGGCGTGTCCCAGCCGAACCGAAGGAAACCTGGCTGGAAAAGTGCATCCAGGCGGCCAAACAGTGCGGCAACCCCCACCTCCCGGTTCTGGAGACCATCCCGGCCGGAATCCCCGGCCTGATCGAACGGGGGGCCGGGTTCGACCACTGCTATTTGGCCTGGGAGTCGGATGAGGTTTCCACGCCGCTGACGCCTTCCATGCTTTCCAAAGGGCGCACACTTGTAGTAGTCGGTCCTGAAGGCGGCTTCGACCGCCAGGAGGCCGTAAAATTGGTGGAATCCGGGTTTGAGCCCGTCACCCTGGGCGAATCGGTGCTCCGCTGGGAAACCGCCGCCACCTATTGCCTGAGTCTCGCATTCTTTAGCGGACAGGAAACGTCATGAAGCTGGAAATTGAAGAAACCCACCCTCTTGCGGACAGGATTCGCCCCACGACCCTGGACGATTTCGTGGGCCAGACCCATATCCGCAACCGCATTGAAGCGTTCTCCCAATCCAAGCGCATGCCGAGTCTGCTTCTGTTCGGACCGCCCGGCTGCGGTAAGTCCACCCTTGCCCTGCTCCTGGCTTCCATGACAGGTAAAAAATTTCTGCGTGTGAGCGCACCCGAAGCGGGGTTGACTGCCCTGCGCAAGATGTTGCCGGGACAGGACATTCTCATTCTCGACGAGCTGCACCGTTTCTCCAAGGCGCAACAGGATTTTTTCCTGCCGATCCTGGAATCCGGTGAGATCACCCTGCTGGCCACCACCACTGAGAATCCGTCCTTCAGCGTCACCCGCCAACTTCTCTCCCGCCTCCATGTCCTGCGGCTGCGCCAGTTGAGCCGTGAGGAGTTGGTGGACGTCAGCCATCGCGGAGCCCGGGAACTCAGCGTTGAATTGGAAGAGGATAGCCACAAGATGCTGGCTGCCATGGCTGGCGGCGACGCTCGTACCCTTTTGAATTTACTTGAATACACCGCAGAACTGCCCAAGGAAAAACGATGCCCGGAATGTTTGCGCGAGTCCCTGCCCGAGATAGTGGTCCGGGGGGATCGTGACGGCGATTCACATTACGAACTGGCCTCGGCGCTGATCAAGTCCATCCGCGGCAGCGACCCGGACGCGGCCTTGTACTATCTCGCCTGCCTGATTGAGAGCGGTGAAGACCCGCGTTTCGTAACCCGCCGACTGATCATTTCCGCCTCAGAGGACATCGGCCTGGGTGACCCGGATGCCCTTGGCCGGGCCATGGCCTGCCACCAGGCCATTGAAACCATCGGAATGCCTGAAGGTTTCATCCCCATGGCCCAGACTGTGGTCTATCTGGCCCTGTGCCCGAAATCCAATTCCACCTATGCCGCCTACCGTACCGCGCAAAAGGAAATCCGTGAAAACGGACCCCAGCCCGTGCCGTTGCACCTGCGCAACGCGACCAGCTCGCTGCAGCGGGAATGGGGCTACGGGCGCGGCTATCTGTACCCCCACAACTTCCCCAAGGGGTGGGCGGACCAGGATTACCTGCCAAACGAACTGGCGGGCCGCAAATTCTATCATCCCAAGGATCAGGGAGAGGAGCCCAGGCTTCTGTCCTGGATAAGGCAGTTCAAGCGGCAGAGATGAAGGCAAAAGAACACGGCTCCACAGCATACCTGTAGAGCCGTTTATCTTTTAATTTCGAATTGTTAATTTCTTTTCCCGTAGAGCTTCCGCCACTCGTCCAGAAAGAGGATGGCCGTGTCCAGGGAAGACAGTTTTCCCTGTTGTTCGCGGACCGCCCAGACCAGGTCTTCGAATGAAACGTCCTCGGGCAACCCGAGACTGCTTATGCGGTCGCGGATGTCCTTCTCCAGTTCGGGCGGGAAATCGTCGCCGAATACAGAGGACGCTGACCGGGGCTTGGGCCAGCCGGGAATGCGCTCGGCCGTGAACTCAAGCAGTGTCCGCATGCGGTGGGCATAGGTGTGGTCTTTGAGCACCCGCTCCCGGCATTTGGCTGCATAAGCCTTGCGTTCGTCGGGATGGGCCGAGAAATAGTCCATCTTTTCAATCAGGTCTTTCATGGATGTGAATGTGGCCAGTTCGTCGCCGGCAAAGACCTCGTCCATGAGCGAGCGCTTGTCCACCAACTGGAACGCACCGCATGCGGCCAGCTCGAAGGTGCGCGGGTTGACGAAGTCGCCGCCGGTGACAAGCTGATCAACCTGGACGCTGGAGTGAAGATTCAGGTTGATCCTGGTGGCGTTGAAAATCTTGACGCATTCCTCGGGCGTAACCCGTGCGCCCTTGAGCTGAAGAAGCGGGGCCAGGACGTGGTCGCCGTCCCACTCGTTCCCCCAAATCTTGAAATCGCGTGATACAAGCTCGCGGAAGGCCACTCGCCGGTTGGGATACCCGGCCCCCATGAAGGATATCTCGGAACCGAACTTGCGCTGTTCAACGGGCGAAAGCTCCGTGGGTTTGTGGAAGTCCGGATCGGCGGCCAGGGGCAGATAGAGCCCGTTCGGCTGGCCGATTGCTTCGAGATCGTTGATGAACTGCCCCTTCTGGATGACAGCGAAAATGTCGTACAGCGGCGCGTACCCTTTCCAGTAGGTGAACAGGTTGGAGTCCTCCACAAACCACATGGCCGTGACCACGCCGTCCCGCTTCAGCCGTTTCAGGGCCTGTCGATTGAGCGGGGCCTGGGCCATGGACAACACCATGTCCGGCTCAAAGGTTTCCGCCTTGGCCAGCACGGACTGGCTGAGTACGTTGAGGAAGGAATTCTGCAAATAATCCAGTCGGTCGGTCGTTACCTTGAGGTTGTCGAGGGACTCGTAGGCAGGATAGAAATCCGGGGCCTCGAAAACCTCCACCAGATGGCCGTCCTTCTTGAGGGCGGAGGCCACGTATCTTCCGATGGGCAGTGAGCCGCCATACAGGGGCAGGACAACGAGTATGCGCAGGCTGTTCATGGTAAATTATCCAATGGAATTGACATGTTGTTTGTCCGCCATCCAATCCTTTTCCATGAAGAACTGGTGGGCGAACACGTGGTCGGCATGGGTGACGCCGAGGTTTTCGCCGGACTGGTATTGATGCAGGAACCTGCGGAATTCATTGCGCTGAGGCGCGTTGACGTCTTCCCCGGCAAAGGGGACGTACAATTGGCCCAGATTATCGAAATAGGAGTCGAAGCCGATGATTCCTTCCGGCACTCTCGAGGGGTTGCGCGTGGCCAGCAGGCGCTGGAATCCGGGATCGGCAAAACCGCCCAGACAGGCAATGTCCAAGGGGCACGGCGCGCTCTCCAGGCACGGCAGGCAATCGCGAACGGCCTGGTATACGGTATGTCCCCTGCCATAGGGGCCGGTCTCGAAGCACCAGGCCGAGGACAGGAAAAAGGCCGTCACAGGCGTACCGAGATGGGCCGCCAGGTGCATGGTGCCCGTGTCCGGAGTCAAAAGCACGTCCAGTGAACCGACGATGTCCGTCAGTGAGTGCCAGTCGGTCTTGCCCGCCAGGTTTTCCGTTTTGTCGCTCAACCCGGTCGGCAGATTCTTGAGCACCTCCTGTCCGGCCTTGTGCTCGGATTGGCCGCCCAAAAGGACGATCCTATTGCTGGCACGGATTCCGGCCATGGTGGAGGTCATGCGGGCCAGAAGCGGCGCGGGCAGGGAACGACGGGATTCGCGACCGGCCAGGACCACGCCGATGCCGCCCCCTTTGGGTGTCGCCTCGGGGTTGACCGTGTCGGGTGCGATCCTGTCCGGGCAGTACCCTGCCCAGAAATCCACGAGGTTCATGCCGATTCGGCGGTAATTGGTCCAGCGCATGGCCATGGCAGGCCAGGTGGTCGTCATCTCCTGGCCGTTCTTCCAGGCGTATCCCTCCACCCTGTCCGGGTCGAAGAGCGCGGCCAGCCTGAAGTTGAGACCCGAAAAATTGAGATTGTACACAGTCTCGAAATCCGTGGATGCCAGCGCGTCAAAGGTTCTTCTGTTGTTCGTGAGCACCCGCAACGTCGCCTCGCGCCCGTTCAACCCGGTGCCGTGGGCCATGATCGGGTGCACTTCGACGCCGGGATAGACCAGCCGCGCCAACGCTTCCAGGGAGGCGTCCACACACAGGTGGACGGTCGCGTCCTCGCGGGCGCAAAGCGTTGCCAGAAGACGTTTTGTCTGGATGAGGTCGCCGAACCGGGCGAGCTGTATGACGAGGTAGTGCTTCATGTCTGTTTCAGGACCGTCAAGATTCGAACGTAATTCCAATGATTCTTGCAAGAACCGGGCAAATTGGCATTTTACATGGTGGCCCGCATTGGTTATCAAGGCACATGCGGTATTACCCCATCTTCGTGAATTTGGAAAACAGGTCCTGCCTCGTGGTTGGCGCGGGCGCGGTCGGAAAGCGGAAAATCAAGTCCCTGCTCGATTCCGGCGCCGGTCGGGTGACGGTCGTTGATACCTGCCAACCCGCTCCAGGCTTCGAACATGTTCTGGATCAGGACAACGTGACGTTTCTTTGTCGCGAATTCCGTGCCCAAGACCTGGACGGACAGTTCCTGGTTATGGCCTGCACGTCCAGCGAAAAGGTCAACAAGAACATCGGCGACCTGTGCAAGCAGCGGAATATTCTCTGCAATATAGCAGACATGCCGGAACAGTGCAGCTTCATCGTCCCGGCCGTTGTCAGCCGCGGCGACCTGACCATAGCCGTATCAACTGGGGGCCGGAGCCCGGCCATGGCCAAACGCATCCGCAGGGACCTGCAGGAAAGTTTCGGCCAGGAATATGCCGACCTGCTCACGGTCATGGGCCGCATTCGGCCACTCATGCTCGGCCAGGGGCTGGAAACACCGGAAAACACCGATGTCTTCCGCACGCTGGTCAACTCTGATTTGTTGGCTGCCATCAAGGCTCACGACCTTGACGCCGCCACGGAAATACTTAAAGAATCATTGCCCGAACCGTTGCACGCCAATATACCGGAGCTGCTCGATGGATTTGTTTGATTCCATACATATCTGCATTATCGCTCTTTATGCCCTCGGCACCATCCTGTTCCTGACCGGCACATGCACCGGCAACGACAGGCTGCGGCGTATGTCGATCTGGGTTGCGGTCATCGGTTTTTCTTTGAATACCATTGATTTGAGTTTGTTGTTGGCCCGTGACCCGGCGGCCTTGAGCGAAGGCACCTTCTATTTCAACATCCTGGCCTGGTCCGTACTCGGGGTGTATTTCTTCATGTGGTGGCGCCTGCGCCTTGAATTCCTGGCCATCACCGCCCTGCCCCTGGCCTTGCTGCTTTTCGTGGCTTCCATGGCCCTGGGCGGCATCAAGGTGATCATGCCCCCGCAGCTGACGGCCCTGTTTTTCGGCCTGCACATCGGCTCCCTGGTTCTGACGCTCGGGGTGCTCATGCTGGCATTCGGCGCGGCTTTGGCCTTTCTGTATTACAACCGCCAGCTCAAGACCAAGGCCGGGCTGACGCATATGGGCGACTCCATCCCGTCGCTGAACAAGTTCGATTCCGTCAACCGGTGGGCGGTCGCCCTGGGCTTCCCGCTGTACACCCTGGGCCTGTTTTCGACATTTTTTTGGTACTGGATCGCCCCTGAAAAGCAATTTACCTGGGATATCATGAAGATAGGTTCACTGACAGTCTGGTTTCTCTACGCCTTCCTGTTCCACCAGCGGATGGTTCTTGGTTGGCGCGGCCGCAAACCCGCCATCCTGACCCTGTGGGTCTTTGCAGGCATGTGCATCTCCCTTATCCATCACACCATTACTTTCAGGGTGATGCCATGAACAAGCAGATCATCCTCATAGGCCTGAACCACAAGACCGCCGGGGTGGACGTGCGCGAGAAGTTCGCCCTGACCGATGTCGAGAATTTCGAACAGGGTCTCATGGCCCACTGTCCCGTGCAGGAATGTATGGCCTTGTCCACCTGCAACAGGGTGGAGATTGTGGCCGTGGCCAAGCAGGTGCCCGAGCGCGAGGTCATGGACTCGCTGATCCAGTACTGGGCGAGCGTGTGCAAGGGAGCCCCGGAATTGCTGCTGGACAACACGTACCGGTACACCGGCCTTGAGGCGGTCAAACACGTCTTCACCGTGGCCTCCAGCCTCGATTCCATGGTCATGGGCGAGCCGCAGATTCTCGGCCAACTCAAGGACGCCTACCGCTCCTCCGTGGACAACGGTACGGCCAGGACCATTGTAAACAGGCTTCTTCACAAGTCTTTTTCCGTCGCTAAACGCATCCGAACCGAGACGGCCATCGCATCCAGCGCCGTGTCCATCTCATTTGCGGCAGTTGAACTGGCGCGCAAGATATTCGGCGACCTGCAAGGCACCAAGGCCATGCTGGTGGGCGCGGGCGAGATGGCCGAACTGGCCGCCACCCACCTGCTGCGCAACGGCGTTGAGGACATCATCATCGCCAACCGCACCCTTTCCCGGGCCAAGACCCTGGCCGAAAGCCTTGGCGGCGAGCCCATCCAGATCGAGAACATGCCGGACCGACTGCACGAAGTGGACATAGTCATCAGTTCCACGGGTTCGCCGGTATCCGTGATCAGCACGAAAGACGTCAAGGTTGTGCTCAAGAAGCGCAAGCACCGTCCCATGTTCTTCATCGACATCGCCGTGCCCCGCGACATCGACCCGGACGTCAACAGCCTGGACAACGTCTATCTCTATGACATCGACGATCTCAAGGACGTGGTGGACGAGAATATGGCCCAGCGCCAGGAAGAGGCGACCAAGGCCCACGCCGTGGTGGAACTGGAAACCCAGACATTCGGCAATTGGCTGAATTCGCTCAATATCCAGCCGACCATTGCGGACCTCGTGGACAAGGCTGAAGAAGTGGCCGTACGCGAGTTGAACAAGACCCTCAGGAAACTCGGCCCGGTGGATGAAAATACGCGCAAGTCCCTGCAGACGCTGGTCCTGTCAGTGGCCCGCAAGACTTTGCATGAGCCCATCTGCTTCCTGAAACGGCGCACCCAGGAGGAAGGATCGGCCGAACGGTTCATCGATCTCGCCCGCCGCATGTACAACCTGGACGACGAGGTCGTTCCGGACACCGCGCATCTGGACCGCAAGCCGGGCATGTGTTCGCCGGAAGACATTGAAAATCTCATTGAGTCATCGAAAAAGGAACAATAATGCGCAGTTATCTCATAGAAGACCTTGTTGAGAACGATCTCAAGAAAATCGCGGACGCCCTGAACGAGTTGGAAATGCGGGGGCCCCTGGACGGCATCTACTATCTTCCGCTCCCCGTGGAACTGCTGCAGCAGGAACAGAAAAACCATCTGGATGAATGCGGTCCCTATTTCATGGCCCTTGAGCTTGTCGAGGGACCGTCCGACATGTCCGAATGCCAGGTCAAGCTGGAACTGCTGGTCCGCGCCCGAAACAAGATCCGGTGCTCGTGCGTGACCTACGCCACCTCTCCGCAACGCAAACACATGATCGAGTACCTCGACCAGTTCATCGAGGAACTTGAAATCTCGGTCTAGCATGTCCGATGCGCCTGTGAACATTCCGCAATCCCTGCAGGAACTGCTTCCGAAGTGGGCGCACTTTTGCCTGTACACCGAAAAATTCATCACCGATGAGCTCGGGCTCGACCTGTCCGGCAAGCGGATAGTGGTCGGCCTTTCCGGCGGCGCGGACTCCACCGCCCTGCTTCTGGTCCTGCATTATCTCTGTCCCCGCAATGACTGTCACGTCGTGGCCGTTCATCTCAACCATATGCTGCGCGAGGAAGCGGACGCCGAGGAAGCTTGGTGCCGCACCCTTTGCGAATCACTGTCCATCGAATTCATAAGTGAATCCAAAGAGATCAAGCAGTCCGCGCAGGAGGCCGAAGTCGGTCTTGAAGAGGCGGGCCGCAACGCCCGATACGAGTTGTTCCAGCGTGTCCTCAATGAGAAACAGGCCGATTTCGTCGCTCTGGGCCACCACCGGGACGACCTCAGCGAGGACGTGCTCATGCGTTTCATTCGCGGAACGGGGTGGCCCGGCCTCTCGGGCATGGCCGGATTTGACCCGGACCGGAACCTGATCCGTCCCTTCCTCATGTTGCCGAAGTCCACGCTCAAGGCCTTCCTTGCCCATACAGGCGTCAAATGGCTTGAAGATGCTTCCAATGATGATCCGAAGTGGACCAGAAATCGCATTCGGAAAAACATCCTTCCCCTCATCCTGCAGGAGAACCCAAATTTCGGGGACGCTGTTGCCCGATTGTGGAAGATCGGTCGTATCGAGACGGATTATTGGGACGACATGACCCGATCCCTGCCGAAAACCCTCGGCAATGACCTGCTGGAAGGCACACATAAGGCAGCCCGGTTGCGCATGTACAAGGCGTGCCTCGACAATCTGGGCCCAGCCCAGGTTCTGGCCCATAGCCTGTTCAAGCTCGACGAAGCTTGGGAAGAAAAGCGCGTGGGTTCGGTCTTCCAGTTCCCCGGCGAAAAGACAGCAACAATCACTGCTTCCGGCGTTGTTTTCTCCGTCAGCCATTGACTTCCGGCACTCCCCGGTATAAGAGCATGTGATCTTTTGCACAAAGTGCAGAAACCCTTGTCAGGCGTTTCTGTGTATTATCATCAGGAGGAATGTATGAATATTCTGATTTTCGGCCCCAACGGCTCCGGTAAAGGCACCCAGGGCGACATCGCCAAGGACAAGTACAACCTGGATCACATCGAATCCGGCGCCATCTTCCGCAAGCACATCGGCGGCGGCACCGAGCTCGGCATGAAGGCCAAAGAGTACATCAACAAGGGCGAGCTCGTTCCTGATGATATCACCATCCCCATGGTTCTCGACGTTCTGGCCAGCTCCACTGCCGGTTGGCTGCTCGACGGTTTCCCCCGCTCCCTGGTTCAGGGCGAAAAGCTCTGGGAAGCCCTGCAGAAAGACGGCGTGAAACTCGACTACGTCATCGAAATCAAGCTGCCCCGCGAAATCGCCAAGGCCCGCATCATGGGTCGTCGCCTCTGCGAAAACAACCCGAACCACCCCAACAACGTCGGTATCCCGGTCATCGCCCCTGACGGCGACAAGTGCCGCGTCTGTGGTGGTGCCCTGACCGCTCGTGACGACGACCAGGACGAAGGCGCCATCGACGTCCGTCACAACATCTACTATGATGAAAAAACCGGCACCATGGCTGCCTGCAACTTCTTCAAGAACCTTGACGGCGCCGACTTCAAGTTCATCGAACTGAACGGCGAAGACTCCATCCAGGAGATCAAGGATTACCTGATCAGCCAGCTCGATTAATTCGACGCACTCCTAAAGGGCCTCTCCGATAATCGGAGAGGCCCTTTTTTTGTTGTATTCCGACTGAGGAATGGCTTGCTGCTTATTGACCAATGCCTGAAACAGGCATACCCCTTTCGCTCCTTACGATCTTGCCTCTTGATGCGTTCCAGGCTGTCGTGTTATTTTTTGTAAAACAGTAATACACAAAGGAATGATATGGCACGACATACGAAACGGTTTACCGAAGGCATGCTGGATACCCGGGAGATAATTCGAAAATTGGAACTTCGCCCCGGACTGACTATCGTCGATGCGGGTTGCGGCAACGGATACATGTCCATGCTGTTCAGTGAGGCAG
Source organism: Pseudodesulfovibrio portus (assembly GCF_026000375.1). Taxonomy (NCBI): domain Bacteria; kingdom Pseudomonadati; phylum Thermodesulfobacteriota; class Desulfovibrionia; order Desulfovibrionales; family Desulfovibrionaceae; genus Pseudodesulfovibrio; species Pseudodesulfovibrio portus. Next base: position 252,016 of record NZ_AP026708.1, read on the forward strand.
TAGGACCTGAGGGACTGGTTTACGCATTGGACGTGAACGCACAGTTCATCAAGGAAATCCGAGAGGAAATTACCGCCGACAACATCCGGCCCATGGTGGCCGATATATTACAGCCCACTCCCCTGGCTGACGGGTGCGCTGATGTTGTCTATACCGCCACCGTCCTTCACTCCGTGGGACGGGAGAAGATGCCAGGCGTTGCCGATGAGGTCCGCCGACTGCTCACTCCCGGAGGATTGTTCGGGGTCGTGGAGATTGCCAAGCACGCCACCCGGTTCGGGCCCCCGCAAGCCCAACGTTACGCGCCGGAGGAACTGCGGGCCGCTTTGCCCTTCACGCCTGTCAGCCTGACATACGTGGCCGAGCATTTTTATCTGCAGGTGTTCAAGGTCTGGCCTTTCGCCCATCAGATATGAAAAAGGGGAGGACCATACGGCCCTCCCCTTTGTCTTTTCCATGTGTCTGCCGGACTATGCGTCCGCAGGGGCAGCTTCCGCTTCGGAGCCCGGACCGAACCCGAGAAGGATCGGGGAGGCAACGAAGATGGAGGAATACGTGCCGACGCCCACGCCGATGAGCAGGGCCAGGGCGAAGTCGTGGATCACGGACCCGCCCAGCACGAACAGGCAGAACACGACCATCAGCGTGGTGGCCGAGGTCATGATGGTGCGCGACAGGGTCTGGTTCACGGACATGTTGATGACCGAACCGAACGACTGGTTGCCCTTTCGCGCGATAGTGTTCTCGCGGATGCGGTCGAACACGATGATCGTGTCGTTGAGCGAGTAGCCGATGATGGTCAACAGCGCGGCGATGATGGTCAGATCGAACTCCTTGCCCAGAATGGAGAAGATGCCGATGGTGATCATCACGTCGTGGATGAGCGCGACGACCGCTCCCAATGCGTAATTGAGTTTCAGGTACCAGCACAGGCCGACCGTGATGGCCAGCGCCGCCACGATGAGCCAGCCCATCTCCAGTCCGAGCAGGCCGATGCCGTACACGCCTGCGCCCAGGGCCGCGGCCATGACTCCGGCAACGGTCCAGCGCTGTTCGAAACGACCGGAGATGTACACGGCAATGAGCAGGACCGCGTAGAACAACGCCTCAAGGGCCTTGGCACGCAGATCCGCGCCCACTTTGGGGCCGACCATTTCCAGTCGCTGTATTTCGTATTTGGCACCGTCCAGATTGGCGGTCAGCGCGGTATTGACCCTGTTCCGGACATCTTCGGAGGAGATGTCGGAACTGGAGGTGCGGATCAGGTACTCGTGGTCGCCGTCGAGGCCGAGGGTCTGAACAACCAGACCGGGCAGTTCAACGCCGCTCAGGGCGTCCTTGACCACTTCCACGTCCGTATCCTTTTCGATCTTCACCTGGACGATCATGCCGCCTGCGAAGTCGATGCCGTATTTGGGTCCGCCCTTGATGAGCAGCGAGGTCACACCGGCCAATATGAGTACCGCCGACAGTATGAAGGCGATCTTCTTTATGCCGATGAAGTCGATTTTGGTATCAGGCTTGATTATTTGAAGTCCCATGATCGTCTCCTAGATGCTCAGCTTGGCGTCCGCGCCACGGTTTCTGGTGTACAGGTCGAACAGGATGCGCGACACGAAGATGGCCGTGAACATGGAGGTGATGATGCCGAGCGTGAGCGTCACGGCGAATCCGCGGACCGGGCCCGTACCGAACTGGTACAGGATGACGGCTGCGATGACCGTGGTCACGTTGGCGTCGAGGATGGTCAGGGTCGCCCGGCCGTAGCCTTCCGATACCGCCTGGGTCGCAGACAGTCCCCGTCGCAGTTCCTCGCGGATGCGCTCGAAGATGATCACGTTGGCGTCAACGGCCATGCCGATGGTCAGGATGATGCCCGCGATGCCCGGCAGGGTCAGGGTCGCGCCGAACGCCGCCAGACCGCCCAGGATGAGCATGATGTTCAGACACAGGACGATGTCGGCCACGAAACCGGCGAATCCGTAGTAGATGACCATGAAGATCAGCACGGCGGCCATACCGATGATGGCGGACAGGATGCCGTTGTCGATGGATTCCTGGCCCAGGGACGGGCCGACCGTACGCTGTTCCAGGATGATCACGGGTGCGGGCAGGGAACCGGCGCGGAGCACCACCGCCAGGTCACGGGCTTCTTCCTTGGAGAAGGTGCCGGTGATGGAGGCCTTGCCGCCGGAGATGCGTTCCTGGATGACCGGCGCGGAATAGACCTTGCCGTCCAGGACGATTGCCATGCGCCTGTTGACGTTCTCGGCGGTCAGGTTGGTGAAGATGGTCCCGCCGCGCGCATTGAAGGTCATGGAAACATAAGGTTTGTTCCAGGTATCCAGCAGCACCTTGGCGTCGGTGACGTAATCGCCGGTCAGCACGGCGTCCTTCTTGAGGACGATGGGCGACTCGGCATATTCGCCGTTGGGCAGCTTGCGCAGAAGCACGCTCAGCTCGCGACCGGGGGCCAGGATGCCCTGCTGGGCCTTGGCCACGTCGGCGGTCTCGTCAACCATCTTGAATTCGAGATGGGCGGTCTGGCCGATGATCTTGATGGCCCGCTCGGGGTCCTGAAGGCCGGGCAACTGCACCTGGATGCGATTGTCCTGCTGACGGCGGATGTCAGGCTCGGCCACACCGAACTGGTCGATGCGGTTGCGGATGGTCTTGATGGCCTGTTCCATGGTCAGCTTTTCGATCTCAGCCCGATACTGGGGCGACACGGCCAGGGCATACTTGATCTTGTCGTCGTCCATGCCGGTGGAGTTCTCCACGGCAAACGGCGAATATTGCTTTATGACTTCCTCGAAGGCGTCCTTCTGTTCGCCCTTGAGCAGCACCACTTCGATGCGGTTCTCGTCGAGAACCGTGGGGCGCAGGACGAATATTTCCTTTTCCCTGGCGCTGGCCTTGAGGTCGTCGCCCAGGCGGGCAAGGTTGTTGTCCATGGCGGTATCCATGTCCACACCGAGAGTGAGGTTGATGCCGCCCTTCAGGTCGAGACCCAGGCTCACGGAGTCGCCGGGCAGGATATTGCCCAGTGCGGAGTCCTTGACGCCGGGCAGGGACGGCAGCATGTAGGCCAGTCCGAGAACCAGGACCACCAGGGCTCCGATGGCTCTGTAGCGCAAACTTTGCATGAAAACTCCCTATAATACGAAACTAGTTGCACCGTCGTCGGGGCGATACGCAATAAACGCAAGCGCGGACCGGGCCACATGTCGATGTGGTCCGGTCCGCAGGATCGTCTCGGAAAACGGATGCAAAAACCTACTTCTTGTCGGCTGCGGCCTTGCCGCCGTCTTTGTCGGCGACGAAACCGCGCTTGATGACGACATTGACGCCGGAAGCGATTTCGATGGTGAGGTTGTCACCGTCGATGTCCACGATGGTGCCGAGGATGCCGCCGTTGGTCCATACCTTGTCGCCCTTCCTAAGGGCTTCGAGCATGGTTTTGTGAGCCTTCTGCTTCTTCTGCTGCGGACGGATGAGCAGGAAGTAGAAGATGGCGAACATGAGAACCAGCATGGGCAGCGGGCCGCCGAGGATGGCGCCCAGGCCGCCAGCCTCGCCACCGCCGCCTGCGGGCGGAGCCATAGCAAAGGCTACGGAATCGAAGAACATAGGTTCCTCCAGAGAGAGTTAATGGTGTATGCTTCCCCGCCTTCTAGCAAGGAACGTACAGGTTGCCGTACGGCCTGTGCGAAAACGGTCGAATTTTCACGAAGTTTTCGCCCAAAATTTCCTTGCTGTCCAGCTTCAATTCTTTGGCGTATTCCTTGACCAGGCCTTCAATGACCTTCAGATCATCGGAATCCACGGGGGTGGCGGTCAGGCCCGGACCGAGGCGATCCTCGGGGACGCTGCCGCGTACGTAGATGACGCCGCCGTGCATGCCCGTTCCGAGACTTCGTCCCGCAATAGGCGCATCAGGCTTATCAGAAAACATACCCAAGAGCAAAATAATTCCGCCGGCCATATATTCTCCGAGGAAATCCCCGGCCTTGCCGCCGACAACAATTTTCGGCTGGTGATCGAGGTATGCCTTCATGTGGATGCCGACCCGGTAGCCCACGTCGCCCTTGATGAATATCTCGCCGCCGCGCATGGCATAACCGATGACGTCGCCCGCGATACCTTCAATGATCACGCGGCCGTCGTCCATGGTATTGCCCACCCCGTCCTGGGCGTTGTTGTGGATGCGGACCTTGGGACCGCGCATGAACGCGCCCAGGTCCTGGCCGGGAACGCCGTAAATGTCGAAGGTAAGGTCTCCTTCGAGCGCCGTGGCGATATAACGCTGGCCGTTGCACTCCTTGATGGTGAAGTCGGTCACGCCTTCCCTCACCAGCGCACGGATTTCCTCGTTGAACTGCCTGTAATATGTGCGCCCTGCGGTCAGGGTCTTCTTCTTTCTCTTGGCTGCCATTTAGTCCTCCAGGTCCACGATGACGGGTTCGCCCGCCTTGGGCATCCAGACGCGGTCCAGTTCCGGACACACGTCGCGCACGGCCGACTCTTCGGAAGACATGAAGATCATGTCGTCCTTTTCGGCCACCAGAAGCGGCCTGAGCTTGATGCGGTCGTTGAGCCCCATGAGCCGGTTGTTGTCCGCAACCAGGATGGCGAACGGGCCGTTGAGCATGCCCGGGCCGTAGGTTGCGCGCAGAGCCGTGTACAGCTCTTTGTCGTCGGCATCCATGCACTCGATCTCGTCCCAGAAAGGCGGGGCAAAGACCTTGGCCGCCATTTCCCAGGACAGGCCGTGCTTGCGGATGAGCATGTCCAGCTCGTAGGCCACGACCTCGGTGTCGGTCATCATGGTACACAGGTAATCGTGCTCGCACAGGTAGCGGCGGTTGATCCCGTAGCTCGAGACTTCGCCGTTGTGCACGATGGACCAGTTGAGGATGGTGAACGGGTGCGCCCCGCCCCACCAACCCGGAGTGTTGGTCGGGAACCGGTTGTGCCCGGTCCAGATGTAGGCCTTGTATTCCTCCAGACGGAAGAAATCGGCGATCTCCTCGGGAAAGCCCACGCCCTTGAACGCGCCCATGTTCTTGCCCGAAGACACGACGAACGCGCCGGGCACGGAGGTGTTGATCTTCATGACCACGGCCACGATGTAATCCTCTTCCGGCAGTTCCCGGAATTCGTTTTCCGGCTTCTCGGGCACGGTCACGAAATACCGGTTGAACCTGGGCGGATTGGGAATGGCCAGGATGCGGCGGGTGGGGATGGGTTCGTAGAAGTGGAGATCGAAGTATTTCTTGATCATCTCCTCGGACCCCTTGATGGCCGCATCGTCGTCGCACATCATGTGGAAGCAGTACTTGTCCGCGTGTTCCGGATAGATGCCGTAGGCCGCGAAACCGCCGCCCAGGCCGTTGCCCCGGTCATGCATGCAGGTCATGGCCTGAATGGGCATGTCGCCCGGGATCAGGCCCCGCTTCTTGTGGATGACGCCGAATATCCCGCAACCGGAGATATCCTTCTCGAAATCATAATATTTATCAGGTGCTTTCATTATCTGCTCTCTCTGCTCCGCTCTTTAGTCGGGCTCGACTACGCCGGGGTTCCAGGTGTCCTTGAAGAAATCGTCGGGCCACATGAGCACGTCCGGCTCACCGGCCATGATCTGCTTCTTGGCGTCCTCCGGGACCGGCATCTGGAACTTGACGAAGGCGGTGTACATGCCCGCCATGTCGATGTCGCCCACCAGGACGTAACCGACCAGGTGATCGTTGTGGAACACCAGCTTGCGGTAGCTCTTCTTCTTTTCGTCCAGGGACACGGCGATCTCATAGGCGTCGTCGCCCTCTGGCGGATTGACCGTGCCCACGGAAATGGTGGGCAGGCCGTAAAAGGAGATGGAATTCATGGCCAGGGACCCGGTGAAGGTGATGTCCGCCCCGGCCATGTTCTTGCCCGCGCAGAATCCCTGGTTGTAGGCGTTGGTCCAGATGGGGATGACCCGATCGTCGCCGAACAGCAGATCCTTGGCCTGGGCCACGTCGCCGGCCGCGAACACGGAGTCCGCGCTGGTACGCATGTGGTCGTTGACCTTGATGCCGCGATCAACGTCGATGCCGGAGTCCTTGGCCAGGTCGTAGTTGGGCACCACGCCGATGGCAATGACCACCACGTCGCACTGGAGGAAGTCGCCGTCGGTCAGGTGCACGCCCTTGAGGTTGCCCTCCGTATCGCGCTGGATTTCCTTGGCGGAAACGCCGCAACGAACGTGCAGGCCCACCTCTTCCAGGCGTGATCCGGCCAGGGAGGCCGCGTTTTCGTCAAACGCCAGGCTCAGGATGCGCGGGGACAATTCCAGGATGGTCACGTCCACTCCCCGGTCGAACAGGGATTCACCGGCCTTGAGCCCGATGAGCCCGCCGCCGATGACCACGGCCCGTTTTATCTCCTTGGCTTTGGAGATGAGCGTCTGGGCGTGGGCCAGGTTGGTGAAGTTGTAGACGCCCTTCCCTTCCAAACCGGGAATGGGCGGGGTGAAGGGGATGCCGCCGGTGGCGATGAGCAGGTTCTCGAACCCGATGGACTCGCCCTTGTCCGTGGTCACGGTCTTGGCCTGGGCGTCGATGGACTCAACGCGGGTGCCGAGTTTGAGGGAGACGTTGCTCTTCTCGTAGAACTCCTGCGGACGCAGGGCCAGCCGGTCCGGTCCGATCTTGCCCGCCAGCAGGTATGAAATGAGCGGGCGGCCGTAGGCCGGGGAATCCTCCGCGCCGATGACCAGGATTTCGTTTTCGGTGTCCACCTTGCGGATGCCCTCGATGGCTCCGATGGAGGCGATACCGTTGCCGATGATGACGTATTTCATGGTATCCCCCTAATCCCTTTCTTCGAATTTCAATGCGCCGTTGGGACAGGCCTGAACGCAGGCCGGGCCTTGCTCGCGGCCCTCGCAGAGGTCGCACTTGATGATCTTGCCTTCGGTGGGATGGCGCTTGATGGCCCCGTAGGGGCAGGCCATCAGGCAGGACCAGCAGCCCACGCACTTTTCGCGGTCGTACACGGTGCGGCCCGTTTCCGGGTCCTTGTGCAGTCCGCCGGAGATGCAGGCGGCCACGCAGGAGGGCTCGTCGCAATGGCGGCAGGAGATGGCCACGCAGGTGTCGCCCTTTTCAAAGACCTTTTTGCAGGAATCCAGGCCGTCCTTGGTCCGCTCTTCGCGGTAGGCAACGATCAGGTCCTTGGACTTCGAGTGGGCGGTTATGCAGGCCAGCTCGCAGAGATGGCAGCCGATGCAGTATTCCTTGTCAGGATAAACTCGTTTCATGGTGGCTTCCTCCTAACGTCCGGCGTGCTTGATGCCGAGGATGTCGAGTTCGGTGTCGGAAATGCCCACGCCGCGCAGTTTGTCGCGGTTGCCGCGCAGGGACTCGATGGAGTTGAGGCCCATGCCGCCGAGCATCTCTTCGATCTCGTGGCCCCAGGCGCGAATCAGGTTGGCCAGTTTCTTGGCCGCGATATCCGGGTTCTGACGCTTGGAGAGCTTGGTATCATTGGTGGCGATGCCCCACGGGCACTTGCCTGTGTAGCAGCGGCCGCAGATGGTGCAGCCCACGGCGATCAGCGTGGCCGTGCCGATGTACACGGCGTCAGCGCCCAGCGCGATGGCCTTGGTCACATCTCCCGAGCAGCGGATACCGCCCGCAGCGACGATGGAGACGTTGTTGCGGATGCCTTCGTCCCTGAGTCGCTGGTCCACCTGGGCCAGGGCCAGTTCAATGGGGATGCCCACGTTGTCGCGGATCATGGCCGGTGCTGCGCCCGTGCCGCCGCGCATGCCGTCGATGGTGATGATATCCGCGCCCGCCCGGGCGATACCCGAGGCGATGGCGGCCACGTTGTGCACCGCCGCGATCTTGACCGACAACGGGGCCTTGTACTCGCTGGCTTCCTTCAACGCATAGATGAGCTGGAGCAGGTCCTCGATGGAATAGATGTCGTGGTGCGGGGCCGGAGAAATGGCATCGGAGCCGATGGGGACCATGCGGGTTTCGGACACCTTGTCGTTGATCTTCTCGCCGGGCAGATGGCCGCCGATGCCCGGCTTGGCACCCTGCCCCACCTTGATCTCGATGCCCGCGCCAGCCTTGAGATAGTCGCGGTGCACGCCGAAACGGCCCGAAGCCACCTGGACAATGGTGTTGGCGCCGTATTTATATAATGATTTGTGCAGACCGCCCTCACCTGTATTGTAATAGGTGCCGGTTTCGGTGGCGGCGCGCGCCATGGCCCGATGCAGGTTGAAGTTGATTGCACCGAAGCTCATGGCCGCGAACATGATGGGCACATCCAGTTCGAGCTGCGGCGTCAGCTTGGTTTTCAACTTGGGCTTGCCGGTCTTGGTGTCCACCTTGAAATCGAGCTTGCGCGGCTTGGCGCCCAGGAAGGTCTTGAGCTCCATGGGCTCGCGCAGGGGATCGATGGACGGGTTGGTCACCTGCGAGGCGTCCAGCAGCATGCGGTCCCAGTAGACAGGGATGTCCACGGGGGAACCCATGCCCGCCAGCAGAACGCCGCCGGTGTCCGCCTGCTTGTAAATATTCTGCAGGAACACAGGCCGCCACAGGTTGTTGGTCCTGAAATCCGAAGGCTTGTTGCGAATGTTCAGGGCCGCCGTGGGACACAGGGCCTCGCAGCGATGGCAGCCGATGCACTTGGTGTTGTCGTGCATGACTTTTTGCCGGGCTTCATCCCAGTAGTGAGCCTCGTACGAACACTGGCGGACGCAGACCTTGCAATTGATGCACAGGTCCGGGTCCCGGTCGATACAGAACTCATGGTAGTTCTTGTTGATGGGCTGAAAAAGCAAGACAGGTCACCTCTTTCGTTTATTGCCAAAAAAGTCATCTCGAAAGCGAGACAGCCGGAGCGGGCGTCCGTTCATTTCACAATTCAGGAATTAAACCTGAATTCCAAAGGGCAGCCACAAAACCATAAGTATGTAATACCTGTCAAGAAAAGTTTTAACAGCTTGATATTGTTGGTTTTGTAAATAATTGCAAAGAATATCGAGCCATATGAAAAAAATATCGGTTTCACCTGCCTCTCTCCACGCTCGCAGGCCGGCCTTCCTTGAATCCATTCGTGCTTGACATATCAGATTGTTACGAATATGAATTTTCCCATGAACACAAACCAGAACCGCTTCGGCTTCTTTTTCTTTTTTAGCTTTCGCTTTTTTAGAAGCGCCTGCGGTCTTGGGGTGTGCAACTGACTTTTAGCTGATTGCAACCAAACAAGGGCCGTAGGCGACAAGCTTACGGCCCTTTTCTTTTGGGTCATGCTTGTCGAGGCCGAAACTGAAGAGGGGTAGGTTATGATGTTGGGTTTTGGCAGTGTCGAAATTGCCCTGGCCTTTTGGCTGAGTATCGCTTCGACCATTCTGTGCGTCGTTTACGGAATTGTGAACTGGAACAACAAGGGTGACGACAAACCCGGGGGGGATGCATAGATGGAAGGCAAAATCCTCGGCGTGCTCCTGTATCTCGGCGTCATTTTCTATCTCGGCTACCGGGCATGGAAAAACACCAAAAAGTCAACCGATTACATGCTCGCTGGTCGGTCCATGAATCCGTTTGTACTGGCCATGTCCTATGGCGCCACCTTTGTCTCCACCTCGGCCATCATCGGTTTCGGCGGCGCTGCCGGGCTGTTCGGCATGTCTCTGCTCTGGCTGACCTTCCTGACCATCTTCGTCGGCATCTTCATCGCCATGGTCTTTTTCGGCAAACGCACCCGGCGCATGGGCCTTGCCCTCGACACGCATACTTTCCCCGAACTCCTGGGCAGGCGCTACAAATCCAAATTCATCCAGCAGTTCGCCGGTGTGGTCATCTTCGTCTTCATCCCGGTCTACGCTGCGGCCGTGCTCATCGGCATCTGCCGCATGCTCGAGGTGGCCTTCCCGGCCATCAGCTACGGTGCCTGGCTGCTGATCGTCACCGCCATCGTGGCCATGTACGTGGTCACAGGCGGACTCAGGGCGGTCATGTACACAGACGCCTTCCAGGGCTCCATCATGGCGATCATGATGCTCATCCTCATCATTACCACCTACGTCATGCTGGGCGGCGTGACCGAAGCACACCAGGCTCTCACCGACATGGTCGCCCTGATGCCCGAAAAGCTTCTGAAAGGCGGCGTGGTCGGTTGGACCACAGGTCCGCACATCAAGTCGCCCCTTGGCCTGACCATCTACACGACCATTATCTATGGCGTGGGCATCGGCGTCCTGGCCCAGCCCCAGCTTGCCATCCGCTACATGACCGTGCCCAGTGACCGCGAGCTCAATCGCGCAGTGGCCATCGGCGGCATTTTCATCCTGCTGCTGACCGGGGTAGCCTTTGTGGTCGGCGCCCTCTCCAATGTGGTATTCTTCAATGATACCGGCAACATCGCCATTGCCGCAGCCAAGGGCAACCTGGACAGGATCATCCCGGCCTACATCGACACCTACATGCCCGGCTGGTTCTCCGGCCTCTTCCTGGTGGCCATGTTCGCGGCCGCCATGTCCACCATGAGCTCCCAGTATCACGTGGGCGGCACGTCGCTGTCCCGCGACTTCCTCGAGCAGCACGTCAAGATCGGCAACAGCGGCTCTGCCATGAAGCTCAACCGGCTGGGCGTGACCATCGCCATCATCGCCACCCTGATCTGGGCCTGGCTGCTGCCCGGCGGCGTCATAGCCCGGGCCACGGCCTTCTTCTTCGGCCTGTGCGCGGCTTCCTTCCTGCCCATTTACGTTCTGGGCCTGTACTGGAAAGGCATGACCAAGATCGGTGCCAAGATATCCATGGTCGGCGGATTCACCTTCTCCATGTTCTGGCTGCTCTTTATCCACGTCAAGGAGGCCTCGGTCATCGGTTTGTGCCAGGCCCTCACGGGCAAGGTCACCCTGGTGGCCGACGCGACCCCCATGTCCTGGACCTGGCTCATGCAGTACGTCGATCCCAACGTGGTCGCCCTGCCCGTGTCCCTGGTCCTGGCCGTAGGCGTCAGCCTGGCCACCCGACGAATGGAACAAAAGCATCTTGACCTGTGCTGGGACGGCCTCTGTTAACCTCTTTTGATTAAAAGAAATACAAGGGCGCTGGAGCATGGGTTCCAGCGCCTTTTTTCGTCGTGTGCCCTGTCTGGCCGATTGACAGCCGCCCGCAATGCGACCATAAACACAGCCAACCCCATCATAAGGAAGATACATGAACACGATCCAAGTGAAGATGAAATTCATGCACCCGGTCTGGGAGGAAAACGAACTGGCCTACGCCACCGATCATTCCGCCGGCCTGGACTTGCGCGCCTGCATCGACGATGAATTCGTCGAGATCGGCCCCGGCGAGAAGTATCCCTTTCCTGCGGGCGTCGCCATCGAGGTCCTGGAGCCGTCCATTGCGGGCTATATCTTTTCCCGCAGCGGCCTGGGCACCAAGGACGGATTGACCGTCAGCCAGGGCGTGGGCGTCATCGATCCCGATTATCGCGGCGAAATCAAGGTGTCCCTGCTCAACACCTCGGACAAGGTGCGACGAATCAAGCGCGGCCAGCGCATCGCCCAACTCGTCTTCATGCCCATTTTCCAGGCCGATATCCTCAAGGTGGAGGAACTCGGCGACACCGACCGGGGAGCCGGAGGCTTCGGTTCAACCGGAAAACATTAAGAGCAGAACAATGAGCAATAAATTCGATCAGATAAAAGAACGGGAATCCGCCCTTCTCTGCAACACCTACGGACGGTATCCCCTGGCCGTATCCAGGGCCAAGGGGTGCAGGCTCTACGACCTGGAAGACAACGAATATCTCGACTTCCTGTCCGGCATCGCCGTGTGCAGCCTGGGCCACAGCCGGGACGACCTGGCCGACGTCATGGCCGAGCAGGCGCGCAAGCTGGTGCACGTCTCCAACCTCTTCTACCAGGAACCGCAGCTCGACCTGGCTGAAAAGCTGCTTTCCACCTGCGCGGCCGGCAAAGTCTTTTTTTGCAATTCGGGAGCCGAGGCAAACGAAGGGGCCATCAAGCTCGCCCGCCGGTACATGCGCACCGTTCGCAACGAGGACAGATTTGAAGTCATAACTCTGGAAAAATCCTTTCATGGCCGGACGTTGTCCACCCTGACCGCCACCGGCCAGGAAGGCCCCATCAAGGACGGTTTCGCTCCCCTGCCCGAGGGGTTCGTCACCGTGCCCTTCGGCAACGTCAACGCCCTGCGGGGGGCCATCAACGCCCACACCGCAGCCATCATGATCGAGATGGTCCAAGGCGAAGGCGGCGTTCGTCCCCTGCCTACGGACTATGTCGACGACATCGTGGCATTGTGCAAGGAAAACAACATCCTGCTCATCGTGGACGAGGTCCAGACCGGGTTGTGCCGCACCGGTCGTTTCTGGGCACACCAACACTACGGCATCACCCCGGACATCTTCACTTCGGCCAAGGCTCTGGCCAACGGGCTGCCCATGGGCGCGGTCCTGTGCACGGACGAGGCGGCCAAGGGGTTCGCCCCCGGTTCTCATGCCACCACTTTCGGCGGCGGAGCCGTGGTCTCTGCCGTGGCCGCCAGGGTCGTCGACATCATGCTTGAACAGGGCATGGCCGAACGCGCCCTGGAGATGGGCGGTTTCGCCAAAGAAGAAGCCGAGAAACTGATGGCCAAGCATCCCGGCAAGATAGCGGGCACACGAGGCCTCGGACTGCTGTTCGGTGTCGAGCTGTCCTGTGACGGCCCGGCCGTCTGGAAGGGGCTCCTGGAAAAACGGGTCGTATGCAACCTGACCCAGGGCACGATCCTGCGCCTTGTGCCCCCCCTGACCGTCGAAAAAGAAGACATCGCCACCTTCATGGAAGTGCTCGACACCGTCCTGGACGAGGTCTAACTGGGGGCTGCTTGACCGCGTATCGGCGACCGAGTATTGTTGTTGAGAGGTGAAAAGCCATGAGCGGAGTTGTACCCATAGGCCCCATGCAGGAATTCTCTCCCAATTTGAAGGAAGAGGAAATGGATCGCATGGAGCAGAAAACGACCCAGCCGCCCACGGAAGACACCTCGCCCCAGGTCGTCAAGAGCGATGCCGAGAAAAAGGCTGAAAACGCTACTCTCTATGGTTTTCGGTACACCGGCATGGGTTCCTTCATAGACAAGGTCTTTTGATCGACACCAAACGCATGACACGAAATACAGGGCCGGGGAATGCTCCCCGGCCTTGTCATATTCGCCCTTCGGAGAACGCCAGATGAAATCCACCCTGCTCAAGATCGAATTCACCATAACCGAGGACCTGGCCGATGAGGTCGGGGGATTCCTCACGGCCAAGGTCGCCCACGGGTGGGAAGAGACGCCCCTCGAAGACGGACTCAAAATCACTCTCTACCTTGAAGACCACGCCCTTGGACGGTCCATCGCCAAGGAGTTCCAGGCCCGCTTCCAGAATGCGGGCGTGACCTGCGTCGAAGAGGAACCCGAGGATTGGGCCATGGCCTGGAAGGACTTCTTCAATCCCGTCACCTGCGGCGAGAGGTTCACGATTTTCCCGCCGTGGCTCAATGGGAACGAGGACAACGGGACCACCCACATCGTCATCGAGCCCAAGATGGCTTTCGGCACCGGGCATCATCCCACCACCTCGCTGTGCCTGGCGACCATCGGCTCCCTGGCCGGAAGCGAGGCAATCAAGCCGGGCAACACCTTTCTCGATCTCGGCACCGGGTCCGGCATCCTCGGCATCGGGCTGGCCAAGCTCGGCCTCAAGGGCGTGGGCCTGGACAATGATCCTCTGGCCATCCCCTGTGCCGTGGAAAACGCCGGGATCAACGGCGTGGCGGGTTCCCTCGAACTGGCCGTGGGCACCATCGACAGCCTGGGCGAAGACGTCCTGTTCGATGTCATCGTGGCCAACATCCTTTCCGGCCCGCTCATCGAGATGGCCTCCGACCTGCTGGCGCACATCGCGGAAGGCGGCTCCCTGGTCCTGTCCGGCATACTGGCGGACAAGCAGTCGGACGCCGTGGCCGCCGCCTACGCAAAACGGGGCATCGGCGAGCCGCAGCGGTTCATTGAAGGCGAATGGGTCTGCCTTGTCTGGGAGCGAATCGGAGCCTAGCAGCCATGTCGCAATCCGATACAATCCTGGCCATGTATGAGGCCATGCATTCGTCCCTGGGGCCCAGTCACTGGTGGCCGGGCGAAACGCCCTTTGAGATCGCCGTCGGGGCAATCCTGACCCAGAACACCAACTGGCAGAACGTGAAAAAGGCCATTGCCAACCTCAAGGCGCACGATCTCCTCGATGCGCGGGCCATGCACGACCTGCCCCTTACGGAGTTGGCCGAACTGATACGACCGGCCGGGTACTACAACGTCAAGGCGCGCCGGATCGCCAATTTCCTGAATTTTCTCAAGGAGGAAGCCGATTACGACCTGAAATCCCTCAAGTCGGAACCGCTCTACGAACTTCGGCCCAAGGTTCTTGGCGTCAACGGCCTTGGCCCGGAGACGGCCGATTCCATCCTTTTGTACGCCCTCGATTTCCCGACTTTCGTGGTCGATGCCTACACCGCACGCCTCATGGATCGACACGGGCTGTCATATGAGGGCATAGACTACTATGAATTACAGGCCATTTTCATGGACGCATTGCCGGAAGATGTGGCACTGTACAATGAATACCACGCCCTGATCGTCCGTGTCGGAAAAGACTGGTGCAAAAAAAAAGCGGGACTGTGCGACACATGTCCCCTGAAACCTTTTCTCGAGTAACATCCTGTCCATGCTTCGCCACCTTCTGCCCATAACACTGATTATCTGCCTGCTGGCAGGTACTGCCATGTCCCAGGACCAAAGCGAGGTCCTGAGCGAGACGTTGCAGCAGGAGCACCAACGGGCCGACGAGAATGAAGCCAAGGTCCGTGAACTGACCCGCAAGGCGGGTCAGATATCCACCCAATTGACGGACATTGAACACGACGTGGCGTTGTTGCAGCGCAAGATTCGCAAACAGGAAGCCGCCCTCAACGAAATCAAGGAACACGAGAAAAAGGCCCGGCAGGATCATTTCGCCCTGGAAGAGGAAAAACAGCGCATCACATTGGAACTCTCCGGCCTCATGAAGACATTGTGGCCCGTGCATCTGCAAAACGTCCGGTCGAGGTTCGAAGGCGTTGACAGCTGGGACATGTTCGACCGCCGCTTCAACTGGCTGGCCGGAATCTACGACGCCACCAGCCGAAAGCTGACCGAGGCAAAGGCGAACTCCGAGGAGATCGCCGCCAACCTGGAACATCAGCGCACCCTGGCCATCGAGGCCGAGCAGCAATTGGCCCAGGTCAACAAAAGCAAGGACCGGCTGCTGAACAACAAGTATGCCCTGCGAAAGAATCTCAAGCAGATCAGAAAAAAACGGCAGGATGCGGAAAGCGAACTGACCGACATCCTGGCCGCCATCGAGGACCTCAAATACCAGCTGCAGTCACAGAAGACCAAACGCTTCTCGCTGTACAAGCGAACCCTGCCCTGGCCCGTACAGGGACGCCTCGTGTCCGGCTTCAATCCCAAGGCCACCCCGCCCGTGCGCGGGCTGATCATCAGCGCCGCCGAAGGGGCCCAGGTCCAGTCGGTCTTCTGGGGCAAGATTGTGCACAACGACACATTGCGCGGGTTCGGTCATGTGGTCATCGTCTACCACGGGTATGATTACTATAGTCTTTACGCCTATTTGTCCGACACCTTTGTGCGCAATGGTCAGGAAGTCGAAAAAGACGAACCCCTGGGGGTGGCCGGCTATTGCCCCAAGGCGGACGGTCCGGGGCTGTATTTTGAATTGCGTTTTCACCAAAAACCAATTAACCCAAAAACTTGGCTAACAGCTTCCAAATGATGTACTGTTGCCGCAATAACAAGAAGACTCCGATACTCGGGAGGAATGCATGCGTGTATCGCTTTGGATAGTTACCTTTCTTCTGCTTTTTACCCTGACCGTCGCCCCCGTTCCCTCCATGGCCGGGCGCGAGGACCACTTCGAGGCGCTCAAGCGTTTTTCGCAGATTCTGGACATGGTCGAAGGGCATTACGTGGAGCCTGTTTCCAAGAAGGAACTCATCGACAATTCCATCAAGGGAATGCTCGAAGAACTCGATCCCCACTCCACCTATCTCTCTCCCGAGGACTTCAAGGAGATGCAGACCGAGACCGAAGGCCGTTTCAGCGGTATCGGCATTGAAATATCCCAGGACCAGGGACGCATCCTGGTCGTGTCCCCCATCGAGGACACCCCCGCCTACAAGGCCGGTCTGCTGGCCGGTGACCTGATTCTGGAAATCGACGGCGAATCCACCCAGGAAATGACGCTCATGGACGCCGTGAAACGCATCCGCGGCGAGAAAGGCACCACGGTCAACCTGTTGATCCTGCACAAGGACTCCAACAAGCCCGAGGAAGTGGCCATCGTTCGAGGCACCATCCCCGTCGTCAACGTCAAGACCCAGTCCCTGGAGGACGGTTACCTCTACCTGCGGCTGACCAAATTCCAGGAATCCTCCACCCGCAATCTTCGCGACTCCATCGCCGAGTATCAGAAGGAACACAAGCTCAAGGGCATCGTCTTCGACCTGCGCAACAACCCCGGCGGACTGCTCGGCCAGGCCGTGTCCGTGGCCGATACCTTCATCGAGAAGGGAACCATCGTCTACATTCAGGGCAAGGACGAATCCAGCCGAAAGGATTTCTTCGCCACCAAGAACGACAATGAGGTCACCGTGCCCATGGTTACCCTGATCAATGCCGGGTCCGCTTCGGCCTCGGAAATCGTAGCCGGTGCCCTGCAGGATCACAACCGCTCCCTGCTCGTGGGCGAGCGTTCCTTCGGCAAGGGCTCGGTCCAGACCATCATTCCGCTGTCCGACGGCTCGGGCATCAAGCTGACCACCGCCCTCTACTACACCCCCAGCGGCCGCTCCATCCAGGCCCAGGGGATCGAACCCGACCTGCGGATTCCCTTTGTCGCCGCCGACAAGGACGACGACGCTTCCATGCGCAAACGCTTCACGGTTCGTGAAAAGGATTTGAGCGGCCATCTGGAAAACGGTCAGAAAGCCAAGAAGGACAAGAAGGACAAGGACGCCGAGAAAGCCAAGGAAATGCTCTCCCGCGACAACCAGGTCCGCATGGCCCTCGAACTGGTCAAGAGTCTGCCGAGGCTCCGGGAAATCAAGTAACATCCGGGAAGACCGTTTAGATGGACGATCGTTCTTCCGACCAAAAGAAGAAAAGGACCGGGCTCGATACTCTTTTTGAGAGGTTGTATCGGCCCGGTCCTCTCATTGCGATCTTTGTCGTGGCCTTTGTCGCCCTGGCATCTCTCGGTGTTTCCCTGCTCCTCGAGGACACGCCGCCGCCCGCAGTCATCCAGGCGGAACCGACTGCTGAGCCCGACCCCGTTCCTGCCAAGGAATACGAAGAGACCACCTCCGAAATGGAGGACTTCGTCAAACAGGCGGACCTGGCCATCATCGAAACCCTTCGCGACCTTGCCCTGCCCATGGCCGATCTCGACCTGGTGGATGTGGAGCTGCGCCGTCATGATGACCGCGACTACCACTATCAGGTCCTGCAGTTTCCCAAGGTGGACGATCGAAACCACTTTCTCGTCACACTCAGGAAGCGCCTCTTCCAGCGGTTGCCCGACGCCGTCCTCCTCGACAACGGGGACAACGAGGCCATGGTCAGGATCAACGATCTGCCCACCCACCGCCTCCTGCTGGAATCCAAGCCTCGCATCATGGCCCGGCCCGAGGCCAAGGGCCCCAAACTGGCCATCGTCATCGACGACGTAGGTGAAAACCAACACCTGCTCAAGGGGTTGGTGGCCCTTGACCTGCCGTTGACTTTCGCGGTCTGGCCCAACGCCAGTTTCACCCGTGAGGCCGTGGAGTTGATCAGCCATAAACGGCGCGATATTCTTGTCCATTTTCCCATGGAGCCAAAAGGCTATCCAAAGGTCAATCCAGGTGACGACGCCCTGTTCGTCAACATGAACGACGCCGAACTTGTGGACCGAATCAACGCCAATCTGAAACAGATCCCCGAAGCCATCGGCGTCAACAATCACATGGGGTCCCTGTTCACGGCCTTTGAACCCGGCATGACCCTGGCTCTCGGTGAATTCAAACGCCACGGACTTTTTTTCCTGGATTCCATGACTTCCGGCAGCAGCGTGGGCAAAAAAGTCGCCAAAGCGACGGCCATCCCCTTCTACAAGCGGGACACTTTCCTTGATAATGTCAAGGACGTGAGTGCAATAGTACACCAGCTCAACAAGGCGGAGAGAGTCGCCAGACGCTCCGGGACCGCCATCGCCATAGGTCATCCATACAAAGAGACCCTGGCTGCGTTGCGTTCCTGGCAGGAGACCAGAGACCGGTCCGTCACCGTCATTCCACTTTCCCAGCTTTCTCCGGAACGCTACTAATTTTGTTTTAACAAATCATAATGATTGAATTATTTTTGTGCCGCATTTTTAGTCTAGAAAAATTCTAATCTTTTTCCAGATAAATCCGGTCGAAATCCCGTTCCCGCATTGCCTCTCGCCCGATGTGACTGTACAAGGGAATTAAGGGAAAAGTGAAAAGTGCCGATACGAAAGCAGGATGGACCGGCCCGGTTTTTGCTACTGATTACACGATGTTCAAAAATCCGGCATAAGCCGGTTCAAGTCCGGCCGAACACCGGCCGTAAAATGAGGCTGTTCCCAGATGAGCAAAATCCTCGAACAAGATGAAGTTGATGCCCTGCTCCGCGGGCTTTCCGGAGGGGACGTCGAGACGGAGACCGAGATACCGGAGGACGATACCGGGGTGGTCTCGTTTGACCTGGCCAATCAGGACAGGATCATTCGTGGCCGCATGCCCGTTCTCGAAATCGTCAACGACCGGTTCTCACGGTTGTGCACCAATGCGCTGGCCAACACCATGCGCAAGCGGGTGGACATCAACCCCATCTCCATCGACATGTCCAAGTTCGGCGACTTCATGCGTTCCCTGCCCGTGCCCACATCCATCTCGATCTTCAAGATGGACCCCCTGCGCGGCAACGCCCTGCTGGTCGTCGACTCCCGACTGGTCTTCGCCCTGGTCGAAAATTTCTTCGGCGGCGCCGGCTCCCAGCCCAAGGTCGAGGGTCGCGACTTCACGCCCATCGAGCAGGCCATCGTCGAGCGCGTGGTCAAGATCGCCCTGGCCAACATGGAGGAATCCTGGAAGCCGGTGCACGAGGTCCACGTGGAGATGGTGCGCACCGAGGTCAACCCCCAGTTTGCGGCCATCGTGCCCCCGTCCGACGTGGTCATCGTGGTCACGTTCGAAGTGGAACTGGAAAATGCCATCGGTTCGCTCATCTGCTGCCTGCCCTACGCCACCATGGAACCCATCCGCTCCAAGCTGCACGCCTCCTTCCAGTCCGAGCGTCTGGAAGTGGACCATGTCTGGATCAATCGTTTCAAGGAACGGCTCATGGAGACCCCCGTGGAGATGGTAGTGCGGCTGGGCAAGACCGCCATCAGCGGACGCCAGCTCCTCTACCTCCAGGAAGGCGACATCATCCTGCTGGACACGGACGAGGACGAACTACTCGAAGCCGAAGTGGAAGGCGTGCGCAAGTTCCAGGGGCTGCCGGGCCGGGTCAAAGGCAACAAGTCCTTCAAGGTGATCAAGGAAGAGGAAATCCGCTACTGATCCTCTTCAATCGAAAACATCTCAGGGCCGCGTCAAGCGGCCCTTTTTTTGCCAGTGAACAAGTCGAAACACCTTGACTTTGAACCCGCCAGTTGGGAATGTTCCCAACATCTACAGAACTTTGAGGAGGAGCCAATCCCATGAAAAAAATCCTTGTGACCGTGGCCGCAATATTACTGCTTGCCACCACAGCCTTTGCCAAAAGCTACACCATTTCCGTGACCCAGATCGTCGAACACCCGGCTCTGGACGCCATGCGCAACGGCGTGGCCGACAGGCTCAAGGAAAAAGGGCTGGACGTGACCTACAACGTCCACATCGCCCAGGGCAACATGGCCACCAACACCCAGATCATCAGCCAGATCATGGGCGAGCAGCCCGACCTGGTTCTGGCCATCGCCACTCCCGGCGCGCAGGCCGCCGCCCAGAAGATCAAGGATCGACCCATCGTTTTCACCGGCGTCACCGATCCCGTCTCCGCCGGTCTGGTCAAGGATCTTTCGAACACGAACGGCACCAACATCACCGGCATGTCCGACTTCAGCCCCATGGACAAGCATGTGGCCCTGATCAAGGAGATCGTGCCGAACGTGAAGACCATCGGCATCATCTACAACTCCGGCGAGCCCAACTCCGTGCCCAACCTCAAGGCCCTGAAGGAAGAAGCCGCCAAGGTCGGCATCAGCGTCGAGGAAGCGACCATCGCCAACTCCAGCGGCGTGTACCAGGCGGCCAAATCCCTGGTGGGCCGTTGCGACGTAATCTATGTCGGCACCGACAACACCGTGGTTTCGGCCATTGAGTCCGCGGTCAAGGTCTGCACCGACAACAAGCTGCCGCTGATCGTCGGCGATGTGGACTCCGTTGCCCGCGGCGCCATCGCCGCCGTGGCCGTGGACTACTACAAGATGGGCCTGCAGACCGGCGACATGATCGCCCGCATCCTGGTGGACGGCTCCGACGCTGGGTCCATGCCCGTCGAGTTCCTCAATGACCTCAACCTGCACGTGAACAAAAAGGCCGCAACGGCCATGGGCGTGACCCTGCCCGCAGCCACCATCGAGCGTGCCGCCAAGGTCATCGAGTAATCGAATCGGCATTTGCCAACCGGCCATATAAAGGCTACAAGGCGCGTTGCTTACAACGCGCCTTTTTCCTTGTGTTCAAAGGCCAGGCACTTTGGCCACGGTTTTTCCGAAAACAGGAATTAATATGACTCTTTATGCATTTTTCGGAGCATTGGAACAGGGCTTCGCCTACGGCCTCATGGTCATCGGCGTGTACCTGACCTTCCGGATACTGGATTTCCCGGACCTGACCGTGGACGGCAGTCTGCCGCTGGGGGCGTCCGTGTCCGCCGTGGCTATCACCTCCGGATATTCCCCGCTGATCTCCATCTTCATGGCCACCGGGGCGGGATTCCTGGCGGGCGTGACCACCGGCATCCTGAACACGAAATTCAAGATTCTCCACCTGCTGGCGTCCATCCTGACCATGATCGCCCTCTACTCCATCAACCTGCGCATCATGGGACGGCCCAACATGTCCCTGCTCGGTCAGGAAACCGTGGTCGACCGGTTTCGCGAAATGACCGGCCTGCTGCCGCAGCACTCGACCCCGGTACTGTTCGCCATCGTCTGCCTAGTGATAGTGGCCGTCCTCATCTGGTTCATGCATACGGAACAGGGACTGGCCTTCCTCGCAACGGGCGACAACATGCAGATGATCACCAGCCAGGGCGTGAACACCGACACGGTCATCATCTTCGGCGTGGGCCTGTCCAACGCATTGGTGGCCGCATCCGGCGCACTGGTCGCCCAGAATCAGGGAGCCGCCGACGTCAACATGGGCGTGGGCACCATCATCGCCGGTCTGGCCTCGGTCATCATCGGCGAGACCGTGTTCGGCGACAAGACCATTTCCCGCGCGCTCATCGCGGCCCTGCTCGGCTCGGTTCTCTACCGCATCGCCATCGCCCTGGCGCTCGGCATGAAGCTCGGCTCGTTCTCCATCACCCCGAGCGACCTGAACCTGATCACTGCCCTCCTGGTGGTCGTGGCCCTGGTCATGCCCAAAATGAAACGCAAGTTCCTCGCCGCAAGGGGGGCCAAATGATTTCCGTTACCAACATGATCAAAGCCTTCAACAAGGGCGACGTCAATGAAGTGACCGCCCTGAACGGCGTGGATCTGGAAGTCAACGACGGCGACTTCATCACCATCATCGGCTCCAACGGCGCAGGTAAATCGACTTTTCTCAACGCCCTGGCCGGAATGTTCTTCATCGACGCCGGGAAAATCGTTCTGGACGGCACGGATATCACGCGCTGGCCCGAACACAAGCGCGCCGGGCTCATCGGTCGGGTCTTCCAGGACCCGCTGCTGGGCACCTGTGCCGGAGCAACCATCGAGCAGAACCTGGCCGTGGCCAGGAAACGCGGGCTGTCGCGTGGCCTGTCCAGAGGCGTCAAAGCCCGTGACAGGGAGTTCTTCCGCCAGAAGCTGTCCGTGCTCGGCCTGGGCCTGGAAGATCGGCTCAAGACGCATACCGGGCTTCTCTCCGGAGGTCAGCGTCAGGCTTTGACCATGCTCATGGCCACCCTGGTCCGGCCCAAGCTGCTGCTCCTGGACGAACACACCGCCGCCCTGGACCCGAAGACCGGAGCCATGGTCCTGGACCTGACCGACGAGATCGTGGGGTCCGAGAACCTGACCACGCTCATGGTCACCCACAACATGAACCAGGCCATTGCCATGGGCAACCGGCTGATCATGTTCCACCGGGGTCGCATCGTCCTCGACATCAGCGGCGACGAAAAAAAGAATCTCAAGGTCGAAGACCTGCTCCAGCGCTTCGCGGACCTGCGCGGCGGCGAGGGCGTCTCAGACCGCATGTTGTTGGCATAGGCTGTCTGCACAGCCGAAGGTCGCTTGGGGGCGGCCTTTCAAACAGTGGCAAAATTCTGCCGAAACGTATAAGTACTATGACAAACGGAGGCTTTCCATGGCTATCGAACGCACTTTTTCCATCATCAAACCCGATGCCGTCGAGCGCGGCCTGATCGCTGAAATCCTGAAGATGATCACCGACTCCGGCCTGAAGATCAAAGGCATGAAGTTGATCCACATGGATCGCGCCAAGGCCGAAGGTTTCTACGCCGTGCACAAGGAACGTCCCTTCTTCGGCGAGCTCGTGGACTACATGATCTCCGGCCCGGTGGTCGTTTCCTGCCTGGAAGGCGAAAACGCCATCGAGAACTACCGCAAGCTGATGGGTGCCACCAATCCGGCCGATGCCGAGGAAGGCACCATTCGCGCCGCCTACGGCCAAAACATCCAGAACAACTCCTGCCACGGTTCCGACGGTCCCGACACCGCCAAGACCGAGGTGGCCTACTTCTTCAACGACGACGAGCTGGTGGGATAATGACCAAGAAAATCGGATTCATAGGAGTAGGCAACATGGGCTCGGCCATCATTCGCGGCCTTGCCTCCCGTGACGACATCGAATTGCACGGCATGGACCACCGCATGGCCCAGCTCAGGGAACTGAGCGAGGAACTCGGCGTTGTCATGCAGGAGACCGCCCAGGACCTGGTCAAGGTCTGCGACTACATCGTGCTCGCGGTCAAGCCACAGCATGCTGAAACCGTGGTCAAGGAGATCACGGGGGACCTGAATTCGTCCAAATGCCTCATTTCCATCTGCGCCGGGCTGCCCCTGGCCCGATACGAGGACTGGACGGAAGGACGTTGCGCCGTGGTGCGGGTCATGCCCAACACCCCGGCCCTGGTCAATGAATCCGTTTCCGCCATTTGCCTGGAAAACGAAAACCTGACCGAGGATATGAAGGAATTCGTCCCCGGGGTTTTCGCCGCCATCGGCCAGGCGCACATTCTGCCGGAAAAGATGTTCGACGCCTTCACCGGCGTCATCGGTTCCGGCCCCGCCTATGTGTTCTACTTCATGGAAGCCATGATCGAATCCGGCGTTGCCCTCGGCCTGACACGGCCCCAGGCCACGGAGATGGTCAAGGGGCTGTTCCTCGGCTCCGCAAAGATGGCCGACCAGTCCGAATACTCCGTCACCCAGCTCCGGGAAATGGTCACCTCCCCTGCGGGCACGACCATCCGGGCGCTCATGCACTTCGACCGCCAGGCGGTCAAGGGAGACATCATCGACGGAGTCTTCGAGTCATACTACCGAAGTGTGGAACTCGGCGAAGAATAACAAAAAAAAGGGGCTTCATCCGAAGCCCCTTTTTCCTGCCTGCCGTTCAATTCAGAAAATCCACCTGACCAGCCCCAATGACGGGATGAGCATCCAGGCCGCCCAGTTGCCGGTGGCTCCGCACAACCGTATCAAGGTCCGGATTTTCCCCTTATCCCAGTCCTGTCCTGTCGGGCCGAGCAGGGGCTTGTCCTTGATTTTTCCGAAATATACCGTTGGCCCGCCCATCTGCCCCCCTGCGAGCCAGGCCGCTGCAGCCATGGGCCAGCCTGCGTTGGGACTTTCCATTTTCAGCGCGTCACCCTTGTAGTTGGCCTTTGCCGCCGCATGGTCGAGCCCGAGTCGCCTGCCCGCGAAAAGCATGATTCTGGCCGTGATCCGGGCCGGTATCCAGGCCAGCAAATCGTCTGTTTTGGCCGCTCCCCTTCCCAGGTCGCGATAGCGTTCGGTCCTGTATCCCCACATGGAGTCCATGGTGCTGACGGTCTTGTAGGCCCACATGCCGCCCGGGCCGAACAGGGAAAGATAGAACAACGGAGCCACAAATCCGTCATTGAGATTTTCGCTGACGGTCTCGGCCAGGGTGCGGCGCAAACCGGCCTCATCCAGCGTGCCGGTGTCCCGACTGACGAGCATGGCCAATTCGCGGCGGGCTTCGGCCATGCTGCCGTAATCGAGCAGCCTGGCCACGGTGCGAGCGTCCTTCATGAGACACCCCAGAGCCAGCCCTGCGTAGGCGAAATACACGCCGATGACCACGCCGAGATACGGGATGGCCGTCAGATACGCCACCGCGCCCCAGGCCGAAACGGCAAACAGGAAGACTGCGACCCAGCCCGCCGCTCTCAAGGGGATGCGTACCCTGCGGGCCGATCCCTCATAGAGTTCGAGGAGCTTGCCGATGAACCGCACCGGATGCGGCAAGGACTTGGGGTCGCCGAAGACGCTGTCCAGGGCGACGGCGATGACGGGAATGATGATTATGGTGATGAAGGAGTCCATTGGATATAAAAAAAGCCGGGAAGACGTGGTGACGTCCTCCCGGCCCGATGGTCTGGTCTAGTTTTCGAAGTAGGACCGCAGCAGCGCGCTCCTGACCGGATGGCGCAGCTTCCTGAGCGCCTTGGCCTCGATCTGCCTGATGCGCTCGCGGGTGACGTTGAAGAGCTTGCCCACTTCTTCCAGGGTGTGGTCGGACTTCTCGCCGATGCCGAAACGCTTCCGCAGGACCTGCTCCTCGCGCGGGGTCAGATCGGACAGGACCGACGCGATCTGCTCGCCGAGTTTGGTGGAGACCACCTCTTCGGCGGGCGCGGTGGCCTTCTTGTCCTCGATGAAATCGCCGAGACTGGAATCTTCCTCGTCGCCGATGGGCGTCTCCAGGGAGATGGGTTCCTTGGCGATCTTGAGGACCTTCTTGACCTTCTCAAGGGGGTAGTCCATGCGCTCGGCGATCTCTTCCGGGGACGGGTCGCGCCCCAACTCCTGGACGAGATAGCGGGAGGTGCGGATGAGCTTGTTGATGGTCTCGATCATGTGCACCGGGATACGGATGGTCCGGGCCTGGTCCGCGATGGCGCGGGTTATGGCCTGGCGAATCCACCAGGTGGCGTAGGTCGAGAACTTGTAGCCGCGCTGGTATTCGAACTTGTCCACGGCCTTCATGAGGCCGATGTTGCCCTCCTGGATAAGATCCAGGAACTGCAGGCCGCGGTTGGTGTACTTCTTGGCGATGGACACCACCAGGCGCAGGTTGGCGCGAATGAGTTCCTGCTTGGCGCGCATGGCCGTGCTGTTGCCCGACTTGATGCGCCACAGGACCTCTTCCAGGTCGTGCACGGAATGGCAGCACTTGAGCTGGAGCCGGTTCATGATCTCCAGCTTGCCCGCCAGCATTTCCTTGAAGGAGAAGAACTCCTCCACGGTCATGCCGAGCTTGTCGGCGGCCACCACGGGATTGATCTCCCGTTCGTCCACCTGCTTGAAAAGTTCCTCGATCTCGATCTTGGTCTGGCCCACGGACAGGATGTAGGCGGACAGGTCTCGCTGGCAGTTGTGCATCTGGCGCACATAGTCGTTGACCGTCTCTATGATCCGATCAATGAGGGTCTTTTCCAGCTTGATGTCGCGCAACCGGCTGACCACTTCCTCCTTGTACTGGAGGATTTCGTTCTGCACGCCGTAGACGCGCTTGTCCAGGCAGGCGCAGTAGTCGAGCTTGGAGTATACCTTCTTCTTTTTGCCGTAGAGCTTCTTGACCTCGGCAAGGAGAAAGATGACGCGCTGGCGCTGGTTCATCTCATCCTCGGACGGGTCGTCTTCTTCTATGGTCTTGACCACGTCCTTGAGCTTGATGTTGCCCGCTTCCAGGTCTTCGCCCACGGAAATGAGCTCTTCGACGGCCACCGGGACCTCCACCAGGGAATACAGGACGTCCAGTTCGCCGTTTTCGATCTTCTTGGCGATGACGACTTCGCCTTCGCGATCCAAGAGGGGAACGGCGCCCATTTCGCGCAGGTACATGCGCACGGGGTCCGTGGACCGGGAGGCGTATTCAGTGGAATCGTCGTCGGATTCTTCCAGGTCCAGCCCCTGGGCCGCTCCATTGGCCTTGGCCACGTCTTCGGATTCGACCAGGGCGATGTCCATCTGGTCGAAAATGGCGTGAATCTCTTCCAACTGCTCCGGGGAGTTGTAGTCGGAAGGGAGCGCCTTGCTCAATTCTTCATATGTCAGGAATCCCTTTTTCTTGCCTGCGGCGATAAGGGTCTTGATCTGTTGGATTTCCTTAATATTGCTCATCATCCCTCCTGCGAGATTCCTTCAAGGCCAAGAGTTCCATTGCCCGCTTGGTGTCTCCGCTTTGCTGTGCCTGCCGTATGGCCTCTGTGAGCTGCTTTTCATCCATGTTTTTTTGTCCGGACGAAATTTTTTCGCATATGTGGTTCCACTCCTGAAGCAGTTCCCGGCCGGAAAGAATGTTTGCCCTGATTTCCTCGCGGCATCTGTAGTAGAAGCTTTTTTCCTGGTCGTTCAGCAGGCTCGATACCCGGCCCGGCTGCGTGTTTACAAGCTTCTCCCAAAACGCCTTCGCCCAATCCGAACGAAGAATCCGTGCAAATCCCCTTTCCGCCAGGGCCGGGACATAGTCCGGGTACTGGATCGGAAACCGTAAAAAATACCTGTCATCCTTGTCGTCCTTGCCGACGCCCATGCCCACCGGCTGCGAAACCGTCTGTGGTCGCCGAGGCTGTTGCTGCGTATTGCGCTGCGGTGTCATTGCACCGGCATCGCGCCTGAAATCAGCCTCCGATAACCCCAGTCCGGTCGCCAGTCGGGGCAAATAGTACGCCCGCAAGGATGCGTCGGACAAATCCGACAAAAAGCTCTTGGCCCACGTCATGATGTCCCTGGGAGCATACTCCGCGCGCAGGGTGTTCATGCAAAACGTCAGGCCGTCCGGCGCCTCATTCATGCAAGCTTCCAGTCCATCGACTCCCTTGGACTGAAGCAGGCTGTCCACGTCCTCGCCCTCCGGCATGAGGACCACGCGGCAGGCCACGCCCTGCAGCAGGATCATCCTGCTGGATTTCATGGCCGCCTTGCGCCCCGCCCCATCGCCGTCGAAGATCAGATCGACCCGCGACACGAAGCCGGCCAACCGTTTCACCTGGTCCGGCGTCAGGGCCGTGCCCAGGACGCCGCAGGAGTCGGTGTAGCCGAACTGGTGGAGCGAAATAACATCCATGTACCCTTCGGTCAGTATGGCCCGCTTGGTGCGGGTCATGGTGGACCGGGCCAGATTCAACCCGTACAAGTGGTCGCCCTTCTTGTAAATGGGCGTATCCGAGCTGTTCAGGTACTTTGGTTCTCCATCAGTAATTACTCTGCCGCCAAAAGCAATAACCCGGCCCGATAAATTTTGAATAGGGAAGATCAATCTTCCACGGAACCGGTCATAAATGTCACCGCGCTCATTTTTGGAAAGCAGTCCGGCCTCGACGCCCTGCTCCGGAGAACGGCCCCTGGACTTGAGAAAATTGTCCAGCCCGTGCCAGTCCTCGGGGCTGTATCCCAGGGCGAACTTCTCGATCATCTCGCCGGTCATGCCCCGATCGGTCAGGTAGCGGCGGCAATGATCCCCTGCGGCAACGCTCAGATTGCGCTGGAACCACTGTTTCGCCTCCTCGTGCATGTCGATGAGCAACTGCTTGCGCGCCTTGCGCTCTGCAGCGTGTGGATCGTGCGGCACATGGGACAGCTCGATCCCGGCCTCGGCAGCCAGCTGCTCCAATGATTCCCGGAAATCCAGGCCGTTGATGCGGCCGTAGAAATCGATGACGTCGCCCGACGCCTGGCAGCCGAAACAATAAAAAAAGCCTTCGTCGTCGTTGACCGACATGGACGGCTTGGTCTCCTGATGAAAGGGACAGGCTCCCATCCACCGGCCGGACACCGGCTTCAGGTCGACATAGCGACGCACTATGTCCGAAATATTGATTCGGGCCTTGACGGCCTCGACACCACTTCTGTCCACCCATTCCTCCGAAAGCTACTTGAGCGTCACTTCGGTCATGCCGTCCCCGCCACGATCTTCGTTGGCCAGGGAAAATTTCGCAACCGCCGGGTAATGCGCGAGGAAGTCATGCACCTCGCGCCGCAGGGCTCCGGTGCCCCGGCCGTGAACAATCTCCATTTTTCCCGCGCCCTTGCGCAGTGCGTCATCCAGGGCCCGCTCCAACTCGGCAATGGCCACGTCCGCCCGGTTGCCCCGCAGGTCCACTTCCACAACCAGATCGCTCGGCGCCACCCCCGCAGCCTTGGGCCCCTTGGATGCAGTCTTTTTCGCTGCACTCGCAGGACCGAGATTGTCGGCCTTGACCCACATGGCGACCCCGCCGATGTCCACCTTGGCCTGTTGCTTCTTTTCGTTGACTTCCAGCACGATACCGGACTTGTTCCAAGCCAGATACGACACTTTCATGCCCGGGACAATATCCGAGAAAGAAAAGCCGGGAACTTTTTTCTTCGCTCCGCCCAGATCCTCGACCTTCAACCTGACCTGAGCCAGCTTCTTGCGCGCTTCCTTTCGACCGATGCGGTCCGCCTGCCACTGCTTGACCACGTCCTGGGCGCGGGCCTGCACATCCTTGAGAATCCTGGTGCGTTCCTGCTCGAACTTGGCTTCCAGCCCGGCCCGCTTCTTCTCGATCTTCCTGCGCTCCTGCTCAATGGCATCCAGTTCTTCCTCTCGCTTGACGGCCATGGCGTTGAGCCGGTCCAGAACGGCAGAGGTGTCGGAGCCATCCAGCAACAAATACTTTTCGGCACGAGTGAGGATTTCGTTAGGCAACCCGTGCTCTTTTGCAACATCAAGGGCTATGGACGCGCCCACCTGATCGTAGGCGAGCTTGAACAGCGGCTTCTTAGTGGAGGGGTCGAACAGCACGCTGGCCGCCCGCACGGACTCCGCAGCCATGGCGTAAGCCTTGAGGGCCGGGAAATGGGTGGCAGTAAACGTGGTGGCCTGTTTCTCCACCAGGGAGTCGATGACCGCCTGGGCCAGGGCCGCGCCCTGGGTCGGATCGGTCCCCGCACCGAATTCATCAAGAATGAACAGCGAATTACCGTCCACCTTGTCCCAGACGCGCCGCAGATACTGAATCTGCGCCGTGAACGTGGACACGTTTTCCTCCAGGGACTGCTCGTCGCCCATGATCACGAACACATCGGTCCAGAAAGGCAACCGGCTGCCCTCCCTGGCCGGAACGGGCAGGCCGGAAAAGGCCATCAGCCCGATCAAGCCGACGGTCTTGAGGCAAACGGTCTTGCCGCCCGCGTTTCCGCCGCTGACGATCATCGCCTTCTGGCCTTCAAGCAGCGCGATATCAATCGCCTGCACGGAATCGTCGGCCAAGGCCAGGAGCGGGTGGCGCGCCTTGACCAGGCTGGGGGCCCCCTGCTCCACGATCTCGATGGCTCGGCCGTCAAACCGGTCGGCCAGGCATATCTTGGCCATGAGCACGTCAATGGAGACAACACCCAGGTATGCCTCGTGGACCTCTTCGGCTTCCTCCCGGACAAGCGCGGTCAGGTATTGGAGAATCTTGTATTCTTCCTCCCTCTCTTCGCGTTTGAGTTCCTGAAGCCGGTTGTTGGTCTCCACCAGGAAAAGGGGTTCGAAATAACAGGTCTCCCCGGTCTGGGAATAATCGTGAATGATGCCCTTGGTCTTGTTCTTGAAATTCGATTTAATGGGCAACACATACCGGTCGGACGAAATGGTCATGTATTCGTCCTGCATGGCCTGGGAAAGGTTCTCCTGGAGGATGAAATCCTTGACCCGCTTGGTGCAGCGTTGATGGATGGCGCGGATTTCCTGGCGCACGGCCAGAAGGTCGGGAGAGCTTTCATCTCGGATCTGCCCTTCACCGTCAAGGCAACGGGTGATGCCGGATACCGTCTTTTGCGGCCACCCCGAAGCGAACAATGTCTCGCGAAGGGTTCCCCACTCTCTTTCCTCATAGGCATCGAGAGATTCCCGCGCCTGCCGCGCGATGTCGAGGACGATGCGAAGTGCAAAGAGCGCGTCCTGATCGAGCACGGCCGTTTCCCTGCGGATGTGGGGAAAGACGGCGGCCATGTCCGGGAATGGCGTCATCCTGAATCCCGATTCACCCACCCAGGCCGCTGCCTGCTCGAACAGTTCACTGGCTCTCCGCACCTCGGCAAAAGAGGTGAAAGGGCGGATTTCAAGACAGGCCGAAGCACCGGGTTCCGAAACGGCGAAACCGGACAACGCCCCGAGGATCTTGGGGAATTCCAATACCTGGAAAGTTCTGGACTCCATCAGCGAGTCGCTTCCTTCGGATGTTTAGGAGAGTTTGGACTTGACCAGTCCGCTGGCCTTGCCGCCGTCGACCTGCCCCTTGTGGGCACCGAGAACGGCCTGCATCACCTTGCCCATGTCAGCCATGGAGGAAGCGCCGAGATCGGCGATGGCCTTATCAATGGCCGCTTCCAACTCCTCATCGGAGAGCTGCTTGGGAAGGTAAACCTCGAGCTCGACAAGTTCCTGGGCTTCAACCTGTGCCAGATCGTCCCTGCCGGCCTTGGTGTACTGGTCAAAGGAATCCTTGCGCTGCTTGACCTGCCGGGCGATGAGTTCCATCACCGCGTCGTCGGACAGCGAGTCGGCCTTATCCTCGACCATACGGTTTTTAATGGCCGTCTTGAGATGTCTCAAGACGGCCACTTTTACCGTAGCTTTGGCCTTGTAGGCCTCAATGTAGTCTTTGTCTATTTGATTGGAAAGACTCATTTTTCTTACATGCTGCGTATTTTGCGCATCTTTTTGGCAAGCCTCTTCTTGGCGGCAGCTTTCTTTTTCTTCTTCTGCACGCTGGGCTTTTCATAGTGCTGACGTTTCTTCAGCTCGGACAGGATACCTGCCTTCTCGACCTGCTTCTTGAAGCGGCGGAGAGAGATGTCGAAATTGTCGCTATCTTCTAAGTAAACACCTGGCAATCAAATCACCCCCTCGGTGAACCACCCGCGCCTTTTATTGCGGGTCGGCGAAATAAGAGGTTATTCATATACACATTGAAAACAAAATGCAACCGTTAAACAGGATAGAAAAATCGTTTTCCGATCGGACGAGAAAAGGGCCTGTCCGCCGATGGCGGACAGGCCCTTGATGTCATATGAAATCAATGACTAGTGCTGTGCGTTTTTCGCATCACGCAGGGACTGAAAAACAGTGACTGCCAGAGCGACGCCGATAACGCCGAGCACGACGTAGAGGACGCCGAAAAAGACGAAATGATCGGGCATCCACCAAGGAAGGTCCATGGGTAACGGGCTGTGTACGGTTTCACCGTGAATCATCATAGAAATGTCTCCCCTGAGATTATTTTACAGCGTCCTTAAGGAGCTTGCCGGGGCGGAATTTGACGACCTTGGTGGCCGGGATCTTGATCTCTGCACCGGTGCGGGGGTTACGGCCAACACGGGCTTTACGGGCTTCGACAACGAAGGTGCCGAAACCGGTCAGGGTCAGCTTGCCGTCGGCAACCAAAGTGCCTTCAACGGTCTCCAGGAAAGCATTCAGGGCGCGTTCGGCGTTCGCCTTGGTCAGGTTGGCCTTCTCCGCAATTTTGACAACCAATTCAGCCTTTGTCATCAGTCCTTCCTCCTCAATAGAAATAATTTCCTTAACGTATCATGCTAAAGTGCTGGCAGAGCACAAAATGCACGCGCACTTTGTTTCCTTCAACAACCTTCCCTAGGCCTTTAAATGAACTTTTCACCTGTGTCCAGCCCAAGGACCCAAAAAAATGGAAAAAAACTGCGCCAGACGTAGCTTCCGGGGCTTTTTCCCATTTCGGAATCAACATCAAAAACACTCTTTTCGAAAACAAGTCAATAGGGGGATAGCCAATTGTTGTGAAAAAACGCACTAAATCCTTTTCGACAGGGAGCGGAACTGCTCCGCCGTCAGATTTTCAGGCCTGGATCCCGGGTTGACGCCATTTTCATCAAACCACGCCCCGACCTCCGGGGTCCACCGCTTTTTTAATATAGTTGATATCTGTTTTCGGCGCTGCTGGAAAAGGAGTTTGATCAATTGCGACAGGGCGTCCGGATCGTCAGGACGGTCCTCTCGGGGCAGGGGATCGAATCGAACCACTGCGGAATCGACCTTGGGCTGGGGCCGGAAGACCGTGGGCGGAACCTTGAAAAGATAGGTGGTGCGACAGAAATTCTTCACCCAGGCAGTGAGCCCGCCGAACGCCTTGGTAGACGGTTCCGCCGTCAACCTGAGCGCCACCTCATGCTGGACCATGAACACGACCCGCTCGAGGGTCTCCACCCGGCTGACGATATCCCAGATGAGCTTGGAACCCACATTATACGGCAGGTTCCCTATGATCTTGCAGGGACCGGTCTCATTAAGGGATGCCCAGGGAAACTTGGTGGCGTCG
This sequence comes from Pseudodesulfovibrio portus, assembly GCF_026000375.1. Lineage (NCBI taxonomy): Bacteria > Pseudomonadati > Thermodesulfobacteriota > Desulfovibrionia > Desulfovibrionales > Desulfovibrionaceae > Pseudodesulfovibrio > Pseudodesulfovibrio portus. The sequence continues at coordinate 284,982 of NZ_AP026708.1, forward strand.
GCCCGCACGACTTCGAGATCGGGCCAGCGACCGGCCAAATGGTCCGCCAGTGAGTCATCCTTCTCAATGGCAACGAGCTTACGTGCGCCGACTTCGGCCAGGTGCTCGGTGAGCGCCCCCTGCCCCGGGCCGATCTCGATGATGTAATCATCCGTCCCGGGCGCAAGAGAATCCACGATCTTGCGGCAGATGTTCGGATCCCGAAGAAAATTTTGCCCGAGGCTCTTCTTGGCCCTGTGTCCTGTGGCGCGATCAGCCATGTTCGTTCTCCATGGTGGTCTGGATAGCGAATGGCCTGCGGTCTGGCAACAACATTGACACCATATCCGCTCAAACCGTATGACTCTCCGGTATTCATATTTTCAGGAGGCACCATGAATTTACGCCATTACGTCAGAGACATCCCGGATTATCCCAAAAAGGGCATTACCTTTTTCGACATAACCCCCATCCTCAAGTCGCCCGAGGCTTTCCAGTACTGCATCGACCGCTTCGCGGATCTTTACGGGGAAAGCGGCGCGACCAAGATCGTGGCCGCAGATGCACGCGGCTTCATCTTCGGAGCCCCCCTGGCCCTGAAACTGGGCATCGGCTTCGTCCCCATCCGCAAACCCGGCAAGCTGCCCTACAAGAACCGTTGCGTCACCTATGACCTCGAATACGGCACGGACACCCTGTGCATGCACGTGGACGCCATCAATGCGGACGACAAGGTGCTGATCATCGACGACCTCATGGCCACCGGCGGCACCGCCGAGGGCATGATCAAGCTGATCCGGGAAGTGGGAGCCGAAATCGTGGCCGCAGGCTTCGTGGTGCAGTTGACCTACCTTGACGGCGACGAGGTCATGAAGGCCAACGACGTCAGGTGCGACTATCTCCTTGAAATCGATTAGGAAGGATCAGGCATGAGTAAGATCGGCATAATCGGCGGCAGCGGCCTGGACAACCCCGACCTGTTGCTGAATTCCAGCGACGTGACGGTGGAGACCCTCTACGGCCCGCCTTCAGCTCCGCTCAAGCAAGGGACCATCGAAGGACGCGAGGTGGTGCTCATCGCCCGCCACGGGCGCGAACACACCATTCCGCCCACGTTCGTCAATTACCGCGCCAATATCCAGGCGCTCAAGGACGCAGGCTGCTCCAGCATCCTGGCCACCACCGCCTGCGGTTCCCTGCGCAAGGAGATCGACCGCGGCCACCTGGTCATCCTGGATCAGTTCATCGACTTCACCCGCCGCCGCCCGGTTTCCTTCCATGAGGAATTCGAGCCCCACGGCGCAGTGCACACACCCATGGCCGACCCCTTTGACGAAAAACTGCGAGGACTGTTCAACGCTGCCTGCGACACGCTCGGCCTGGCCCACCACAAGTCCGGCACCGTGATCACCATCGAGGGCTCCCGCTTCTCAACCCGTGCGGAATCCAACATGTTCCGCATGTGGGGCGCGGACGTCATCAACATGTCCGTGGCCCCGGAATGCATCCTGGCCAACGAGGCGGGAATCCCCTATGCCGCCGTGGCCATGTCCACCGACTACGACTGCTGGAAGACCGACGAGGCGCCTGTGACCTGGGAGGAGATTCTTGAAGTCTTCCAGGGCAACGTGGAAAAGGTGACCTCCCTGCTCGTCGAAGTCATCAAGAATATGGATTAACCGCTCATGAGCGATACCGCCGCCATGTCCGTCCCCCGCCCCTGCGACCTGCTCGTGCGGGCGGATGCGGCCGTAACCCAGGACCGTGACCGTCGGGTCCTTACCGACGCGGCAGTGGCCGTGAAGGACGGCCTCGTCCTGGAAGTGGGCGGCCAGGCCGAGTTGGAAGCCGGCTATGAACCGGAGCAGCGTCTCGACCTGTCGGGCAAACTGCTCCTGCCGGGACTCGTCAACGGTCACACCCACCTGCCCATGACGCTGCTCCGCGGCTATGCCGACGACCTGCCGCTCATGGATTGGCTGGAAAAACATATCTGGCCTGTGGAATTCCAACTCACGGACGATCTGCTCGACACCGGCGCCAGGTTGGGGTGCGCCGAACTGATCCGTACAGGATGCACCGCGTTTCTCAACGGCTACTTCCACGAGCATGTCACCGGACAGGCGGTCATCGACTGCGGAATGCGGGGGGTGCTGGGCGAGGGGTTCTTCGGCTTCCCTTCCCCGCTCTTTCCCACTGCCGAGGATTGCTGGAACACCATACGAAATCTCGAAACGCGTTTTGAGAACCACCCGAGACTGCGTACGGCGGTCACACCCCATGCGGCCTTCACGGTTCCGCCGGAGGAATTGGCCGCGAGCTTCGCGCTGGCCGAGGAGCTCGACATCCCATGGCAGATCCACCTGGCCGAATCTCCCACCGAGACAGCCGTCTGCCTCGACAAGTACGGCAAGCGGCCCGTGGCCCTGCTCCAGGAGCACGGTCTCCTGACCGAACGGACCACTCTGCATCACTGCGTGGACGTGACGGACGAGGAAATCGCGCTCATGGCCGAAACAGGCGTCAACGTCGTCCACAACCCTGCGTCCAACTTCAAGCTTGCCTCCGGCATGTCACCGGTACAGAAGATGCTTGAGGCGGGCGTGACGGTGGGACTGGGTACGGACGGCGCATCAAGCAACAATCAACTCAACATGTTCCGGGAGATGGGACTGGCGGCCCTCATGGGCAAGGTCAGGGCCGAAGACGCTTCGGCCGTGAACGCCCAGGCCGCCCTGGACATGGCCACCCTGGGGTCCGCCAAATGCCTCGGATGGCCGGAACTGGGCCGCATCGAAAAAGGGTGTCCGGCGGATATGATCGCCCTTGATCTCGGCTTCCCCAACCTGATGCCCGTTTTCAATCATGTCTCCCATGCGGTGTACGCGGCGACGGGCATGGAAGTGTGCATGACCATGGTCGCCGGAGAAGTGCTCTATCTTTATGGAGAGTTCAGGACAATGGACGTGATATCCTTGAAAACAAAGGCTCGAGAGGCCGCAAAGTGGGTTTGTAACGCGGCAGAAAAATAAAAAAATAGTCGCAAAAACCTTGACAACACCTACCCTGGGTGCATATCGAATTCTGCTCTTGCATTGATATGAAATTTTCCGTGGCAGCCGCCACATGATTTTTAGGAGGAAGGCACGACATGGCCAAGAAGAAAACTATCGTTTCCCTGGAAGGCGCCGTCAAGACCGATGCCGGTCTGAGCTACAAGGGCGTCGTCCTGGAACCCGTTGTCGAAAAGTGTGAAGGTTGCGAACGCATCGTTCCCTTCGAAGATGAGAAGTATTGCCCGACCTACGCCCAGCCCGAACGCAAGTGGGCCCACGGCGTCTGCAACTTTGCCACCCACGTCCGCGCCGAAGTGGACAAGACCGGCAAGGTCAAGGTCAACCCGCTCAAGGCTTCCAAGCGCGCAGCACGCGGCCGCTAGGATATCGCACGCCAAAAAGGCGGGGGCTTCTGTCCCCGCCTTTTTTTTGTTTTTACAAACACTTTTTTGGTCTAACGTATCGGAAACACTTCGGAGGCACCCCATGGACCAACTCTTCGCTCTTCTCGACCGGCATTCCGATAAAGTCGTCGAATTGCAAAGGAATCTTACGGCCATCCCCGCTCTCGGCCCCAAGAACGGCGGCGACGGCGAAAAGGAAAAGGCGGAATATCTGCTCGGCTACCTCAAATCCATGGGCATCGAAGACGTCCGCGAATTTCAGGCCCCGGACAGCGAGGTCTCGTGCGGCTACCGCCCCAACCTGCTGGCCCTGATCCCCGGCAGGGACACGAGCAAGACCCTGTGGGTCATCTCCCACATCGACGTGGTGCCTCCGGGAGACCTGACGCTCTGGAAATCCGATCCCTATGACATGGTCCGCGACGGCGACACCCTTATCGGACGCGGCGTCGAGGACAACCAGCAGGGCATCGTCTCCTCGCTCCTGGTCGCGCACGCCCTTCTGGACGGAAAGATCACGCCCGAGATCAACTACGGCATGCTCTTCGTGGCCGACGAGGAAACCGGCTCCACCTTCGGGTTGGACTACCTGGTGCGCGAGCACGAGAACCTGTTCAAAAAGGAAGACTTCTTCCTGATTCCCGATTCCGGAGAACCCACCTCCGAGCAGGTGGAAGTGGCCGAAAAGTCCATGTTCTGGCTCAAGATCATCATCGAGGGCAAGCAGTGCCATGCGTCCACCCCGAGCCAGGGTGTGAACACCCTGGTGCCGTGCGCCGAATTCATCCTGCGCATCAAGGAACTCGAATCGCTCTACCCGGCGGAGAATCTCCTGTACGACCCGCCCCGCTCCACCTTTCAGCCGACCATGAAGGAAGCCAACGTCACCAACGTGAACACCATCCCGGGCCGGGACGTGTTCTACGTGGATTCCCGCGTCATGCCCGAATACGACCTGTCCGAGGTGCTGGGGACCATCAAGGGGTTCGGCTCTGAGATCGAGAAGAAGTACGGCGTGACCATTTCCTATGACACGACCATGTATGAGCAGGCTGCTCCGGCCACTCCGGCGGACAGCGAAATCGCTCTGAAGACCATGCGCTCCATCAAGAAGGTGTACGGCAACAATCCCCGCACCGTTGGCGTTGGCGGCGGCACCGTGGCCGCGTTCCTGCGCCGCCGGGGATATGAGGCCGTGGTCTGGGCCACGCTCAACCACAACGCCCACCAACCCAACGAATGGGCATCCATCAAGAACACCATCGGCGACGCCAAGGTCATCGCCGACATGCTCTTGACCGTATAGCAGCGAGAGGAACATGCAGCGCAAAGCCCCGTTCCCGGGAACATTCGACCTGATCGTGGTCGGTGCGGGCCATGCCGGTTGCGAAGCCGCCATGGCCGCCTCCCGGCTGGGGCTCAAGACACTGCTGTTGACCATCAACGCCGACCGCATCGGCCACCTGTCATGCAATCCGGCCATCGGCGGCCTGGCCAAGGGCCACATGGTCAAGGAGATCGATGCCCTTGGCGGCATGATGGGACTGTGGGCCGATGCCGCAGGCATCCAGTTCCGCATCCTGAATACCCGCAAGGGCCCGGCGGTCCGCTCCAGCCGCGCACAGATAGACCGCGCCGAGTACATGCGCGTGGTCCAGCGCTCCATCTTTTCCCAGGACAACCTGTGGGTCTTTCAGGACACCGGGGCCGCCGTCCTGACCAAGGACGGACAGGCGTGCGGGGTGCGCACCGAACTGGGCGAAATCCTTCCGTCCAAAGCCGTGTTGCTGACCACCGGCACCTTCCTGCGCGGCCTCATGCACATCGGCCTGGAAAGTTTCACCGGCGGGCGCATGGGCGACCCCCCGTCCAATCAACTCTCCGACAACCTGCGGGAACTCGGCTTCACCCTCGGTCGCCTCAAGACCGGCACAACGCCGAGGCTGCTCAAGGATTCCATCGATTTCGACGCCATGCAGGTCCAGCCCGGCGACGACCCGCCCATGCCGTTCAGTTTCCGCAACACCACGGTGCCCATGCCGCAGGTGCCCTGTTACCTGACCTACACCAATGAGAAGGCCCACGAGGCCATCCGGTCCGGATTTGACCGCTCTCCCATGTTCACAGGCATCATCGAGGGCACCGGAGCGCGCTACTGCCCGTCCATCGAGGACAAGGTGGCCCGGTTCCCGGAAAAGGACCGGCATCAGATTTTCGTGGAGCCGGAGGGACTGCACAGCGCCGAGATGTATCCCAGCGGAATCCCCACCAGCCTGCCCTTCGATGTGCAGAAAAAGATGGTGGCGGCCATCGTGGGCTTGGAAAATGCCCAGATCGTCCGGCCCGGCTATGCCATCGAGTACGACTACGCGCCGCCCACACAGCTCAAGCCCACCCTGGAGACAAAGGCCGTGCCCGGCCTGTACTTCGCGGGTCAGATCAACGGCACGTCGGGTTACGAGGAGGCAGCGGCCCAGGGACTTTGGGCCGCCCTGAACGCAGTCGCCAAGCTGCGCGGCAGGGACCCGTTCCTGCTCTCCCGCGATCAGGCGTACATGGCCGTGCTGGTGGACGACCTGGTGACCAAGGGGACGGAAGAGCCCTACCGCATGTTCACCTCCCGTGCCGAACACCGCCTGCTGTTGCGCGAGGGCAACGCCGACGAACGGCTGACTCCCATCGGTCGCGACATCGGGCTGGTGGACGACGACCACTGGGCCCTGTTCTCATCCAAGCGGGAAATGATGCGGGAGACCCTCGAAGCCATGCACGCCATCCGCATCCGTCCGGACGCCTCGACCCGGGAGACCCTGTCGGAAATCGGCGCGGCCGTGCCCGGCAAGGCCGTGGAACTGGCCGCCCTGCTGCGCCAGCCGCAGATGACGATCGAACAGCTGGCCGTTTTTCATCCTCCCCTTGCCGACACCCCGGAGAACGTACTCCGCGAGGTGGAGACGCAGGTCCGCTACGAGGGCTACCTGGTCAAGCAGGAGGAATTGGTGTCCAAGTTCCGGTCCATGGAGGACGTGGTCCTGCCCGAGGACATGAACTACGCAGCCGTGTCCGGCCTGACCCGCGAGGTGGTGGAGAAACTGACCAGGGTACAGCCCATGACACTGGGTCAGGCGGGCCGCATATCCGGGATCACCCCGGCCGCCCTGTCCTGCCTGGAAATCCATTTGAAAAAGCATGGACAGCTGTAACGAAATCCTTTCCCTCACTGTATTGACAGCCCCCCGGACACCGACTAGATTGTAAATCAAGGAAAAACGGATGTATCGTCACCGTTTCATCTCCATTCAATCCATCGAACCCTTTCAAGGAGTCTGATCTTGGACGAAGGATCTGACAGTCGATTTCTTTCAGTTTTCAAAAAATTTTTTGGTGCCAACGACCAGCACATTGAGGAACACATCCTCGAAGCCCGCGCGGACGGCGAGATCGACCGCAACGAGGTTTCGATGCTTCTCAACGTCTTGGAATTGGACGAAAAAATGGTGAAGGAGATCATGGTCCCCAGAACGGACATGGTCTGCGCAGAATCCGGCAGCCCGGTCAGGGCGGTGGCCGACACCATCGTGAGCAAGGGGGCGCACTCCCGCATCCCCATCTTTGAAGGCACCAAGGATCACATCATCGGCGTGGTGCATGCCAAGGACCTGCTGGAGTCCTTCCTGCACGGACGCACCGAAGATTCCGTGAACGACCTCATGCGTCTGCCGTTTTTCGTCAACGAAGAGGAACGGCTGGACGAAATCCTTGCCGCGTTGAAAAGGGAAAAGCTCCACATGGCCATCGTCCGGGATGAATACGGCGGGACCGCAGGCATCGTGACCATGGAGGATGTGCTGGAAGAAATCGTGGGCGAAATCGCCGACGAATACGACCAGGGCCGTCCCGAGGACATCAGGGAGCTGCCCAACGACATCTACATCGTGTCCGGGCGCGTTCCTTTGGACGAAGTCAGCGAACGGTGCGACATTACCCTTGAAAGCGAGGACGTGGACTCCATCGGCGGTTTCGTGGCCGCCATGGCCGGACGCATTCCGGGCCAGGGCGAATTCTACACTTTCGACAATCGCCGATTCACCGTTCTCAAGGCCGACGAACGTCAGATCTGGTCCATTCGGATCGAGCCCCTGGAGACGGTCTAGCCCGTGCTGGCCCTGGTCTGCATAGCGACGGTCGGCGCCTGGATCGGATTCTCCAATCCCCTGTTTCACTTTCCTCTCGCAGCGCTGGCCTTTCCCCTGGGCCTGGCCTGGATAGGCCTGCGCGCCACATCCGGCAGGAACGCCTTCAAATACGGCTGGCTGGGCGGCACGCTGGCAGCCGCAGGCTGCTATTACTGGATGGTCATCCCGGTCCAGATATACGGGGGGTTGCCCTGGTACATCGCCCTGCCCTGCCCGGTCCTGCTGGCCGCATTCATGAGCCTTTACTACGGCTTTTTCTCACTTGGCATGTACCACGCAGGACAACGGGTCACCGGCGTCATGCTCTGCCTGCTGGCCGGGCTCTCCTGGACCGCTCTTGAAATGCTGTCCAGTTTCGTGCTCTCCGGTTTCCCGTGGATCAACCTGTCCGCAGCCTTTGCACGGTGGCCCTTCGCCATCCAGGGCGCGTCCGTGCTGGGAGCCTACGGCCTGTCCGGCGTCCTGGCCTGCCTGGCCGTGGCCGGATTGCTGTACTCCACCTATCGCAGCGCCCTGTGGCTGGCCGTCGGGCTGGCCGTGACGCTGACGGTGTTCGGCGTATACCGGACCGCCACCTTCGACGTGGGGGAAAGGGACTACACCGTGTCCCTGATTCAGGGCAACGTGGATCAGGGCGTCAAGTGGAACCCCGATTCCCAGGCGGAGACGGTCAAGAAATACGCGAGCTTGAGCCTCAAGGCCATCCGGGCCGAATCCCCGGACCTGATCATCTGGCCGGAAACGGCCATGCCCTTTTTCGTCCAGGACCAGACGCCGCTGCGCCGGGGCATGGAAATCCTGGCCCGCGACACGCAGACCAACATCATCACCGGCTCTCCGGCCTACAAGATCATCGATCCCGAAACCCGTGCCTACATCCTGTACAACCGGGCGTGGCTCATGGACACCGACGGAAATATCGGACAGCACTACGACAAGGAACATCTCGTCCCCTTCGGCGAATACATGCCGTTCGAGGAATGGGTGCCGTTCAAGAAGCTGGTCCAAGGCGTAGGCAACTTCCGGCCCGGCGTGGACAACAAGCCGATTCAATCCGGCGACGTTGCCCTCGGCATGCTCATTTGCTATGAAGCCATCTTTCCGGAACTTGCCCAGCAGCAAGTGGCCCGGGGCGCCGACATCCTGGTGAACATCAGCAATGACGCCTGGTTCGGCAACACGTCAGCTCCCGCCCAGCACCTCGACCTGGCCGTCATGCGAGCCGTTGAACAGGGCCGCTGGCTGGCCCGGGGCACCAACACGGGCATCTCTGCCTTCATTGACCCCGTGGGCCGGATCGCGGCCAGGGGAACACAGTTCCAGGCGGAAAGCCTGAGCATGAAAATCGCCCCGCTCAAAGGCGTGACCGTCTACCATCAGGTCCGGGACCGGCTCGACGCATTCGTGTTCATCATGACCGTTGCCATATACGCCTGGCTGGCATATAACGCCTTGAAGAAGAAAGGAAATACTCCATAATGCTTGAATATCCCGAACTCAAAGCCGCTTCGGCGGAACTCCTCAAACAATTTCAGACCCTCTGGGGGCGTCTTTGACTACGCCGAAACCCGGCACCGCCTTGGTGAAATAGAAAAAGACCTCTCCAAGCCGGGTGCGTGGGACAAGCCTGACGCCCTGACCCCGATCCTCAAGGAAAAAAGCCAGCTCACCACCAAGCTCGACATGTACGAGGGATTGTCCGAAGCCAAGGACGATCTCGACGCGTGGCTGGAGCTGGCGCAGGAAGCCCCGGACGAGGAGTCCCTGTCCGCGCTCTCGGCCCAGGTGGACCTGCTCAGGGACCGGCTGGCAAGCACCGAGCTGGCCACCATGTTCGCCTTCGAACACGACAAATCCAACGCCATCCTGGAAATCCATCCCGGAGCGGGCGGCGTTGAGTCCCAGGACTGGGCGGAAATGCTCCTGCGCATGTACAACCGCTACGCCGAGCGCAAGGGGTTCAAGGTCACCCAGCTCGATTATCAGGCGGGCGACGAGGCGGGCGTCAAGTCCGTCACCCTGCAGATCGAAGGATTGTTCGCCTACGGCCTGCTCAAGGGCGAATCGGGCGTGCACCGGCTCATCCGCATCTCTCCCTTCGACTCCTCGGGCAGGCGACACACGTCGTTTGCCTCGGTGGACGTCTACCCGGACATGGACGACGACATCGAGATCGAGGTCAAGGACGAGGACCTGCGCATCGACACCTTCCGGTCCAGCGGTCCGGGCGGCCAGTCGGTGAACAAGACCAGCTCTGCCGTGCGCATCACGCACATTCCCTCGGGGATAGTGGCCCAGTGCCAGAACGAAAAATCCCAACACAGGAACAAGGCCACGGCCCTGCGCCTGGTCAAGGCCCGCCTCTACGAGCAGGAGCTGAAGAAGCTTGAGGAAAGCCGCAGGCAGGACTACCAGGCCAAGGAGGCCATAGCCTGGGGCAGTCAGATCCGGACCTATACTCTGCAACCGTATCGTCTGGTCAAGGACCACCGCTCCAACAGCGAAAACGGCAACGTTGACGCTTTCCTGGACGGCGATCTGGACGGGATGATCAGAAACCACCTACTCTGGATACATGCCCAAGGACAAAAATAGCACTTTCCCCGAGAACGAGCTGGCCTCGGAGCTCTCCGTGCTCCAACAGGAGCTCAGTGAATTCTCCAAAGGGAATAAGGATGTGGACCCCGCCGATGCGGTCTGGGTTTTCCGACTCTTCCAGGGTGTGACCCCGGAAGAGTTCGAGACCCTGTCGGCCCGGCACGATTTCAAGCAGTGGCTGACGCTGCCCATCAACGGAGACGCGTTTCCGCATCTCAAGCAGCTTCAGGAGACTCTGGAAAAGCTCGCCTACCAGACGGATCACGACGCCCTGACGGGGCTGGCCAACCGCAGGGCCTTCGATCGCATCCTGGACATCGAGATCGAACGCTCCAAGCGCACCAGGACCCCGCTTTCCCTGGCCATTCTGGATCTGGACAACTTCAAATACGTCAACGACACCTTTGGTCATCCCAAGGGCGACGAAGTGCTGATCCGTTTCGCCAAGCAGTTGCAGGCGTCCACCCGCCGTTACGATCTGGCCGCCCGGTTCGGCGGCGAGGAGTTCGCCCTGATCATGGCCGGTTCCGGCGTGGTCAAGGCCCAGCGCCTCCTGGACCGGCTGCTCGGCGAGTTCCGGGCCATGGAATTCGGCACCCCGGAAGGCGGCGAGATGTTTTCCGTCACCTGCTCCGCAGGCCTGACCTGCTACAAGGGCGGCGCTCCCATGACGGGTGAGGCATTGGTCAAGCTGGCGGATGACGCCCTTTACGAGGCCAAGGCTGCGGGCAAGGATCAGGTCAAGGTGTCCAAACTGTCATTCGTGGACAATGTCCCCAACGACACTTTGGTCCAGGCAAACGAGAAGCAATTCCTGTTCGGCGGGAAATAACGGAGTCGTGTCATGAATAAGAATAAAACGCTTTCACTCTCCATCCTGAGCGGCAAGGGCGGCGTGGGCAAGACCAACATCATCCTCAATCTCGGTTACGCCCTGCACATGGCCGAGAAGCGGGCCCTGCTCATGGACTGCGATCTCGGCCTGGCCAACCTCGACGTGCTGCTCGGCATTTCGCCCGACCGGAATCTCTCCGACCTGATGCAATCCGGCGTGACCGCCGAAGAAGTACTGGTGTCCATCGAGGATGGATTCGACATGCTCCCGGCCACAAGCGGCGTGCCTGAACTCGTCGAGATGGACGAAGACCTGCAGGACATCCTGTTCAGCAAGCTGATCACCATTGCGGGCGAATACGATTATCTCATGCTCGATCTCGGCGCCGGCATCTCCCCCACGGTTCTTTCCCTGGCCTCCCTGACCCAGCTTCGACTCGTCGTCGTCACCCCGGAGCCGACCTCCCTGACCGACAGCTACGCCATGATCAAGGTCCTGGCCACACAGTACGGCATCAAGGATTTCCTGGTGCTGGTCAACCAGGCGACCAGCGCTTCCGAGGCCAACCAGACCTTTGACAGGCTGGATGCGGCCTGCCGTAATTTCCTCGGTATCGAACTGCGAAACCTCGGATTCATCCACCAGGACCCGACGGTTGTCGAGTCCGTACGACGCCAGACGCCGCTCATGAAATTCGCCCCTGAAGCACCAGCCGGCAAGGATATCCGGTCCCTGGCAGGCAGGATCATGCGCTATCGAGAAGACAACCTCGCCCGCATCGCCGAACGTCCCATCCTGAGGGATTTCCCGGATGCCTGATAAAAAACAAATAAGGGGTTGACGAAAAGAGTTATTTTTCGGCATAGTTAGTGAGAATTTCGGAAATGATTTCTTTTAAGTTTTCTCGCAGGGAGCTTTTTCCTTTCTGCGGGCAATGTATCATTTCAGGGGGAAACCATGAATAAGAGCGAATTGATCAAGGCTCTGTCTGAACAGAAAAAAATGCACGTGGACGAAGCCACCAAAGTGGTTGGAGCCTTCGTCGATTCCGTCAAGGAAGCCCTTCTCCGTGGCGACCGTGTCGAAATCAGAGGTTTTGGCAGCTTCAAGATCAAGGACTATGAAGGGTATACCGGACGCAATCCGAAGACCGGTTCCGTCGTCCAGGTCAAACCCAAGAAGCTTCCTTTCTTCCGTCCCGGTAAAGAGCTGAAGGAATACATCAACCAGTAGGATGCGACGGTTTGCGTACTGCCTGATTCTGGCGGTCGTCATTTTCGTCTGTGGTCCAGCCCGGGCGGAGCAAGCTGTCCTGAGTATCCTTTACTCGGCAAATACGTATGGCACGGTGCGGCCATGCCCTTCTTGAGGCGGTAAAACCCTCGGGGGCCTGGCCCGGCGGGCCACGTATTTTTTTGACGTCCACAAGACATCGGTTCCACGGCTCCTGGTTTCCGGCGCATGGGAATACATGCGCCCGGGCAGCCGGCCGGCTTCTTCACAAGTCCTGACCTCCATTTCAAAGGTCATGGACCTCATGCGCTATGACGTGGGCTTTCTCTCCGACGAGGAAGGCGACGCTCTGGGCCGGATGGGCGTAACTGCGCCTTCCTGGCAGCAGACGGCCTCTAGGGAGCCGTTTTCAGTGATCACCACGACGGGGGGAGACAGGATCGGGTTTCTGCGCTTCCCTTCCCTGCCTCCCGGAAACGCCGAGCCGCAAAAAGCGTTGCTGGAACGACTCGCCCACGACATCAGGAAGTACCGAACGGAAGTTCGTCTGCTGATAGGTCTTTCCGATTGGGGCTGGTTGGCCGAACAGGAGTACCTGTCGGGGAATTCCGGGGACGTGCCGGACCTGCTTCTTGGCAGCGGCAGAGGGTCTGGCGTGAACGGGCGGATACAGGCCGACGGACGCTGCCTCTGGGTCAGGGCCTATGACAAAGGCAGAAGTATAGCGGAAATTACGATTCTCGAATGGCCCGATCGGGAAAATTCATTTGCATGGAATCCGTCGAGGAACTATAAAACCTCATCAATCGGTATGAATGACCAGATAAGGGATTACCCGGCCGTTAGCGATATTCTTGAATGATACCGCCCGGTCGATAAGATAATTCACTCACAGCGTGACAAGGAGATGACAATGGAATTTCGAGGAGCATTCACAGCCCTCTCGACCCCGTTCAAGGACGGGGAAATCGATGAAGCCACATATCGAGACTTCATCGAATGGCAGATCGAGCAGGGAATCGACGGATTGGTGCCGTGCGGCACCACCGGAGAGGCGGCCACCATGTCCCACCAGGAACAGGGGCAGACCATCAAGATCTGCGTCGAACAGGCCAAAGGACGTGTTCCGGTAATCGCCGGGGCCGGCTCGAACTCCACAAAGGAGGCCATCGAGTTGACCAAGATGGCCAAGGAGGCCGGTGCCGACGCCGCGCTCCAGATCACGCCCTACTACAACAAGCCCACGCCCGGCGGCCTGGTGGAGCACTTCAAGGCTATCGCCAAGGAAGCCTCCATGCCCTTCGTCATCTACAACGTGCCCGGCCGCACCGGTCTGAACTGTCTGCCCGAGCACCTCAAAATGATTGTGGACGCTGTTCCCGAAGCCGTTGCGGTCAAAGAGGCCACCGGCAACATGACCCAGGCTGCCCAGGTCATCGAACAGTGCGGCAGGAATTTCAATCTCATGTCGGGCGACGACTTCACGGTCCTGCCCCTGCTCGCCGTGGGCGGCTGTGGCGTCATTTCGGTCATCTCCAACATCATGCCCGCTGCGATGAGCGGCATGGTCAAGGCCTTCTTCGAAAAGGACCTGGACAAGGCCATCGACCTGAGCCTGAAGATGGCCCCGGTCAACCGGGCCATGTTCATGGAGACCAACCCAATTCCGGTCAAGACCTCCTTGGCCATGATGGGGCTGTTCAAGGATGCGCAGTTCCGGCTGCCCATCGTTCCCCTGCAGGAAGAGAACAAACCCAAACTGGAAGCCGTCCTGAAGAACGCCGGCGTCTTGTAATATTCAAAGCCCCTGCTTGTCGGCAGGGGCTTTTCGTCATCTCCGAACGGGATGGCCTGCGGGCCATCCCGTTTTTATTGTACCTTCCACTTGCGCAGGGCTGTGGCCATGCTCCCGTCCTGCATCAACTCGACAATGGCGGCATTCAATCGATCCCGCAGCCGCAGCTCTCCTTTGTTCACGGCCAGGGCAACGGAAACGCCGGGATCGACATCGTCGATGACCTTCAACGCCATTCGGTACCGAAAGCCAAGATGATACCCAACGGCCATGGGGGCGATGAGGGCAACCACTTCCCCTGATCTGAGCATTCTGAAGGACTTGTCCTTGCTTTCGGTATACAGGATGCGGATTCGTTGCTCGGGATACAGGCGAGACAAGCGTTCATCCGCAGCGGAATGCCGGTCACCGGCTATGATCCGCCCCCTGAGATCATCCAGGCTATTGATGTCCCAATTGTCCACCAATGTGAACACGATGCTGCGACGGGTATAGTAAGGGTTCGTAAAATCGAAGATTCGCCCACGCTTTTCGGTCATTTCCATACCGGCCACGCAATCGACCTTTCCGGTACGCAACATGGTCAGCATGTCTTCCCACGGCCCCTGGACGATGTTGACCTCAACGCCCAACCGCGCGCAAACAAGCTTGACAACGTCTACGTCAAGTCCCGTCGGCGCACCCTCGTCCGTCTCGAACTGGTAGGGAGGAAATCCCGTAGCCACGGCGAAGACCAATACTTTTTTCGCGTGATCCGCACAAACCGGAACGGGAAAAAACATCATGCAAAGCATTGTGCACAAGCAAAGGCGGCACAGGATTTTGATGACATTTTCCATAGAGAAGCAATACGCTCTGATCATCATGCGGTAAATGATAACCTGGCAAGGGCTGAAAACATAAAAGGCCCGCCAGCACAATGCTGGCGGGCCGATACTTTGCGCTCAATCAGGTGGTTGCTAGCCTTCGAAGGCCTTGATGAAGTTGGGAGCAACCTGCTTCTTGCGGCTCATGACGCCGTCAAGGTACACGGACTCGCCGGTGGTGGCGACGCCGAAGGCCTTTTCGACCACGGAGGGGTCGTCGGAAGCGATAAGCATCTCGGAGCCTTCCTTCATGATGTCGGTCAGCAGCAGGAAGACGGAGTGACGGCCGTCAGCCTTGACCTTCTCGATTTCAGCCTGCAGGGCGGCCTTGTGGGCGTCCAGCATGGACAGGTCCACGACTTCCAGCTGGCCGATGCCGACCTTGTTGCCGGACATGTCGAAGTCCTTGTAGTCACGGAAGACCAGTTCGCTGGGGGAAGCGCCGTCAACGGCGGACTTGACCTTGAACATTTCCATTCCCAGAGCCATGACGTCGCCGACACCGGCGATCTTTGCCAGAGCTTCAACGGCGGCCTTGTCGGCGTCGGTGCAGGTAACGGACTTGAACATGACGGTGTCGCTCAGGATGGCACAGAGCAGGATGCCGGCGATGTTGGCCGGGACTTCAACGTTGTAGAAGTCGTACATGGACTTCAGGACGGTGCCGGTGCAGCCCACGGGCCAGACCCACATTTCCAGGGGGCCGGGGGTGGTGACGTCGCCCAGCTTGTGATGGTCGACGACGGCGACGAGTTCGCCCTTGTCCAGGTTGTCGATGGTCTGGGAAATGTCGGTGTGATCGACCAGGATGATCTGCTGATCAGTGGCGTCGGTGACAATCTCAGGAGCGGCAAAGCCGAACTTTTCCAGGACAAAGGCGCTCTCAGGAGCGATTTCGCCCTGGGTGACAGCCTTGGCGTCCATACCACGCTTGGTAAACAGGTCAGCGGCAGCAATCGCGGAAGCGACAGTGTCGGTATCAGGATTTTTGTGTCCAACAACCAAAATAGCCATATCAAGTCCTCCTAAATTGATTTATCCGAGAATGGAATAAATGCCTTGGAAATAGAATGTGACGGATATCACAATCCCCCCCCGCTGCCAAGCTAAAATCAGGCGAAAAGGGTGAAAAGGACAAAAAGAGTTATGCCTGTGCCAAGAACGGCATAAGCCCGTTTCAAACGCAGCGCCATCACCCCTCCCAGCGTTGCCGCGCCCCAGAGATGCGCCCACTGGATATTCACCGAAGCGAGTGCGCCTGGATAGAGTGTGAAAAGTGTATCAAACACCACTTTCAAGACAAGCACGGACGCATAAAAACCGATCCATGAAACGATGAAAGTCCTGGTCAGGGAACCGAGGATGATCCTGCCGGGACCGTTGGAATCACCGGGTTGGCGCACCCAATGAAGCAACCGGTTGTACCCCGCCCGCTCCTGATCCCGGATCCACATCTCCACCTTGCTCCCGAGCCAGGCCAGGGGCATGCAGGCCAGGATCACGCCCAGGATGCTGGCCGGATGCGTCAGTCCGAAATAGGTGGTCAGCGAAAGGGCAGAGAAGGTGACGGCTGCCAGATGGGGAGGAATGAACGTCCCCACCGGAATCAGATCAAGCCAAAAAAGCTCAAAGAATATGGCTATATTGAGGCTGATTATGTATTCGCCGGTGAATACGCCCCAGAGAAAGCCGACCACCAGCGGTCGCTCGAGCAGACCTATGCTTATGGAGTAGCGAAACAGGGAGAAGAGGGCAAAAAAAAAGCGATCAGGGCGAACCAGGCAAAGGGATTGTCCATGGACATATCAGAACCTCACCTGAACCTGGTCGTTGGGAACACAGCGGAAGTCGAGCTCCACACCCTTCCTGCTGAGATGGCGCAGACAGCTTTCATCCTCGTCCGACAGGGCTACGCTCGGCGACACCTGCCGCTTGCCGGGGCTGTAGTGGACGTTGCCCACGTTCAAAATATCGAAACCGAACCCGGCATCAAATGCACGCCGGGCGTCGGAACAGTTTGAAAAGAGAATGATGACGTCATGGCCCTCGCCGTATCCGTTGTCTTCCACGGCACGGGAAAGCCCTTCCACCGACACGAAAAAGCTGTCCACGGTCTGGGGGATCGCCAATGACATGATCTCCTGCTGCAGGACGTCGTGGACCAATTCGTCGTTGGCCACGAAAACGCGCTGTGCTCCGGTATAAGGCAGCCACGTTTCGATAATCTGGCCATGAATCAGCCGGTTGTCGATACGAACGAGAATCACGGCGGCCACCCTACTTCTTTGCCTTCTTGCGCAGCATGGCGCCCGCGACCTTGATGCCCTGCTGCCCGGCAGACTTGACCTTCTCGGCCAGTGCCTGGAGGTCCATGGACCGGGACTGCAGAGTCGCCACCAACATGGGCAGGTTCACCCCTGTGATGACTTCAAGATTTTCGGATTTCATGAGCGACAGACTCATGGTGGTGGGGGAACCGCCGAAAAGATCGGTCAGTGCGACCACGCCCTTGCCCCGCTCCACCTTCTGGATGGATGAGCGGATCAGTTCCATGGTCTCGTCCACGCTCCGTTCCACGTCTACGCCCACGGCCAGACAGTTGTCCTGCTTGCCCATGACCATCTCCGCAGCTTCGAGCAGCGTTTCACCAAACGTGCCGTGGGTCACCAGCACGATGCCCACCACAGGGATATTCTTTTTGGACTTTTCAGCCATCGATATTATCCAAGTTCCATGTGTCGATGTTCAATCGAAACACTATACCCTTTTTTCTTCAGGGTCGCCAGCAGGGATTCGGCCACGGAAACGGATCGATGACGGCCGCCGGTACAGCCGAGAGCCAGCGTGATGCGGTATCGGCCCTCTTCCGCATAGAGCGGAAGTATGTAGCTCATGAAATCCTGAAACCGCTCGTTGAACCCGCTGCCCACCTCGTTGTCGAGCACGAACTTGGAGATGGCCGGGTCCAACCCGGACAGAGGACGCAGGTCCTTGTCGAAATGAGGGTTGGGCAGGAAGCGGAGATCGAACACGAGGTCTGCTTCGGACGGCACGCCGTACTTGAAGCCGAAAGTGATGATGTGAACCCGCATGCCCCGCCCCGCTTCTTCCAGGGCGGACCATTTGGTCTGAATGACCCGTCGCAGGTCGTGAATGGAATAATCGGTCGTGTCGAGGACCAGCGCGGCTGCCATGCGCACCGGGGCCAGGAGTTCCTTTTCCTTTTCCAGCGCCTTTTCCAGGCCCAGATCGGTGCTCTCGAGCGGATGCAGCCTGCGAGTGGTGGCGTACCGGCGGACAAGTTCGCCCTTCTTGGCTTCCAGGAAAACCACCTGCGGGCTTATGCCGATCTGGGCGAAATCCTTCAGGGCCTGGTCCCAGCCTTCGACGAATTCGTTCTGGCGGAGGTCCATGCCCAAGGCAAGCCCTCGGTACTTGGTGTCATTCTTGTGAACCAGGTCCGCGATCTTGGGGGACATCTCGGACGGCAGTCCGTCGATGCAGAAGAACCCGAGGTCCTCGAACACGTTGAGCGCCGTACTCTTTCCTGAACCGGACATGCCGGTGACGATGACGACGGGGAAAGTGTTCAACGGAGTCACGGACTTCGGACCTTCTCGGTTAGACACCCTTGATCAACTGCCAGAGCGATTCGAAACCGTCGGCCTCCATAAAGGCCTTGCGGAATTCCTCGTCCTTGAGCAGACGGGATATCTGGGCCAGGACGCGAAGGTGCATTCCGGCCACCTGCTCCGGAGCCAGCACCAGAAAGAAGATGGAACAGGGATTGTGGTCCAGGGCATCATAGTCAACGCCCTTGAGGCTTCGGCCCACGACAACGACGACCTGTTCCAGGTCCTCGAGTTTGCCGTGGGGAATGGCGATGGAGTCGCCGATCCCGGTGGTGCCGAGCTTCTCACGGTCGAGAAGGACACGGACCGCCTGGTCCGTGTCCATCTCGGGATATTTAACGCCCACGGGGGCGATGAGTTCTTTCAATACGTCCGACTTGGTGCCGGACGCCAATTCGGGAAGGACAAGTTCCTTCGCCAGGTAGTCGCCGAGTTTCATAATCAGTATCCGGGATCGATGAGGCCGTAATCGCCGTTCTTACGTTTGTAGATCACATTCACACCCTCGGTCTCCGCATTGCGGAAGACAAGGAACTCGTTTTCGAGCGCATCAAGTTGCATGGCGGCTTCGTCTATGGACATGGGCTTGGGCACATATTCGTCCGTGCCCACTATCTTGGGGGCTTCCCCGGGAGTCTTGTCCTCGTAGGTGAGGACGTTCATCATCACCTTGTTGCCCCGCGCCTTCTTGACCCGGCTCTTCTGCTTTTCACGCATTTTCCTGAGTTGGGCTTCGAGCTTGTCCAGCACCATGTCGATGGTGGAGTACATGTCCTCGGAGTCCTCGTACGCAGATATATGTATGCCTTCGGAATTGAGAATCACGTCGGCCTTGTGACGATATTTGTCGACCAGCAGATTGACCTGAAGATCGGATTCCGCATCGGAAACGTATTTTGCCACTTTTTCAAATCGCTTGTTCGCGTAGCCCTTGAGATGATCGGACGGCTCGAAGTTCTTGAAAGTGAAGCTGATGTTCATACGCTGCCTCCTTGGTAGAAGTCCGGCAAACAGTGGTTAGAAATACTGCTTGCGTTTGGAAGACGAAGGGATGCCCATGGCCGAGCGATACTTGGCGACCGTGCGCCGGGCGATGTTCACCTCGAGCTTGTCCTTGAGGATTTCACCGATCCGTTCATCACTCAGCGGCTTCTTCGTATCTTCACCTGCTATCATCTGCTTGATGAGCGCCTTGACGCTCTCCGAACCCACCTGGGAACCGTCATCAAGATCCAAGGCCGAATTGAAGAAGAACTTCAGTTCGTAGATCCCGTGCGGCGTCGAGACGTACTTGTTGGTAGTGATACGACTGACGGTGGATTCATGCATCTCGATATCCTCGGCCACCTCCTTGAGAATCAATGGTTTGAGCTTTGTCACGCCATCGATGAAGAATTCCCGCTGAAAGCGGACAATGCTCTCAACTACTTTATACAGCGTCCTCTGCCTCTGGTACAGGCTTTTCATGAGCCATGCAGCAGAACGCATCTTTTCCTGGAAATATTCCTTTTCCTTGTCGGCGGCCCCTTTCATGGAATCCATGTAAAAGGTGTTCATCTGCAACCGGGGCAGGCCATCCTCATTCAGGATGATGACGAAATCCTCTCCGTATCGGTAAACATACACGTCCGGGCTGACGTAATGAGGCTCGTTGCTGGAAAAATTGGTGCCCGGCATGGGGTCCAGCGTCTGCAGGAGGTCAAGGTACTCCTTGAGCTCGTCCATGGACAACTTGAACTTGCGGGCCAGGGGCTTGTAGCGGTTCTTCTCCAGGTCCTCCAGATGGTCCTTGACCAGGGAGACCAGGATCGGATCATCGAGGCCGAGAACTTCCATCTGGACGAGAAGACACTCCTGTGGAGTACGGGCGCCGACCCCGACCGGGTCCAGGCGCTGGATACGCATCAGCAAGTCCTCGACTTCCTCTGCGGAAGCCTGGACCATCAGCCGTATCTCGTCCACCGACGCCTGAAGATAGCCGTTGGTGTCGAGATTGCCCAGGATGATCTCGCTGATGGCGATCTCCTGGTCGGTAAAATTGGATAGCCGCATCTGCCAATTCAGGTGGCCTTCAAGGGAGGGCTTGGACGCCAGGCGGGCTTCGAAGGAGAGGCCGTCCTCCGGGACTTCGGCATCACGGGCCGTGGCCTGCTTGGACGTGCTGGAAAATTCGCCCAGATAGTTCTCCCAGTCCGCATTGCGCACCAGTTCTTCTTCAGCCTGGGATTCGGTCAGCTTCTCCGAGGAATCGTGCACTTCGGCTTCGGTTTCCAACTCATCGAGAAACGGGTTCTCCATGAGTTCCTGCTGCACGGTTTCAAGCAGCTCCAAACGAGACAACTGCAGCAGCTTGATAGCCTGCTGCAACTGCGGCGTCATGACCAGTTGCTGGGAAAGTTTGAGTTGTTGCCTGAGTTCCAAACCCATATTTACATCTCTGAACCTGCTATAATCGAATTACGTCTGGAAATATTCCATGCGATTTTTTTTCATTCAATACATCATTTCTACACATTCAGTATGGCACATTCGAGAAAGGGAAGCAACAAGATTGTTATAACACTCTGTTACTATTGGCAATAAAATGGACATTAATCACTATGAAAAAAGTGTACCAACCTTTGGGTAAGGTGTAAATCGGGAATCGGCAAAAATGTAGGATGCGGGCTACAGGCTGAAGTCTTCGCCCAGGTAGATTTGGCGGGCCTGACTATTCTGGACGATCTCGTCCGGCGCTCCTTCAAGGATGACAGTGCCCTCGTAGACGAGATAGGCGCGATCGCAGATATTCAAAGTTTCCCGAACGTTATGATCGGATATGAGAATACCTATGCCCATGGACTTGAGCACGGAGATGATTTCCTGGATGTCGATGACCGCGATCGGGTCGATGCCCGCAAAGGGCTCGTCAAGGAGGATGAACTGCGGGTCCATGATCAGGGCCCGGGCAATTTCGAGCCTGCGCCGCTCGCCGCCGGACAGGAACATGGCCGCCTGGTCCGCAAGCTTGGTGATGGTGAACATCTCCATCAGTTCGTCCGCCCTGGCCATCTGCTCACGAGGCGTCATGGTCGTCTGCTCCAGTATGATCTGGAGATTCTGGCGCACGGTCAGCTTTTTGAAGATGGAACTTTCCTGAGGCAGGTAGCTGACTCCCATGCGGGCCCGCTCGTGCAGGGGCTTGTCGGTCATGGGCTCGCCGTTCAGGGAGACAAGCCCGGTATTGGGCGTGACGATGCCCACCAGCATGTAAAACGTGGTGGTCTTGCCCGCACCGTTGGGGCCAAGCAGGCCGACAACTTCCTTGGGATTCAATTCAAGGTTGATGCCGTGCACGACCTCTTTCTGGCCGTATCGCTTGGAGAGGTTCGCCGCCCTCAGTCCGGCTGTCGTCATCTACTGCACCTTCAAGTTTTCAGGCGTCATGAAGATGGCCTTGACGCGATCCTTGCCGCCTTCGACCTCGGACCGGTTTTCCCTGATATGGAAATTGATGACTTCGCCGGTCAGGCTGTTGGGACCGTCCTGAAGAAGCGGCTTGTCCTCCATCCGGAGCAGCTGACGATCAACGAAATAGGTCAGCTTGCCGCAGGTGCCCTCGGTGGACTCCTTCTTTGCCTTGACGTTGCCCTCGGCCACGATCCGTTCAACGGAGTCGGCGGAAAACTTCTTGTCGGTCTTGGAAGCCAGATAGGCGGACAACCGGTCGGCCCACAGGGTCAGCTGGCCGTGTTCGGCCACCACGTTGCCCACAAAAGACACGACCTTGCCCGACTCGTCATAGGTCATGCGATCGGAAGTGATCTTGACCGGCATCCGACTCGGGTCCACCCCCACCCTGATGGGATCGATGGAGGGTTCCTCCACCACAGGAGCCTTGATCTCTCCCGGGCCGCTCTGGGCGGGCGCAGCGGATTTGGTGGAGACCACGGGAGCATCGGGCTCGGCCTTTGGGGCGGGAGCCGGAGCGCCCTTCTTCCTCGGAATGACTTTGAGATACTTGGCGTTGGCAAACCCGACCGCGCGGGAAAGCTCCCGTTTGGATTCGTTCAGGTTGAATATTGCCACCCATCCGTCATCGGTCATGAAGTCGGTCTTAACCCGCTGCCCCTTGGCCAGGGTGAGTACATGCTCACTCGCTCTGTCGGGCTTTTCGCGAACGTTGAGATTGAGGGTGGCTTGGCGGATTTCTCCCCACTCTTCGGCGGCGGCCAGTGAAGGCAGAAGCAACGCAGCCACGGCAAGCAGGATCGTCAAAGCACGTAGGTTCAACATCAAAACTACACTCCTCATCGTCATTGCAGAGGGTTATCCTCAAGGCCTTGCGGGGCCAGGAGCGCCTCCACGCCGCCCGCCGCAATCAGCTGGCGGGTGACGAGATCGATCTCCATGGCCTTGGCCGTTATGGTCATGTCCGGACGGCGCACGGCAACGCCGCCCTTGAGATACACTTTATCAATCGCGCCGACATAATCAAGAAATTGCGCATCCAGGGCCAGGTCGCCGAGACGACCGCTCACCCCGTCGTACAGGGTCAGGTTGTCGTTGTTCTGATCAACGTCGCCCCGATCCGCCCGAACGTAAACTTCCTGGCGGTCTTCGCCGAAATAGGCGGTCAACTGCGGAAACTCCACCCCGATAAGGCCCTTTTCCTGGTTGTACTTCGCTGTCTTGGCGAGCAGTTTCCAGGTCATGACCCCCTGTTTTCCCTGCACCAGTTCGATGTCCTCGGCGGACACGTCGGCGTCCTCAAGGAGCTGCTGCCGCGTTCTGGGATCGTTCTCGGTGTCGGCCGGCTCCACCAGGGGATCGGAAAAGAACAGCGTCTTGACCGCGATGCCGAGCACCAGGCCGCCCACGAAAATGAGTATGAAGATCAGAGCCGGACGCCCTTTCATCAGTCCGTCCACAGCTTCAAGGCTTCTTCTTTCAGGCCGCGCGCATCGAGGATGAAACCGATGGCTTCCCGCACGGCTCCATGGCCGCCGGAACGCTTGGACACCCAGTCCGCGACCTCGATGATTTCGGGCATGGCATTGGGCACCGACATGGCCAGTCCGGCCTGCTTCATGGCCCCGAGGTCGATCCAGTCGTCGCCCATGAATGCCGCCTCACAAGGCTTCACACCGACCTTGGCGCACATCTCCTCGAAAAGCGGACCCTTGTCGTGTTTCCCGGCCACATAGTGCTTGATGCCGAGTTCGGTAACCCGCGCCTCGACGGGCTTCTGGTTCAACCCGGTAATGACGCCGATCTCCAGTCCCACGGCCTGAGCCAGCTTGATGCCAAGCCCGTCCTGAACATGAAATCGCTTCATGACCAGGCCCTCGTCGCCGTAATACAGGCCGCCGTCGGTCAGGACGCCGTCCACGTCGAGCACGAGCAGCTTGACGTCTTTTGCAAGCGTAAATGCGCGACTAGGCACGGTTCAACTCCCACAGCCCCTTGAGCCGTACGAGCAGCGATTCGACCTGGGAAAGCGGCAGGCTGTTCGGCCCGTCGCAAAGCGCCTTGTCCGGGTCGGGATGGACCTCCATGAACACGCCGTCCGCACCGGCGGCAACCGCCGCCGAGGCCAGCACTGGCACGTATTCCCGCTGTCCGCCGGATGCGCCGCCCAGACCGCCGGGCAACTGCACCGAATGGGTGGCGTCCATGACCACGGGCACGCCGAAGGCGCGCATCTGGGGGATGGACCGCATGTCCACCACCAGATTGTTGTACCCGTAGGTGGAACCTCGCTCGGTAAGCCAGATCCGGTCGTTGCCCGAGGCGCGAACCTTGTCCACGACGTTCTTCATGTCCCAGGGAGCCAGGAACTGCCCTTTCTTGATGTTCACCACCCTGCCGGTTGCGGCGGCGGCCACGAGCAGGTCGGTCTGGCGGCAGAGAAAGGCCGGAATCTGGATCACGTCCGCCACCTCGGCAACGGGCGCAGCCTGTTCGGGGTGGTGGATGTCCGTGACCACGGGCAGCCCGGTGGCTGCCTTGACCTCGCTCAGAATCCTGAGCCCCTCACCCATGCCCGGACCACGAAAACTGGTCACCGAAGTCCGGTTGGCCTTGTCGAACGAGCTCTTGTAGACGAGCGGCAGGCCGAGCCTGTCGGCCACCCCGGCCAGGAACTCGGCCGTCTCAAGCGCGATCTCGCGGCTTTCAATGGCACAGGGCCCGGCCAGAATGAACGGGCCGGACCGACTGGCTTGGTAAAGGTCTGCCATGGGCTACTTCTTCGCCTTCTCGTCTTTGGATGCCCTGATGAACTCCCTGAACAGCGGGTGCGGCCTCATGGGATTGGACTTGAACTCCGGATGGAACTGGCAACCCAGGAACCAGGGATGATCCGGCAGTTCCACGATCTCCATGAGGGATTCATCGGGGGCGGTGCCGGACAGGACCATGCCGTGCTCTTCGAACTGCTGGATATATTTGTTGTTGTACTCGAAACGATGCCGGTGGCGCTCGTCGATGTTCACGGTTTGGTAAGCTTCGTAGGCAGCCGTGTCCTTTTTGAGCTTGCACGGATACGATCCCAACCGCATGGTGCCGCCCTTGTTCGATTCCTCGTCGCGAATTTCGGTCTTCTTGGTGCGGAAGTCGTACCACTCCTTCATCAGGTAAATGATGTTGTGCGGGGTGGTCGGATCGAATTCCTCAGAGTTGGCGCCTTCCAGGCCGATGACGTTACGGGCGAACTCGATGCAGGCGCATTGCATGCCGAGACAGATGCCGAAGAACGGAATCCTGTTTTCGCGGGCGTACTGGATGGCCAGGATCTTGCCCTCCACTCCGCGTGAACCGAACCCGCCGGGCACCAGGATGCCGTCCAGGGCCTTGAGCTTCTTCTCGACGTTCTTGGGATTCACCTTTTCGGAATTGACGTACTCCAGTTCCACCTTGACGTCGTTGGCCACACCGCCGTGGACCAGGGCCTCGTGCAGGCTCTTGTAGGCCTCGGTCAGGTCGACGTATTTGCCGATGATGCCGATCTTGACGGACCCCTTGGGGTTCTTGAGCTTGTAGTTCAAGGTCTCCCACGGTTCCAGTTCGGCGTTCTTGGCGGGCAGTTTGAGCAGGATGGCGATCTTCTGGTCCACGCCTTCCTCATAGAACTTGAGCGGGACCTCGTAGATGGACTTGACGTCCACGCCGGTAAAGACCGCGTCCTGGTCCACGTCGCAGAAAAGCGCGATCTTGCGCTTGAGATCTTCCGGCAGTTCCTCTTCGCAACGACCGATGATGATATCCGGCTGGATACCAACGGACCGCAGCTCCTTGACCGAATGCTGGGTGGGCTTGGTCTTCAATTCGCCCGCGGCCTTGATGTAGGGCACCAGGGTCAGGTGGATGAACAGAACGTTCTCCTTGCCCAGGTCGTTCTTGAGCTGGCGAATGGCTTCGAGGAAGGGCTGCCCCTCGATGTCGCCCACCGTGCCTCCGATCTCGATGAGGGCCACGTCCTCGCCGTTGGGCAGGTTGATGACCGCTTCCTTGATGGCGTCGGTAATGTGCGGAATGACCTGCACGGTGCCGCCCAGGTAGTCGCCGCGGCGCTCCTTCTGGATGACGGAGTTGTAGATGGAACCGGAGGTGTAGTTGTTCTGCTGGCTCAGGGAGGTGCCCAGGTAGCGCTCGTAGTGGCCGAGGTCGAGGTCGGTCTCTGCGCCGTCGTCGGTGACGTAGACTTCACCGTGCTGGAAGGGATTCATGGTGCCGGGATCGACGTTGATGTAGGGATCGAGTTTCTGGATGGTGGCCTTGAGGCCACGGGCCTGGAGGAGTGCGCCGATGGATGCGGCTGCCAGGCCTTTTCCCAGGGAGGATAGAACACCACCGGTAATAAATATGAATTTGGTTTTCATGCCTGCGGAAGCCCCTTGGTTATGCTTGAATTATAAGAATATATTATGGTCGACAAAGCGCGTCGCCCATGTTGACTGTCGAGCGTCGGGCAAGTATGTTCCTGCCCATCACGCCGCTGCTTTGCAAATTTTGCAGGGTAGCGAGGTAAAGTCAATACGAAGAGGAGATTTTCATGGCTCGCGTCAACGCACTCGTCATTACCGGTTACGGGACCAATTGCGACAAGGAATCCGCCTATGCGCTCACCCAGGCCGGTGCCGACAATGCTGATATCGTCTTTTTTTCCGACCTGGCCGCCGGTCACGTGAGCATGGACAAATACAACTACCTGCTGTGTCCCGGCGGGTTCCTCGACGGCGACGACCTCGGCGCGGCCCAGGCCGCGGCCCTGCGCTGGCGCTGGTCCAACGACGCGGACGGCAAGCCGGTCCTCGATCAGCTCAAGGGATTCTTCGACAACGGCGGCATCATCCTCGGCATCTGCAACGGCTTTCAGCTGTTGTGCAAGCTCGGCCTGCTCCCGGCCATCGGCGGCAAATACTTCGAACGCCAGGTATCCCTGTCATACAACGACTCCGGCCGCTTCGAAGACCGGTGGGTGCGGCTCAAGGCCAACCCGGACTCCCCCTGCGTGTTCACCAGGGACATCACCTACCTCGACGTGCCCATCCGCCACGGCGAAGGCAAGATCATCCCGATGGACGACGCCACCTTCCAGGCCTTGCAGGACAACAACCTGATCGCCGTCCAGTACGTCCACCCCGACACCAACGAGGTCACCCAGGAATACCCCTACAATCCTAACGGCTCGCCGCTGGGCATCGCGGGCCTGACCGATCCCTCGGGCCGCATCCTGGGGCTCATGCCCCACCCCGAGGCATACAACCACCCCACCAACCACCCGTCATGGACGCGCGGCACCGACCCGGACATGCCGCTGGGCCTGGTCATGCTCGAAGCCGGGGTGCAGTACCTCAAGAACCGGTAGGAGCTCCTTTTCATGCCCGCTCCCACGCCACCGCAGCCGCCCCACGGGACGAGCTGGCGCTCGCTCATGGACATCGCTTTCGGCGAGGCGTGCCGGGCGCAGGACAAGGGCGAGGCCCCCATTGGGGCGGCCCTGTTCTCCTCCACGGGCGAACTCATCGCCAAGGCGCACAACCAACCCATTTCCCTCAATGACCCCACAGGCCACGCCGAGGTGCTCTGCCTTCGCAAGGCGGCGCTCGCCATGGGCAACTACCGGCTGACCGACACCATCATGACAGTAACCCTCGAGCCGTGCCTGATGTGCACGGGCGCACTCATCCACGCCCGCGTATCCGGGGTCGTGTTTGCCGCCCGCGACGAACGGGCCGGGGCCCTGGTGTCCAACCTTGACGGCGCCGCCCTGCCCTTTGCAAACCACAGGATGTGGACCGTGGAAGGCGTCATGTTCGAGGAGTGTTCCGCCCTGCTGAAGAGATTTTTCCTCATGCGCCGCAAATAGCATTTCCCCCCTTTACAATCGGTTTTCACGCGTTATTCTCCCATATCGAAATCAACTCAGATATTCAGGAGACAGAAGCATGATACTCGCACTACCCACCCGGGACGGCAACATCGACGATCATTTCGGCCATTGCGACCACTACACCCTGGTCACAGTGGACGACGAGAACAAGGTCGTTTCCAAAGAACGCATGGATTCCCCTGAGGGATGCGGCTGCAAGTCCGACATCGCCCCGGTCCTGGCCGACAAGGGAGTCAAGGTCATGCTGGCCGGCAACATGGGCCAGGGCGCGACCAACATCCTGACCGGCGTCGGCATCCAGGTCATCCGAGGCTGCTCCGGCCCCATCGAAGAAGTGGTCGAAAAATGGCTCTCCGGCGAAATCAAGGACAACTCCATCGTCTGCGACCACCACGACTGCGGCAGTCATGGGCACGACCTCAAACCGCTGTAGCCCCCCCTTTTGAACAACAAAAAGACCCCGAAGCCCAATGCTTCGGGGTCTTTTCGTTACGAGTATGGGCAGCTACCTGAGCCGCATCGACTTGACGATGGTGCCGTTGATGAGGACCAGCGCGTAGAGCTTTTTCGTGTTGGTGCTCCGTTCAATCTTGAAGGGCACGTATACGACGGGCCAGCTCTTGCCTGTGGAATACACCGGTCGCATGGTGGACCTGAAATCGGAGTCTTTCCGGTTCTCGAATTCGGAAAAACCGACCTGGATGGCTGAATCCTTGGGTAGCTGGTCCATGAAGTACAGCGCGGCGAGGAAGCTGCCGCCGCTCTTGGACCTGGACGGGAGCTGCGCTTCGGGTATGGCCTTGGCGGCAACCGCCGACATGCTTGCAAATCCCTTGAGATAGGTGTCGGGGTCGTTTTTGGCCAGGACTTCATCCATGATGTACATGCTGTACCTCGGATTGTCCGGGTAGATCGGAGCGGAGGCCAACAAAGAGAATTCCTGTATCCCGAGGGCTTTTGCCATGGCCATGGACGTCTGGGGACCGAGCGCTCCGTCAGCGGTGAGACCGGCCTGTTGCTGAAACGCCGTCACGGCCTCCCGGGCCTCCTGCTTGGCCTCTTCGGTGCCTGATTTCATGACCGTCTTGTAGTCCGTGATGAAGGCGACGGAATTGGCATTCAACTCCCCTTTCGTCGGTTGCTGCATGGAGTAGACGGCCATGTCGAGCATCATCTGGGTGCGGCCGTTGGCATCTTCGAACCGACGCAACACCTCGACCATATTGTTGCCGTCCTGCATCGTCCGGACGTTGGAAATCCTTGTGTCCGTCTGGGAAAAACCGGTTTCCGGACCGATCAAAGCCACTTGCGCGTTGGGAGCAAGGCGAACAGTTCCGGATTCAGGCGAAACGCCTGTCCGAGCGATATCCAGGACGGCTACCGCATTCAGATCAGCACCCGTCAATTTGTCCCCACCCTTGGCCTGAACCTGCACGACGGGCAACACAGGCGCTGTTGTGGGCTTGGAGGCCACACAGCCGGCGATCAACACAACGGACAAAGCCGCACACATAAACATATTGAATCTATTCTTCATATCCCTGTCCCTCCCTACTACAGGCCTAATTGACGTTGCCGAGTAAGGTTGTAAACGGCCAGGAGGTTGAAAGCCTGACGGGGGCTTATGGTCCCGGACATCATCATCTGTTCCAAAATCACTGCGAAACGGCGAACACTGGGCAAAACCTCAACGGTTTCGTCCCAGGCGGCCCGGGAAATGGCAAGCCCGGCATGAACGCCGTCGTAGTATTCTTCAGTATATCTATCCGTGTATCCATAAGGACCAGTCTCTGCCCGTTCCGCTTCATAGGCCCTGGTCTCGGCCGCTTCATACGAGGCATGATCAGTAATCCCGTCCGACCAGGAAAAATACGAGGGGGCGGCGCTGCTGCTGATCGATGCCCCGATGCCCGAATTGCTGCCGGTTCCCTCGCTGCCGCCATATGCCATGACTGCTACCGGGCTGAGAATGATCACTGCTGCCGCCATCAGCACTATGGCCCGTGCATTCACCAGGAATTCTTTACTCCGCATGATCTCCTCTCCTTGGAATTGATTTTTACATAAAATGGACAGAATACGGTTGCACCAATAACACAACCAGATTCTTTATACCACTTTCGATTGAAAAACTTCGTATCCTCTTTGAACCTTGCCACTGAGAAAGACCCCCTGGAGGGTTCACTCCGGGGGCCTGCCGTGAATCCTGACAAGGCCGTTTCATCCAGCGATATCTATATTGAGGACGGACAGATATGAATCGTGTCCGGCAGAGCCCTCAGCCAGATTGTTACGGGCTCCCGGGAGCATTGGAATAGGGAGGGAGATTCAGTGCTGCGGAGAACCGCAACGCCAATTCAGTTATTCGGCAAGGGTCCGCAAGGCGGCATAGGCATCGACGGCGGCATCACGGTCGGCGAACAGCACTTCCCACATGGCGTGATGTTCGTGGACCTCGCTTTCCTCCACCACTGCGCCGTCCTTGACCGTTCGGGTCAGCCGATCGACCTTGATGCAACTCCCGGCCTTGCAAAGAATCCGCACCGCATAGCAATGCACGGCTCCCAACATGTCGGGCGGACTGATCCGGACACGGCACTCGGGGAGCTCGGCTGATATCTTGATGTAGATCAGGCAATCCCTGTCGATATACAGCCCGGCATCATACAGTTCGGTCAGGGTCAATCGCCGGGAGCCCGCATCATATGTATGGTCGATCACGGTCCGGCTGTGATCGGACATGGAGAACAACGCCTTTTCCTTCCAGGCGCAGCGTGCATGAGAAAATGCTTCCGCAAGGATGGCATCAGGCTCCCTGCCGGCCAGGACTTCCACGAGATCGAGTTCGGCGAGCGCTGCGGCCTCTCGATCATAATCCCGGCGAATTTCGCGGATGCTTGTACCGCAGGAGGACAGGAACGACATCGCAACAACGGCCAACAGACAGGACACAATGAATCGCAGACAGGCGCCGGACGCTTTATCCATGAACAAATACATGCCGACTTATGCCACGGCGGCAGGCAATTCATCAAGAGGTCAAAGGATATTGTCACATTTTTCATACGCGGCGGCCGCCTTGGGTCCCGCCGCCACTTCATCAGCGACCGGGCGAGCGCCTCTTCCTCGCTGGAAAAGGATTCAAACAGGACGCCCGATCGGCTGCCGGGACCTGGTAGTCCGGAAATTGCTGCAGGGCTTCCGGGGCAACGAGATTTGCTCTCCTGAAGCCATTGTATTGGAACCTGGTGCTCCTGAGGTGCCTTGCCGGCATGATCATGCCGTAATAATCGATTCGGGATTCGGCCTTTCGGTAATCGCCGAGTATGCGCTTGATGCCCAGCTCCCGGGCTTTCAACCTGTAGGGCCTCCCGAAACTGATGATATATTCATGGTTGATGATTTCACCGACTACCGTCACACAAAGATAGTTATCCATTGGTTGTATCGCGAATTCAACTGCCACAATTGATCCCTCTTTTGGACTCAATTCCAAATAAAATTTGCCTTTTCCACTAAAAAATTAATTAATTCATGCAATATCACATGGCACACCCGAATCAGGATGTACCCGTTGCCCAAAAAACAGGTATTGTATACAAAAATAAAACTTAAAAAAAACATTCGAACCAGGGCACACAATGGGCTTCAGATACACGTTCACCGACAAACAGGGCTATTTGCTTGTGACCATCATCGGCAGCCCGGCAAACAACGACGAGATGTTCCACTACATCGACTCGCTCTTCAGGGAGGCAAGACAAAGGGGCTACACCTGCATATTGGTGGATGAAACCAGGGCAACTTTGCGGTTCGACATCCTGGATTCGATCTTCAAGACAAAAATCCCTTCCCTTGAGGTCATACCCACACAAATCATCAACATGGCGTTGATACCCGAGCCTCATAGCATTGAACTTTACAAATTCTTCGAAGGCATGCTGAGGAATCAGGCCTTCTGCTTCAAGGTATTCGACGACGTCGCCCTTGGTGAAAAATGGCTGAAGGAAAGTTGCAGCAACGCCGGACAACGCAATAGACCCTACGCCTACACCGCCATCGAGAAGCAATCATATGTTCGCATAAATATTGAGGGGCAGCTGAACACGGTCAACGACGTGCTGGTCTTTGTCGGAGACGCGATCCGGGAAGCCACGGCACACAAAACCACATGCATTCTCTTGGCCGGGCATGACGTTGAAATGGACCTGGATGTTTCAGAAGCCTTCAAGGTTGCCCAGACCATGGGCGACTACATCCCCCTGCTCAGCATGCGAATAGCCTCGGTCCCCAGCGCAAAGAACAAAAAGCTGCAACAATTCTTTGAAACCGCCTTTCAGAACCGGTCCATCAGCTACCGCGTGTTCGACTCGGAACCGGATGCCGAAGCATGGCTGCTCACACGGGAATGCCGGGCAACTGGATAGGAACGATTGGTTTTTGGAGACTAAAGGGAAGAAGACTTGATCCGCCGCGTCAACGGCCTTTGCTTTATGGTTTCGGTCTGATAATTCGATACTATGAAATATATCCTTCTCCTCATTTTGATCGCTCTCGGAGCCATGCTTTCACTCTCCTTGTTCTCAAGAAAAACTCCCGACAACCTGGGGGTTGCCGACCACAGACTGTCCGATTGCCCAGACAGTAAAAATTGCGTTTCGTCGCAGACGACCCGTAAGGTCAATTTCATCGAGCCGTTGCCGATGCAAGGCACTGTGGCGGAGGTTGTACAGCGTTTACGAGAAGCAATCGAAGACATGGGTGGTGCCGTCGTTGAAACAAACGGCGGATATATTCGAGCCGAGTTCTCAAGCTCGTTCTGGCGGTTCACGGATGACCTTGAATGCCTTTATTCCGAAAAGGATGGCCTTGTTCATGTCCGCTCCGCCTCAAGGGTCGGCTACTTCGATTTCAACGCAAATCGAAATCGACTGGAAATCCTGGGGAGAAAGGTGACAGTGGAATCGGCGCAGTAGGCCATAATATGAGATAGCCCTGGGCTCGCGGTTAGATTTTGAAATTTTGGTTTGGGATTGGGTAATGATACTTGGATAATATCGCCAATATCCCAAAATGAAAAGCCCTTGGAGCAAATACTCCAAGGGCTTTTCATTTTCTGGCGGAGAGGGTGGGATTCGAACCCACGTACGGGCTATGAACCCGTAACTCGATTTCGAGTCGAGCGCGTTACGGCCGGACTTCGCTACCTCTCCTTTGGCTGCTGAAAAACGCACGATTGCTGCGTTGCTGCGAAATCATCAGACCCTTGCGTATTAAGATACGCGGCGGTCCTGATGATTTCTTGCGCCTTGCACTCGCACGCTTTTGAGCAGCCAAAGCCGTCCATTGTACGAGTGGTTCTCGATTGTATTTCAACAAGTCGGCTCACGCCGATGTGAAGAGGCTATATAAACAGACTCGGCGCGGCTGGCAAGCTCCTTTTCCCTTTTGGGGGCGGCGGGTTGGCCGGGGCTTTGCCAATCGCCGGGAAATTACCTATCCATTCCGGATGGGTGTTTCACCGTTCACGCAGAAAGTCATCGACGCAATCCTGGCCATCCCCCACGGCCGGATCGCCACCTATGGCGGGATCGCGGCCATGGCCGGGGACCGGCGGGCGGCGCGACAGGTGGTGCGGGTCCTGCACACCAACACGCACACCCACGGGCTGCCCTGGCACCGGGTCGTCAACCGGGAAGGCCGGATTTCGCTGCCAAGGCAACACGGATATGAAGAACAAAAGGAACTGCTTCTTCAGGAAGGGGTCGGATTCGACCACCGGGACCGCATCGACCTCGACCGCTTCTTGTGGCGGCCCTGATAGTCCAACATTCCGCTTGTCATATACCGCCCTTTTCCACTACCAAGGCTCTCGTGACACTCAACAACAGACTTCTCGGATTTGCATACGCCCTGCTGGCCGTGACCATCTGGTCCGGCAACTTCATCCTGGCCAGCGGCCTTGCCGACACCGTCCCCCCAATTGCCCTGGCCGCCCTGCGCTGGACCTGCGCCACCCTCGTGTTCCTGCCATTCGCCCTGAAGCACCTGCGCCGCGACTGGACGGCCATCCGCGCGCACCGGTTCCCGATCATGGCGGCGGCAGTCACCGGCGTGACCCTGTTCAACACCATCCTGTATTTGAGCGCCCACACCACGGATACCGTGAACATGGCCCTGATCGCCTCGACCACGCCCGTGTTCGTGGTCATCCTCTCGCGCATCTTCCTGGGCGAACCCATCAGCCGCCTGCGGGCCGCAGGGCTTGTCGTGGCCATTGCCGGGATGACGGTCATCGCCACGCACGGCAGCCTGGAAACCCTGCTCGCCCTGACCTTCCGCGAAGGCGACCTGTGGATGCTCCTGGCCGGACTGCTGTGGGCCATCTATTCCATCCTGGTCAAACGCAAGCCGCCGGAAATTAGCCAGCACTCCTACCTGGCCATCATCTTCATCGTCGGTGCGATCCCGCTCATCCCCGCAGCCTTTGTCGAGCAGCCGTACTACCCGGCGTGGACCCTGTCCCAGCCCGTCATCGGCGCGACCCTGTACATGGGCATAGGGGCCTCGCTCATCTCCTTTTTCCTGTGGAACTCCGCAGTCACGGCCATCGGCCCCGGCACTTCGTCGCTGTTCCAGTATTTCATCCCTGTCTTCAGCGGCATCGGCGCCTACCTGCTGCTCGGCCAGCCCATCACCCCCGCCCATCTCTGCGGCTTCATCCTGATTTTCTCCGGAGTGTTCCTGGCCACGCGGCCACGATGACCACAAAAAAAGGCCGCACACAGTGCGGCCTTTTTTACGAATACGACGACTCGACTACTTCGAGATAGCCTCGTTGGGACAGGTCTCGATGGCCTCATCGACGCAGTCTGCAGTGCTGTCGGGATTGATTACGACAGCCTTCTCGCCGTCTCCGTCCATTTCAAAGACTTCAGGGCAGATTTCCACACAAGATTCACAGCCGATACATTCATCCTGATCAATAACGATACCCATACCAACCTCCCAAAATAACGACTTTTTTATGGGTGAATATAACACAAAGTTATATTCATATATACACTTATGGTTTTTGGATGCAACTCTTTTCTCCATTTCACTCCCCGGCACCAAATTCGTCGTTGGCACCCGGTAAAAAATCCGGTAATCCACGCGCATGCTCGACACGACCGCCATTTTGGGAATCATCCTTCTCGCCGCCTTTCTCCAGGGACTGACGGGATTCGGTTTCGCCCTCATCGCCCTGCCCCTGCTCGGATTTTTCATCGATATCAAGGTCAGCGTCCCCCTGATGCTACTTCTTGCCACCATCATAAGCCTGTACCTGAGCTTCAGACTGCGAAAAAGCATCAACCTGAAGAGCACGTATATCCTCATGATAGCCACCCTGCCGGGGATTCCGCTGGGCACCTACGCACTCAAGCATTTTTCCACGCAATGGCTGTCCGTGGGCATCGGCGTGCTGATGGTCGTCTTCACCAGCTACATGCTGCTGCTCAAGCCACGTCAGCGGGAGCTGGGGACGGTCGTCACCTCACTGGCCGGATTCCTCTGCGGCGCCCTCGGCAGCAGCATCGGCGCGGGCGGGCCGCCGGTCATCATCTACACCACGCTGCAGCCCTGGAACAAGGACCGGGCCAAGGGGACCCTTGCCTTCTATTTCAGCTTCGCCGGGCTGGTCACCATCGCCTCCCACGCCTTTACCGGCATGATTACCGGCGAGGTCCTGCACCTCTACGCCATGTCCCTGCCCTCCCTCGTGACCGGGATATGGCTCGGGACCACCGCCTACAAGCACCTGTCCGACCACGGCTACAGGAAGCTCGCCTTTGTCCTCGTCTTCCTGCTCGGCTGCATGATGCTCTGGCGCAACCTCTGATCCACGCAGCGCAAGGCCGGAACTATTCCGGGAATGAGACCTTTTTTCCTTTAACGCCGCGTTTTTTCTCTGCTATGGTGTCACGAAGCAACCTCTAGCCCCCGTGACGCCATGTTCGCACCGCTCAAGAAAGCCTTCAAGAAAGATCAGCTGATCCTCCTCGGTTCCGGCCTGGTCATCAACTTTCTGATGATCATCCTGTTCATCAGCCAGCCCCAATTCCTGAACCTCCTGGAACTCAAGATCTACGACCTCTATCTCCGGAGCTACCACCAACCGGCGGCCACGGAAGTCCCGGTGATCATCGACCTGGACGAAAAAAGCCTGAGCGAACTGGGACAGTGGCCGTGGCCCCGCTACAGGGTGGCCCTGCTCTTCAAATACCTCCAGGCCTACGGCGCTGCGGCCGTTGTCTCGGACATCATCTTCGTGGAACCGGACCGCACCTCGCCCGTGGCAATCAAGGCCGACATAAAACGGGAACTCAAGATAGACGTAGAGTTCTCGGGCATGCCGGACAGCCTGATGGATTACGACAAGCTGCTGGCCTACAATCTCCAGACAGGACCTTTCGTGCTGGGCATCAATTTCGTCGCCAGGTCCGGGCTCGGCGACATGGAACCCTCGACCCGCCATGCCTGCGACTTTCCACCGGCCAAGGTCGCGGTCCTGTCCCCGCCGGGTTCCATGACCCCGCACCAGGCACTGTTCTCGTCGGGCGAGATGATCTGCCCCACACCGTCCCTGGCCGAGGCGCAACCCAGGGTCGGATTCATCACCATCTCCCCGGACCCCGACTCCGTATACCGCCGCGTTCCCCTGCTCTACAGCTGGAAAGACAAAATCTATCCCAGCCTAGCCCTGGCCGCACTGATACAGGCCACAGGCGAAGAGAACATGGTCCTCAAGCTCTCCCCGCTGGGCGTGGAGGCCGTCAAGTTCAACGGCATCGTCATCCCCACGGACAAACGGGCCCAGATGCTCATCAACTACCGGGGCAAATCCCGCACATTCCAGTACATCAGCGCATCGGACATCCTGAACAAGAAGCTGCCGCCCAAGGCCCTTGAGGGCCGCATCGCCTTCATCGGCACATCGGCGGCCGGGCTCAAGGACATCCGCCCCATCCCGCTCGACCCGAGCTACCCGGGCGTGGAGGCGCACGCCACAGTGGTGGACAACATCCTTTCCCAACAATTCCTGTCCATCCCGGATTGGGCCAAGGGACTCGAATTCGCGGGCATGGTGGCCGCAGGCATCGTGACAACCCTGCTCCTCATGTGGGCCCGGGCGTCCTGGCTGGTCATCCCCCTGATCGGGCTGGCCTGCGCCATGTGGTACGGCTCGATCCTTATCTACAAGGAACAGCATTTCTTCCTTTCCCCCATGTACTCCTACATCACCCTGGCCCTGACTTTCTTCTCACTGACCGTCATCAAGTTCTGGCGGGAGGAACACGCCAAGAAATTCATCCACGGGGCCTTTGCCCACTACCTGGCCCCGTCGGTCATCTCCCAGATCATGGACAATCCGGGCTCGTTGTCCCTGGACGGCCAGGAAAAGGACATCACCATCCAGTTCTCGGACGTGCGCAGCTTCACGTCGCTCTCGGAAAAGCTCACCCCATCCCAGGTGACCGACCTGCTGCACGACTACCTGACGCCCATGACGCGCATCATCACCGAAAACGAAGGGACCCTGGACAAATTCATCGGCGACGCGGTCATGGCCTTCTGGAATGCCCCTCTGGACGTGGAATGCCATCAGGAAAAAGCCCTGGCCACGGCCCTGGCGCAACAGGAAAAGCTCAAAGAACTGAACGAATTGTTCATCGAAAAATACGGTTTCACCATCGATGTGGGCATCGGCATTCACTCCGGCCCCGTCCGCGTGGGCAACATGGGCTCTGCGGACCTGTTCGACTATACCCTCATCGGCGACAACGTGAACCTGGCCTCGCGCCTGGAGGGACTGACCAAATACTACGGCCAGAAGCTGGTGGTCAGCCAGGCCATCAAGGACGCCTGCTGCAACCACTACCATTTCCGCATCCTCGATTCCGTGCGCGTCAAGGGCAAACTGGAACCCGTGACCATCTACACGGCCTACCCTCCTGCCGAAGCCGAGGCGCGCAAGGAAGAGCTGGAACTCTACGCCGAGGCCCACGACCATTACATCCACCAACGCTTTGCAGAAGCCGTTGAACTGTTCGAGCGCATCCGCGACACCGGCGTCGAGGAAACGCTCTGCGCGATGTATATCGACCGCTGCAACCATTTGATGGAAAACCCGCCCGGCGAGGACTGGGACGGCGTCTTCACGCACAAGACCAAATAAAAAAAGAGCCGCATCGCTGCGGCTCTTTCATTGTCGACAACTTGGTCTATCCCTAGGGATTGTTCATCATGCCTTCGATGAACTCGTCCGGCCACAGGGCGGGCGACGGGTCGCCTTCCACCAGCCTGGCCTTGGCCTCGGCGTCCAGCTTGAAACCATTCTTGATGAAGCTGGTGTAGAACCCCGCCGCGTCGATATCGCCGATGAGGATGCACCCGGCCAGGGTGTCTTCCTTGAAGATGAGCTTGCGGTACACGGAATTCTCGCGATCCAGGTGGATGGAGGTCTCATACGCGTCGTCGTCGGCAAGGTTGGTCTCGCCCACGGAAATGGTGGGCAGCCCGTAGTAGGTGATGGAGTTCATGGACATGCCGCCCGTATACGGGTTGCCGGCTCCGGCCATGTTCAGGCCTGCGTACCGGCCCTGGGTGTAGGCGTTGGGCCAGATGGGCCGGACAGTGTATTCGCCGGTCAACAGGTCCTTGGCTTCGGCCACGTCGCCTGCGGCATAGATGTCCGGGTTGCTGGTGGCCATGAAGTCGTCCACGCGAATGCCCTGCTTTGTGGTCAGGCCTGCGGCGGCGGCCAACCCCATGTTGGGGCGCACGCCCGCAGCCACGATGACCACGTCCGCTTCAACCAGTCCCTGATCGGTGTCCACGCCCTTGATGGTCCCGTCCTCGTAGCGGACGATCTCCTTGGTGGCGGTGCCCTGGAGGAAACGAATACCGTTTTTTTCCAGATGATCGACGATCAGTTCGCCGGCGGTCTCGTCAAAATAAGTGCGCATGATCCGGGAGCGGACGACAATGGTCACGTCCACACCCTTCTCGGCGAATCCCTCGGCGGCCTTGAGGGCGATGAGCCCGGCGCCGATAACGACGACCTTCTTGACCTTGTTCACCAGTTCCTTGAGGGTCTCGGCGTGGGCCACGGTGGTGAAGTTGTGAACGCCGGGACCGTCGACGCCCGGCAACTGGGGCCTGACCGGCGTGCCGCCGGTGGCCAGCAACAGCTTGCCGTATTCGATGGTATCGCCGCAATCCAGCGTCAGGAGCTTGGAGTCGGTATCCACGGACAGGACGCGGGACCCCAGTCGCATTTCCACACCGTTCTTCTCGTAGAATTCCTCGGGGCGGAACGGCAGGGTCTCGAACTTGATCTTGTCCGACAGATAATAGGAAATGAGCGGCCGGCCGTAGGTGGGGACGGCTTCATCACTGACGACCAGAATGGTCCCTTCGGCATCGACTTGGCGAATACCCTCGATGGCCCCGATGGCGGAGACGCCGTTTCCTACAATTAAGTAATCCATTCAGAACTCCTCTTGTCTCGGCTCTTTACGTATTGACAATAATGACAATATCGAGCCGCCAAATTTGAGCGGACCGACTTTCTACACATTTTTAAGTAAAAAATCCACAGCAAATATTTAAACGGCCGTTTTATCTTATCTAATAGAAATAAAAGAAAAAATACAATCCGACAAAGATTTGCAAGATGCGGCGAGAAGGGCTATTTAAAGCACCTTCAATTCACACCTCAACCCAAGAATCATACCGTGAGCATAGACGGAAACAAAATACTCATCGCAAACAGGGGCGAAATCGCCATTCGCATCATGGAGGCCTGCCATGCGCTCGGCCTCCCCTTTGTCGCCCTGTATACAGGGGAAGACGCCGAATCCGGCCACATCGACACCGCCAGGAAACTGGGCGGCGACAAGTCCCTCTACCGAATTCACAACTATCTGGACGCGGGCGACATCCTGTCCGTGGCCGATGAATCAGGCGCAACCGCCATCCACCCGGGCTACGGCTTCTTTTCGGAAAACTACCGCTTTGCCCGCCGGGTGACCCAGCGCGACAGGGCCATGACCTTCATCGGCCCCTCCTGGGAAGTGATCCGCGACCTGGGGGACAAGATCAACACCAAGCGACTGGCCCGCAGGCTCGACATCCCCACCGTCCCCGGCTCGGACCGCGCCATATATGATGAATTGGAAGCCGAATCCATTGCGGAAAGCCTCTTCGAATTCCAGGCCAAGATGGGCGTCAAGCGTCCCGTGGTTCTGGTCAAGGCTTCCGCAGGCGGCGGCGGAATGGGCATCGACGAGGTCGAGGACATGGCCCGCTTCCGCCAGACATACCGCCGCATCCGCAACTACTCCCTGCGCACCTTCAACGACGAAGGCGTGCTCATCGAGCAGCGGATGTTCGACTTCAACCACCTTGAAGTGCAGATCGCGTCCGACCGGTCCGGAACAAATCCGGTCCATTTCGGCACCCGCAACTGCTCGGTCCAGTCCCCCGGCCTGCAGAAACGGATCGAGGTCGCGCCCGGCTTCTGGCCCCAACACCTGAATTACACCTTTGACGCCGACAAGGTCATGAGCGACATCACGGAGTATTCCCTGTCCATCGCCCGTGAGATCAAATACGACAACGTCGGCACCTGGGAGTGGATCGTCACTCCGCAGGGCGAGCCCTTCCTCATGGAAGTCAACACCCGCATCCAGGTCGAAAACGGCGTTTCCGCGTGCATTGCCGCAACCAAGGGGAACCCGGACGTCAACCTCATACGCGAACAGATTCGCATCGGCCTGGGCGAACCGCTGGGCTACACCCAGGACGATGTGACCTTTGACGGCGTGTCCATCGAGTACCGGATCATCGCCGAAGACACGGAAACCGGCTTCACCCCCTGGGTGGGCAAGATCGAGGAGCTCGGCTGGACCGGACGCGACTGGCTGTCCGTGCACACCCACGTGCCCACGGACCGGGCTTACCAGATCCCCACGGAATACGACCCCAACCTGGCCCTGGCCATCATCTGGGGCAAGGACCTTGCCGAGGCCAAGGCCCGCGGCCTGGAGTTCCTCAAGGACCTGACCATGAACGGTTTCGACTCCTCGGGGCCCGGCATGCGATCCAACATCCCGTTCCTCGTTGAGAAAACCGAAAACCTGCTCGAATTCTAAAAATATGAATATTGAAAAAAAAATGCAGGAATTGCTGAACCGGGTGAATTACGCCCGGGATATCCTCGGCGGTGAAACGCGCCCTGAACTGGACGCCTTCACCAAGGAGATCGCAGACTTTCCTGAAAAGACCAAGGACCTGTCCGACGACCAGACCATCAGGGGTGCCGAAGCGCTGGACGCGCGCCTGTCCGCCATGGAGTCGGCCCTTGACGCCCGGCTCACGGCCATGGACAAGGTGCGCATCGTGCGCCATCCCCAGCGCGCCTGCCTCAAGGACATCCTGGAAAACGTCTACGACAACTACACCGAAATCGGCGGCCAGGACGAGCACTCCATCGACCCCGGCATGCTCATCGCCCGCGCCTACATCACCCGCCACCGGGGCAAGAAGGTCATCAACCAGCCCGTCATGGTGGTCGGCCAGGAAAAAGGCCACGGCGAGGAGTTCCGCAACGGCGGTTCCATCAAGCCTTGGGGCAACAGCAAGGCCTTGAAATACATGAAGGTCGCAGCCCTGGAGCAGATTCCCATCCACGCCTATGTGAACACCCCCGGCTCCTACCCGGTGGAAGATTTTCCGGGCGCGGCCCAGCAGATCGCCGAAAACATCTACGAGATGGCCGGGCTGCCCGTGCCCATCGTGGCAATCTTCTCCGAAGGCGGCTCCGGCGGGGCCGAGGCCATCGGCATGGCCGACAAGCGGCTCATGCTCTCCCACGGCTATTACTCGGTCATTTCCCCCGAAGGCGCGGCCGCCATCGAAGGACGCATCCGAGGCTCGCAGCGCGCTCCCGTCGAGCTCATCGAATCCTGCGCCATATCCCAGCGCATCACGGCACAGGACAATCTCAAGAACGGATACATCGACGAGATCATCGAGGAACCGCCCCTGGGCGTGCGCGCCGATCATTTCGACTTCTATCGGCGCGTCCGGGAACAGGTCATCCGGGCCACGGACGAAGTGGCCCTCGGAGTTCGCGGCGTCCGCCTCTTCCGCGCCCTGGCCATGCGCCACTTCAAGAAGCACGAGGACATCATCGTCCGCTGGTCCCTGAACGAAAAGGCCCGCGAGAGGCTCATCGCCAAGCGGTTCAAGAAATACCGCAAGCTGGCGCAGCACGCATACAAGGACAACCGATCCCTGCTGGAAAAGCTCAACGCCACCAGCTCCAGCATCGTGTCCAACACCACCAGCCTGGTCCTGTACGGCCTGATCAAGCCCTTCCGCCAGCGCATCGAACGCATCATGGAGGAAGTGACAGACGAAGTGCACGTCATCACCGCCAAGGTGGACAACTGCTTCCGCAAGGGGCTCAAGCAATGCGGCCTGCTCCCCAACGGCGACAAGCAG
Organism: Pseudodesulfovibrio portus; assembly: GCF_026000375.1. Lineage (NCBI taxonomy): Bacteria > Pseudomonadati > Thermodesulfobacteriota > Desulfovibrionia > Desulfovibrionales > Desulfovibrionaceae > Pseudodesulfovibrio > Pseudodesulfovibrio portus. The sequence continues at coordinate 327,505 of NZ_AP026708.1, forward strand.
AAGGAAATGGAGCTGACCGGCCTGTCCGAGACCGAACCGGCCAAACCGTCCGCCGAGGCCGACACCGGATACGTCAGCCCGCAGGCCCTGGAAGACAGGGAAGTCACCTGCCCCCATGCGGCCAAGCGCGGCTGCCTGGACATCTGGGCCCGCGACCTGTTCACTGATTTCGCCGGTGTCTGCCCCCACTGCGGCTACAACTTTCCCATGGAATACCAATGGTATATCCACAACGTTTTCGACCAGGGGTCACTCCGCGAATTCAACCGTGACATCGCCTCCGGCAACCCGACCCAGTTCCCCAACTTCGAGGAACGCGTCGAAGCCGCCAAGAAGAAAACCGGCCTGCAGTCGAGCTGCATGACCTTCAACGCCACCCTCGAAGGGATGCGCGTCACCTGCGCCACCCTGATCGCCAACTTCCGGGGCGGTTCAGTGGGCGCGGCAGAAGGCGAGAAGTTCATCCGGGCCTTGGAGCTGGCCCAGTCCAAGCACCAGCCCTTCCTGGCCTATATCCACGGCACGGCGGGCATCCGCATCCAGGAAGGCGTCAACGGCCTGATCCAGATGCCCAGGGTGACCATGGCCGTCCGCAAGTACATCGAGGAAGGCGGACTGTACATCGTGCTCTACGACACCAACTCCTATGCGGGCCCGGTGGCCTCGTTCCTGGGCTGCTCGCCCTATCAGTACGCGGTCCGCTCCTCCCGGCTCGGCTTTGCCGGTCCCGGGGTGATCAAGGAAACCACCGGCCTGGAAATTCCGCCGGACTACCACAACTCTTACAAGGCCCTTTCCAGGGGGCACATCCAGGGCGTATGGAGCCGCAAGGATATCCGAAAGAACCTGCATCAGGCATTCCTGACCATCGGCGGCCGGAACCTCTACTATCGCTGATCGCGTTCTTCACCGAACAATGAAAAAGGCAGTCCCTCGGGACTGCCTTTTTCATTTCCGCCACCCTTTTTTTTCAACACCGTAACCAGACGGTAACACCCGAACGTTTCCTGCGTGTATCAATGGCATCCGTACCGGGAAAATTTCCCGGGGCACCCATGGGTCACCCCATCCAAGCCGAACGGGGATTACGATGCGACCACTTTCGCAACAAAGTGAAAAAGAGGAAACAGAGAAGCTTATGCACATGGAAACGCCGATGAGCCTGCAGGTCGACAACCGCGTCAGGATCGACCACGCCCATACGCTGGTTCTCATCTCCATCCGGGACTATTCCACGCTCCGCGAGATGTACGGGCAAAGCTTCGTCGACCTGCTGGAAAAGACCCTGCGCGAGACTCTGGCCGCAACGGCCGGGAAAAACGACATCCGGCAGATCGGCATCCACAACGTCGGCCCGGGCGTGGCCGCCTTTCTCGTCCCCCGCGAAAACAACCCGGCGGACATCGCCTACGAATACAAGATCCAGGCCCAGAACGGACTGGAAAACATAATGCTGCGCCACACGGGGCTCGGCATCGACCTCGGCATGGGCTACGCTGCCGTGCCCGGCATGCGTGATGACGACGGCACCCTCTTATCCCAGGCCCTTGAAAAAGCGCGCAGGATGGAGCGGCGTCCCCTGAACATGAGCGAACTGTCCGTTTACAACCGTTTCAACACCATCCTTACCCAGGGATGGATTACAACCCACTACCAGCCCATCCACGATTTCCAGTCCGACTCCATCCTCGGATGGGAGGCCCTGGCAAGGGGGCCCGAGGGGTCCGCCTTCCGCTCGCCGGTCATGCTTTTCGAGACCGCCGAACAACTGGGGCGGCTCTTTGCCCTGGAAAAACAGTGTCGGGAGGCGGCCTTCCAGAACGTGGGCGAACTCAAGGATGGACAAAAGCTCTTCCTGAACATCCATCCCAAGACCATGGCCGACCCCGCCTTCACGCCCGGCCAGACCCTGGCCCTCATGGAACAGGCCGGGCTCACGCCCAACCACATCGTCTTCGAGATCACGGAACGCCATTCGGTGCAGGACTTCGACCTCTTCTACCGGACGCTCGACCATTACCGCTCCCAGGGATTTCAGGTGGCAGTCGACGACGCGGGCGCGGGGTACGCGGGGCTGTCGCTCATCGCGGAGCTGCAGCCCGACTACATCAAGCTCGACAAATCGCTGATCACGGACATCCACAAGGACCCCGTGAAGCGCGCGCTGGTGGAAACGACGGTCACCTTTGCCGACAAGATCGGCTCCCGCATCATCGGCGAGGGGATCGAATCCAAGGCCCAGGCCATCTGCCTCAAGGACATCGGCGTGCATTGCGGCCAGGGATTCTTCCTGGCTCGCCCGGCGGTCCCCAAGCCCTGCATCAGCACGGAATGCCTGGAACTGAAGACGGTACGCGACATCTCCACCAACCTGTCCTGCTCCCCCCCGGTCGGCGACCTGGCCCAGGCTCCCCATGCGGTCGCCCTGGACACCCTGGTCTCCACGGCCCAGGAATTCTTTCGAAACAACAACGTGTTCTCCAACATCGTCGTGGTCGATGACGAAATCCCCAAGGGACTGGTCATGGAGTATCACCTCAACCGCCAGCTCTCCTCCCGGTACGGCAACGCCCTCTATCACAACCGGGCCATCGAGACGATCATGGACACCGGCCCGCTCATCGTCGACATCGACACCCCGGTGGAACAGGCCGCGCGCATGGCCATGAAGCGGGAATCCATCAAGGCCTACGACGACATCATCGTCACCAAGCGAGGCAGGCTCTACGGCGTGGTCACCGTGCAGGCCCTGCTCAACGTCCTGGCCAAGATTCAGGTGGAGATGGCCAAGGGAACCAATCCCCTGACCGGCCTGCCCGGCAACGTGGCCATCGAACAGGCCGTAGAGAAGCGTATCAAGCAGAAGCGCACCTTTTCCATCATCTACGCCGACCTGGACCATTTCAAGGTCTACAACGACACCTACGGCTTCAAGAACGGCGACCACATCATCAAGCTGGCCGCGGACGTCATGAGCTGGGCAACCCGCAAGCACGCTCCCAACAACGCCCAACTCTGTCACATCGGCGGTGACGATTTCGTGCTCATCACCCCGCCCGAGGCCGTACAAAAGATCTGCCGGTCCATCACCCGCTGCTTCGGGAGACTGGTCAAGAACTGCTATTGTTCGGAGGACCGCGAGCGGGGCTGGATCCAGGCACGGGGACGGGACGGCAAGGAACGCAAGTATCCCCTGGTGACCATCTCACTGGGGGTCATAGAAATCTTCGGCCAATGCTCGCTCATGGAAATCGGCGAGCGGGCGGCCCACATCAAGAAATACGCAAAATCCATCCCCGGCAACTCGGTGGCCATCGACCGCAGACAGGCCATCGGTTCGGAAGACTTCGACGCCAAGTAAAAAGGGCCGGTGCAACCGGCCCTTTTTTCGTATCATCTATCGTGTCAGCTTGCGGAACTTGATGCGGTGCGGCTGATCCGCCTCTGCACCGAGCCGCTTTTTGCGATCTTCCACATAGTCGGTGTAACCGCCCTCGCACATGACCACCTTTGAATCGCCTTCAAAGGCAATGATGTGGGTGGCGATACGGTCCAGGAACCAACGGTCATGGCTGATGACCAGCACGCAGCCCGCGAAGTTTTCCAAGCCGTCCTCCAGAGCGCGCATGGTGTTCACGTCCAGGTCGTTGGTCGGTTCGTCGAGAATCAAGACATTGGAGCCGGACTTGAGCATCTGGGCCATGTGAACGCGGTTGCGCTCACCGCCGGAAAGCACGTCCACCATTTTCTGCTGATCCTGACCGGCAAAGTTGAACCGGGAGCAATAAGCGCGGGCATTGACCTCGCGGTCGCCCAGCTTGATGAACTCCGCCCCGCCGCTGATGACCTCGTACACGGTCTTGCCCGGCGTGAGCGATCCGCGGTTCTGGTCGGCATAGGCCAGCTCCACCGTTGACCCCAGGGTCAGGGTCCCGGCGTCGGGCTGTTCCTCGCCCACGATCATCCGGCACAGGGTGGACTTGCCCGCGCCGTTGGGGCCGACAATGCCCACGATGGCATTGGGGGGCAGGATGAAGCTGACGTCTTCCATGAGCAGCTTGTCGCCCATGGACTTGGACACGTGTTCGGCCACAATGACCTGCTTGCCGAGATGCGGTCCCGGCGGGATGTAGATCTGGAGGTCGTCGGCCAGCCGCTCGGACTCATGGCTGACCATGGCCTCGTAGGCGTTGATGCGCGCCTTGGACTTGGCCCGGCGTCCCTTGGGCGACATGCGAATCCACTCGAGCTCGCGCTCAAGCGTCTTCTGGCGATCCGCTTCCTGCTTGCCTTCCTGGGACAAACGGTTCTGCTTCTGCTCCAACCAGGAAGAATAATTGCCCTTCCACGGGATGCCTCGGCCGCGATCCAGTTCCAGAATCCATCCGGCCACGTTGTCCAGGAAATAGCGGTCGTGGGTCACGGCGATGACCGTGCCCGGGAAGGTGGACAGATACCGCTCCAGCCAGGCCACGGAATCCGCGTCCAGATGGTTGGTGGGTTCGTCCAGCAGCAGGATGTCCGGATTCTGGAGCAGCAGCCGGCACAGGGCCACACGGCGCTTCTCGCCGCCGGAAATGACGGATACCGACGTGTCGCCTGGAGGGCAGCGCAGGGAATCCATGGCCATTTCGAGCTTTGAATCGATGTCCCAGGCGCCCTTGGCATCCATGAGCTCCTGGACCTTGCCCTGACGCTCGATGAGCGCGTCCATTTCGTCCGCTTCCATGGGCTCGGCGAATCGTTCGTTGATCCCGTTGTACTCGCGGATGATCTCCATGATCTCGCCCACGCCCTCTTCCACGACCTCGCGGACCGTGCGGGTCTCATCGGCCAGGGGTTCCTGCTCGAGGTAGCCGACGGTGAACCCTTCCTTGACGTGGGTCTCGCCCTCGAAATCCGTGTCCACGCCCGCCAGAATCCTGAGCAGGGAGGACTTGCCCGAGCCGTTGAGGCCGAGCACGCCGATCTTCGCTCCATAGAAGTAGGACAGGGAAATGTTCTTGAGCACTTCCCGCTGTCCATGCTTCTTGGACACCTTGTACATTGAATAGATTATCTTGTCCGGTTCGTTGGCCATTATATCTCCTCAAAAATGGATTGCGGACCGTCTAGGTATACGACTGCATCACGCCTTTCAAGTCATTTCGGTCGTACTCGTGCACCGCCAGCTGCCGGTCCAGCGGATACGGCGCGCGGTCATTCCTGTAAATAACGCCCAGGGGAATGCGTTCGTCGAACTCGTCGGCCACACCCATGGCCTTGGCCCAATCGGTCGGATCGTGGTCCTCGAGGAAATACGTCCGCTCCTGGTACCAGGCAAAGGTGTTGACCTTGTTGAAGGACACGCACGGTTGCAGGATGTCCACCAGGGAGAAGCCGGGGTGGGCCATTGCCTCCTTGATGACCGAGACCAGGTGGTCCGGCTCGCCGGAAAACGCCCTGGCCACGAAGCCGGTCTTCATGGCCACGGCCGTGGTCATGGGGTTGAAGGCCCGGGACCGGACGCCCGACGGCTGGACCTTGGTCACGTGCCCCTCGGCCGTGGTCGGGCTGGCCTGCCCCTTGGTCAATCCGTAAATCTGATTGTCGTGCACCAGCAACGTGATGTCCAGATTCCGCCGGATGGCGGCCAGGAAGTGATTCCCGCCCTCGCCGTAGCTGCATCCGTCGCCGGAAATGCACAGGACCGGCATGTCCGGGTTGGCCATCTTCATGCCCTGGGCCATGGGCAGGGAGCGCCCGTGCAGCCCGTTGAACATGTGGCAGTTGAGATAATGCGGCGTCTTGGCCGCCTGGCCGATGCCAGAGGCGATCATCACCTCGTGCGGGGCGATATCCATCTCCGCCAGCGCGGTCTTCACGCTCTTCAGGATGGAGAAGTTGCCGCAACCGGGGCACCAGCTGGTCTGGACGTCGCCGTAATCTTCCATGGATACCATGAGTTACCCTCCTAGATGATGCCGTTGAGACCGGCGAGAACGTATTCCGGCGTCAGGGGACGCCCGTCGAACCGCAGGATATGGTTGTTGATGGAGAACCCGGTCTCGCGCGTGATCAACTTGGCGAACTGGCCCGTGGCGTTGCCTTCAACGGCCACCACGGTCCCGGCCTTTTCCAGGTCGTCCATGAAAAGCGATTCGCACAGGGGATAAACCTGGCTGAAGTGCAGGACGGCCATGGTTTTGCCGTTCTCGGCCTTTTCCATGGCGTCCAGGCAGGCGCCGAGGCTCGATCCCCAGCAGACCAGCAGGACGTCCGGAGCGTCTTCGCCGTAATAATCAGGCTCGACGACCTCGTCCTCAAGGCCGAAGGCCTTGTCCAGTCGCTTGGAGTTCTGGACCACACGGTTCATGCCGTCCTCGGTGATCCAACCCGTTTCGTCGTGCTCGTGGGAGTCCGCCCGGACCAACGCCCTGCCGAAACCGGGCACCAGGCGGGGCGAGACGCCGTCCTCGCTCAGGGCGTATCGCTTGTACCCCTCCTCCGCCTCCCTCATGGGGCGGGCCACGTCGGGCAGGTCGTCGAGGTCGAAAGGAGCAACCCCCTGGTATGAATCGGCCAGATGCTGGTCGGTCAGAACGAATACCGGCGTCTGGAATGATTCGGCCAGGTCAAAGGCCAGATGGGTGAGATAAAAACATTGCTCGACATCGGCCGGAGCCAGAATCGCGCGCGGGAACTCGCCGTGCCCGGCGTACAGGACCAGGTCCAGATCCGCCTGCTCCGTACGCGTGGCCATGCCCGTCGCCGGGCCGGGCCGTTGCGCCACGGTGATGAC